>LFSA01000024.1:0-17525 GCA_001512635.1 Pelotomaculum sp. DTU098 | reverse complement strand
GAACATCGTCCTGGTTGAGCCTGAAATTCCCACCAACACCGGCAACATTGCCCGGACCTGCGCCGTCACAGGCTCCACCCTGCACCTGGTCCGTCCCCTGGGTTTTTCCACGGAGGATAAATACCTCAAGCGTGCCGGCCTGGATTACTGGCACCTTCTAACAATCCACTATTATGATAGTTTTTTCGAAGTCGTGCAAAAATATTCAGGCCACAGTTTTTATCTTGTTACAACGAAAGCACCCCGCTCTTACACATCCGTGCAATACGAAAGGGATTCATTTCTGGTTTTTGGTAAGGAAACCAAGGGGCTGTCTTTGGAGATTTTAAACACATTTCCGGAAAACCAGGTCCGGATACCAATGAGAGAGGGAGCACGTTCCCTGAACCTGGCCAATTCAGTGGCCGTGGTCCTGTATGAGGCGCTGAGGCAGCAGGGTTTTCCGGGCTTAAAATAATCCATAAAAGAACCACAAATGCTGAAAAGCTGCAAAACAAAACCCTTTAACTTATTTACTATAATTCCTGGTTTCAGACATGGGAAACTTAAGGAAACATCTCTGCATTTTGAGATGGTATTCTTGTTCTTCTGGAAAGAATTCTGATATAATCCCCCTTGAAATGATAAAAGAGGGGGATTTTTCTATGAGCGTCATTGAAAAGGTCCAGTCCTACCTGGATCAATACAATATGGGCCTGAAGATTATCGAGTTTGAAGAGAGTACCCGCACATGCGAATTGGCTGCTAAAGCCCTGGGTGTAGAGGTTGGTCAGATTGCCAAAACAATTGTGTTCCTGGCTGACGGGCAGCCCGTACTGGTTGTGGCCAGCGGCGACAAAAAGATTAAAACAGGAAAACTGAAACGGCTTCTTGGAGCATCCAAGGTAAAGATGGCTGATCCCGAGACAGTTGAGCACGTAACCGGCTACCCGGTAGGGGGTGTTTGCCCGGTGGCGCTGCCTGATAAGCTGCCCATCCTGCTGGACGAAACCATGCACCGTTTTCCGGTTGTTTATGCTGCTGCCGGTACACCAAATTCCGCCCTGCCCGTGACTATGGAACAGTTGGAAAGGATCACCGGGGGGCAGTGGGCAGATTTGGTTTAAACCTGGCGCCGAGGGCTCTGTTGCACTTCCCTCATCCCGGGATTAACGGCGACTTTAAGCGGGTTAATTGGGGAATGCCTGTACTTATTCTTCTTGTTATTATTGTTATTTCAGTCGTTTTTGATGGTAAGAAAAGGTTTTAATTCAACCTTTGACCTGGTTATGAAGGTTCCTGGTAAGATGAGACTAATTGACTGAAGGAGTTTCCGGTTTTAAAAAAGAATAACTCCCTAAGGTGTAATGAGTTTATAAGTTTAATACTTTAAAGTTTAGTTAAGAGGTGACGGCCGTTTGTTTGTTCATTTGCATCTTCACTCGGAATACAGTCTCTTGGACGGAGCGGCCAGAATTAATAATGCAGTAAGCAAAGCCAAAGAGATGGAGATGCCTGCCCTGGCTATCACCGACCACGGAGCCATGTACGGAGTGGTTGACTTCTACAAGGCCTGCAAAAAGGCTATGATCAAGCCCGTTCTGGGCTGCGAGGTTTATGTGGCGCCCCGCAGTATGTCCCAGCGCACTCCTAAGTTGGACGACAACCTGTACCACCTGGTTCTCCTGGCTGAAAACCAGGAGGGTTACCGCAACCTGTTGAACCTGGTCTCCCTGAGCTTCACGCAGGGATTTTACTACAAGCCCAGGCTGGACAAGGAAGTGCTTGCCGCGAACAGCAGGGGGCTGATCGCCCTGAGCGGGTGTATCGCCGGGGAGGTGGCTTCTAAAGTGCTGCAAGGACAGCCCGACCAGGCCCGGCAGGCCGCCGGGATTTACCGGGAAATCTTCGGTCCGGATAACTTTTTCCTGGAGATCCAGGACCACGGTTTCGAGGAACAGAGGATAGCCAACCGGGAGCTGGTGAAAATCCACAGGGAAATGGGTATCCCACTGGTAGCCACAAACGACGTCCACTACGTGCAGCGGGAGGATGCCGCAATCCAGGATGTGCTCTTAGCTATTCAGACCGGTAAGAGTGTAGACGACCCCGGACGGATGAAATTCCAGTCCGAAGAGCTATATTTAAAAAGTCCCCGGGAAATGAACCTTCTCTTTGGGGAATTGCCGGAAGCCATAAACAACACGGTGGAAATTGCCGAACGATGCAACGTTGAGCTGGAATTCGGCAAATATTTTTTGCCCCATTATGCCGTGCCAGAAGGCTACAACGCCGACACCTACCTGGAAGAGCTTTGCTATCAGGGTGCCCGCAGGATATATGGTGAACTGAGCGAGGAAATCAAGCAGCGCCTGGCCTTTGAGCTGGGAGTTATCAAGCAGATGGGCTATTCAGCCTATTTCTTAATAGTCTGGGACTTTATCCATTTTGCCAGGCAAAAAGGGATTCCGGTGGGACCGGGCCGCGGTTCTGCCGCCGGCAGTCTGGTAGCCTACAGCCTGGGGATTACCAATATCGATCCTTTGAAGTACGGCTTGCTTTTCGAACGGTTTTTAAACCCCGAAAGGGTGTCCATGCCGGATATTGATATTGACTTCTGCTTTGAGCGCCGGGGTGAAATAATTGACTACGTAGTGCAAAAATACGGCGCTGACAAGGTTGCCCAGATCATCACCTTTGGGACCATGGCGGCCCGGGCAGCTATCCGGGACGTGGGGCGGGCGCTGAACATGCCTTACGGTGAAGTGGACAGGGTGGCCAAGATGGTGCCGCCGGAATTGAACGTTACCATTGAAAAAGCCCTGAACGAAGCGCCGGAATTGAAAGAAATCTACGAGCAGAATGCGGAGATCAGGAAACTGATCGACACGGCGGCCGCCCTGGAGGGCATGCCCAGGCACGCTTCCACCCATGCCGCTGCCGTGGTGATTACGAAGGAGCCGCTGACCCATTATCTCCCATTATACAAAGCTTCCGACGGTCCAGTGACCACCCAGTTTGCCAAAGATACGGTGGAGGAATTGGGCCTGTTGAAAATGGACCTGCTGGGCCTTCGGACCTTGACCGTAATCAGTGATGCTGTAAAGCTCGTTGCTGAAAGCACCGGCGAAAGGATCGACATAGATAAAATTCCCCTGGACGACCAGGCTACCTATGAGATGTTGTCCAGGGGCGAAGCAGCAGGGGTGTTCCAGCTGGAAAGCAGCGGTATGAGGAGCATCTTGCGGGACCTCAAACCTGAGGTTTTTGAAGACATTGTGGCCCTGGTGGCCCTGTACCGGCCCGGGCCCCTGGGCAGCGGCATGGTTGCTGATTTTATCAAAAACAAGCACGGCCTCAACAAGACAACTTACCTTCACCCCAGGCTGGAACCCATTTTAAAGGACACCTACGGGGTTATTCTTTACCAGGAGCAGGTTATGCGTATTGCCAGCGACCTTGCCGGTTTTACTTTGGGCCAGGCGGATATGCTGCGCCGGGCTATGGGCAAAAAAAAGCCGGAAATTATTGCTGGCCTGCGCGCCCAATTTATAGAGGGCGCTGTTAATAACGGGGTCGACAAGGATATTGCCGGCCAGATTTTTGATTTGATGGAGTATTTTGCAGGCTACGGCTTTAATAAATCTCACTCGGCAGCCTATGCCATGATTACTTACCATACCGCTTACCTGAAGGCCAATTATCCCCTTCATTATATGGCTGCCCTTCTGACTTCCGTAAAAGACAATACGGACAAAGTGGCAGCTTATATCGAGGAATGCCGGAGAATGGGAATCGAAGTCCTGCCACCTGATGTAAACGAAAGTAAGGAAAGCTTTACGGTAGCCGGGGCCAAGATTCGCTTCGGCCTGGCGGCTGTAAAAAATGTCGGCCTGGGAGCAGTGGAGTCCATTATCAGGGTCAGGGAAGCGGGCGGGCCTTTTAATAGTTTCGTAGATTTCTGCAGGCGCCTGGATCCGAAGGTGGTCAACCGGCGGGTCCTGGAAAGCCTGATCAGGTGCGGCGCCTTTGACTCCCTTGGCCATCGCAGGGCCCAGTTGATGGCGGCTGTGGACCAGGGTCTGGCCCTGGCCCAGCAGTCCCAGCGCGAGAGGGAAAACGGGCAGATTTCCCTGCTGGACCTGATGGGTGAAAGGGCACGGGAGGTAGTCAGCATCAGCCTGCCGGATCTGCCTGAGTTTCCTGAGGACGAAATGCTGGCCATGGAAAAGGAAGTCCTGGGTCTTTATATCAGTGGCCACCCTCTGGACCAGTACCGTAGCGCCCTGAACAGGCTCTGCACCAGTAGTGCGGCGGAGATTTCCGAACTGGCTGAGGACAGTGCCGTAGTGCTGGGGGGGATGATCACCGGAGTTAAGAAAATCAATACGAAAAAAGGGGATAGTATGGCTTTCTTGACTTTGGAGGACCTGACCGGCACGGTGGAGGTTGTCGTCTTCCCCCGGGTTTACCTTCAGAGTCAACTGGCCATCCGCAAGGACGAAGTGGTTCTGGTAAAGGGCCGGTGCAGCGGAAACGGGGAAGATGTCAAGATCATCGGGGAAGAGATCTCCACCCTTGACTGCCACCTGGGGGGAGAACTTCACTTAAAGATCGACAGCCTGCATTCGCCCCTGCTGGACCAGGTGCAGGTTATTCTGAGCAACTTCAGGGGAGGATGCCCTGTTTACCTGCATTTTGTAAAAGAAAGAAGAGTGATTAAGACGGGTGAAGAGTTCTGGGTGGACCTGTCCGGGCCGGTTGTGGGCAGGCTGGAGGAGCTTTTAGGGAGTTCCGGGGTTAAAATTAAAAGAATATCGGAGATGCCCGGGGATGGGACTGACGGTTCAGCCAGCAGTACTGTTCCACCAAAGACTGTAAACCAGCAGCCCCTTGAATGCGATTCAAAGAGTTTACAGGAGATTCCTGTTGCCGCAAAGGCCTCTAATTCTACTGTCGCTGTTGATTCCAGAGAAAAGGGTGTGAAAAAAGCGAAGAAGTTCTTTAGCATTCTGGAATTGTAAGGATAAACTTTATATTTTGCAACCCATCAAGTCCAAACCAGGCGCCGCATATAATTTTGAAGGTATAAGTTATTATAGGAGGCTAATATGAGCAAAGAGATGGCGGCACTGCTGCAGGAGCGAGGAGTATACCTGCATGAGATTGCACAAATTGTTTTCGACTTGCAAAAGTGTTTTGTTCCGGAACTGACCCTGGAGCACTGTGTAGAGGTTGTAACTGCTGTTTTAAGCAAGCGGGAAGTCCAGTTTGCCGTGCTCACCGGAGCGGCTCTGGACATCCTGGCAGAGGAAAAAAAGCTCCCGTCACCGCTTCAAGAGATCATTCAGACCGATAACCTCCTGTACGGTATTGATGAAGTTCTGGGGCTGGGAATAGCAAATATCTACGGGACCATCGGAACAACCAGCTTCGGCTACCTGGATAAAGAGAAGGTCGGTGTCATTGGTAAACTAAATGATAATAAGATTAATAAAGTAAACACCTTTATGGACGACCTTGTAGCAGGCATAGCCTCGGCAGCAGCGGCAAAAATTGCCCATAACGCCGGCCGCCCTTGCAAAAAATAATTCTGGTGATTGGATGTAAAATACTAGAAAGGCAGGCGCTTGTAAAAGTATCTACCCTATGTTATGATTGTTTTGTAATAAAAAGGGAATATTTTAAGAGGTGAACTTTGTTGCAAAATATTAGCGATATTGCAAGCGAATATGTTGTAATAAAAGCACTGGAAAACGGTGTTACCATTATCGGGTTGACCCGAGGCAAGGACACCAAGTTCCACCACTCGGAAAAGCTTGATAAAGGCGAGGTTATGATCGCCCAGTTCACGGAGCATACCTCTGCTATTAAAATCCGGGGGCGTGTGGAGGTGCTGACCAAGCACGGCAGGCTCCGGACAGATGAGTAAATACAGTATCCAGGGCGATAGCTCTGGATATACTTGTCTTAGTTGATAAGAGGAATCTTCCTGGATTAGGTAGAATGACCTTATTAGGCAAGGCAAAACGATAGGGGAGGCTTAGCTGTGTGGACGGTGGTATATATTGCACCCAATCAAAAAGAAGCTGAAAAGCTGGAAAAAATGCTTACTGCAGAGGGGTTTCTGGTAAAATTGAGGACCATCGGGCTGCCACAGGCCAATAACTCTTGTTCTGTTGAAATCCTGGTACCGGAGTCAGAAGTGGACGAGGCTCTGGAGATTATCAATACCATTGAAGTCTAAAAATTGTGGTTTTGGAAATTAGTAATAAATGTGAGCAGAATGTAAGTAATACATTGCTCAGGAAAGAATTTATTGTCAGGAGTTATCAAATTTATAAAGAGAAGAAGCTTTTGAGGCAATAGTTAAACATAAATTATTGTTATAGAAGTTAAAAGCTCATGATAAATTGTTTTTTATGGCAGTAAACTTTTAAAGAGGTGCTATAGTTGGTTTTGGATTTTTTTCGCAAGCAAAAATATGTAACCGTACAGCCTGATTCGGAGAACAGAGATATTCCGGAGGGAGTTTGGGTGAAGTGCCCAAGTTGCAATGAAATCTTATTCAATAAAGAGCTGGAGCGTAACCACAGGGTGTGCCTCAAGTGCGGCTACCATTTCAGGGTCCCCGCTTACGAGCGGATAGCGATGACTCTGGACGAGGGCAGCTTTAGAGAAATGGATGCCGACATGCTTCCGGTCAACCCCTTTAATTTACCTGATTATGAAAGCAAGCTGGTCTCCGCTGTAAAGAACACCGGGCTCAATGAGGCAGTGGTAACCGGAGAGGGATCTGTTGGCGGCTATCCTGTTGTGATAGTGGTTATGGACTCCCGTTACATGATGGGGAGCATGGGTTCCGTTGTGGGTGAAAAGATCACCAGGGCCATTGAGGCTGCTGCTGCCGGCCGCAAGCCTTTGATAATCTTTTCAGCTTCCGGAGGAGCCAGGATGCAGGAGGGTATCCTTTCCTTGATGCAAATGGCCAAGACCGTCGGAGCCCTGGCCAGACTGGAGGAAGCAGGCCAGCTCTATATTTCGGTCCTGACTGATCCAACCACGGGTGGTGTTAGTGCAAGTTTTGCTGCCCTGGGTGATCTTATTATTGCCGAGCCCGGGGCATTAATCGGTTTTGCCGGGCAACGGGTTATCGAACAGACCATTCGTCAGAAGTTGCCGGAGGGCTTCCAGCGGGCGGAATTTTTAAAGCAGCACGGTTTTGTGGACATGATTGTTCCCAGACCCCAGTTGAGAGCTACTCTGATCGAACTTCTGGATTTACATTTGCGGGAGGAGTTATAGATCCAATGCCGGCTATTCTGGAATTTGAAAAACCCATTGAGGAACTGGAAATAAAAATTACTGAACTGCGGAAGTTTTCCAGGGAAAAGGGTATTGACCTGACAAATGAGATCGCCATCCTGGAAAAGCGGGCCAGGGAAGTAAAAGAGTCCATATACAGTAATCTTGATGCCTGGCAGAAGGTTCTCATTGCCAGGCACCCGGAACGGCCCAATGTCTATGATTATATTAAATACCTGTTTACTCAATTTTACGAATTGTTTGGAGACCGGCTCTACGGGGACGATCCCTCGGTGTTGGGCGGGATCGGCCGTTTTCGGGGACGCGCGGTGACCGTTATAGGTCATTTGAAAGGGAAGGACACCAAAGAAAACCTGGCCCGGAATTTCGGCATGGCTCATCCCGAGGGTTACCGCAAGGCCATGCGCCTGATGAAGCAGGCTGAGAAGTTTAAACGACCCTTGATTTGTTTTATTGACACACCAGGGGCCTATCCCGGCATGGGCGCGGAGGAAAGGGGCCAGTTCGAAGCCATTGCCCGGAGTATTCTGACCATGGTTAACCTCAGAACGCCCATTATTGCGGTGGTAATTGGGGAGGGAGGTAGCGGCGGCGCTCTGGCTTTCGGTGTGGGAGACAGGGTCTTGATGCTGGAGCATACAATTTATTCGGTTATCTCACCAGAGGGTTATTCCAGTATCCTGTGGAAGGATGCCAGCCGGTACAAAGAGGCTGCTGGAACTTTCAAAATTACCGCCCAGGATGTCTTTGAGCTGGGTGTGGTTGACAGGATCGTGCCCGAGCCCCTGGGAGGCGCGCACCGTGATCCCGAGGCAGCTGCCCAGAATTTGGGTCAGGCAATATCTGAATGCCTGGATGAATTAGTGTCAATCGACCCGGAGATACTGATAAAAAACAGGTACAACAAGTTCCGGACTATGGGACAGGCATATCTGGTCTAATTTTTTCATAAGCCATAGCTCATAATAAGGCAGGTTACAGGGAGGTAAATCACTTGCAGAGGATCGCCGTGTTAACTAGCGGCGGGGATTCACCGGGCATGAATGCCTGTATCAGGGCCGTGGTACGCAAGGCCATCTACCACGGAATGGAAGTCATTGGGATAAACCGTGGCTTTAACGGTTTTATCGAAGCGGATATGGCGCCGATGAACCTCGGTTCGGTGGCGGATATCATTCACCGGGGCGGCACCATCCTGCGCACTGCCCGTTCGGAGCAATTTCTTACCCCGGAGGGCCGGGCCCGGGCTTATGAGAATGTAAAACGGTTTGGCCTGCAAGGACTCGTCGTCATAGGAGGCGACGGTTCCTTTCGGGGTGCGCATCAGTTTAACCTGGAATATAACCTGCCGGTTGTTGGAGTGCCGGGTACAATCGATAATGATATCCCGGGAACGGACCAGACCATCGGCTTTGATACCGCTGTAAATACAGTAGTGGAAGCCATCAACAAAATCAGGGATACGGCTACTTCCCACGAGCGCACTTTCATTGTTGAAGTTATGGGCAGGAAGCACGGATTTATTGCGCTTGCCGCGGGGCTGGCCGGAGGTGCCGAGTCCATCCTGATTCCGGAGCGACCTTTCGACTTTGATGACATCTGCGAGCGCCTGATGCGGGGCTACCGTCGCGGCAAACTGCACAGCATTATTGTGGTGGCCGAAGGTGCGGCAAACGCCCTGGAAATTGGGCAGAGGATCAAGGAACGCACCGGCTTCGACACAAAGGTTACGATTCTGGGACACCTCCAGAGGGGAGGCTCGCCCACTGCCACCGATAGGATTATGGCCAGCCGCCTGGGTGCGAGGGCGGTTGAACTGCTCATGGCCGGAGAAAAGAGGAAGATGGTGGGGATCAAGGCAGGGCAATTGGTGGCCCTGGATATCGAAGAAGCCCTGACCCAGACCAGGACAATCGACCTGGACATGTACAACCTGGCCGGGGTCCTGTCAATTTGAAGGGGGTTTTGGTTTTGCGCAAAACCAAGATTGTCTGTACCATCGGCCCTGCCAGCGATGATTTGAAAATCCTCAAAGGGTTGCTTTTGTCCGGTATGAACGTGGCCCGCCTGAATTTTTCCCACGGAACCCATGAAGAACATGCCCGGCGCATTGCCATGATCCGCCGGGCTGCGGAAGAGACTGAAAAAAATGTGGCTCTAATGCTGGATACCAAAGGGCCGGAAATCCGCCTGGGCTTTTTCAAGGAAGAACCGGTCTATCTTGAGCAAGGTGCCCGGGTGACCCTCACCACGGAAGTGATCAAGGGGGACAGGGAGCGTATTCCCGTTACCTACGGCGGCCTGCCCGGGGATATCCGGAAAGGGGATACGATCCTCCTGGACGACGGCTTAATCGAGCTTGAGGTTCTCAGCGTTCTGGAAAAGGAGATCCTCTGCCGGGTTGTGAATGGCGGCAAAATTACCAGCCAGAAGGGCGTCAATGTGCCGGGGGTAAAGTTGAACCTGCCGGCTTTAACAGATAAGGATATTGAGGATATCAAGTTCGGGATCGAACATAACTTTGATTTTTTAGCTGCTTCCTTTGTCAGAAAAGCCGCTGATGTCCTGGAGATTCGCAAAGTTTTGGAAGAGGGCGGTGCCCAAATAGATATTATTTCCAAGATCGAGAACAGGGAAGCAGTACAAAACTTGGAAGAAATCGTCAAGGTTTCAGATGGGGTTATGGTAGCCAGGGGGGACCTCGGTGTGGAAATACCGGTGGAAGAGGTCCCCCTGGTGCAAAAAACTATAATTAAACTCTGCAACCGTTCCGGTAAGCCGGTGGTGACAGCTACCCAGATGCTGGAATCGATGATCCATAATCCGCGGCCCACCCGGGCGGAGGCCAGCGATGTGGCCAACGCCATCTTTGACGGAACAGACGCGGTGATGCTTTCGGGGGAAACGGCGGTGGGCAAATATCCCGTGGAGGCCGTCAGGACTATGGCCCGGATCGCCGAGCGGGCGGAAGCCGCCCTGCATTACGGTGAAATCCTTGCTGAAAAGAGGTTCGCTTCCCAGCGCACGGTCACAGATGCCATCAGCTACGCCAGCTGCGCCACTGCCCAGGACCTGGGAGCGGCAGCAATTATTACATCGACTGAGTCCGGCCATACCGCCAGGATGGTTTCAAAATACCGGCCTCAGGCACCGGTTGTGGCGGTCACGCCCCATGCCAGTGTGATGCGGAAACTGGCCTTGATCTGGGGTGTCCAGCCACTCCTGGCAATGTCAAAAAGAAGCACGGATGAAATGATGTCCACTGCCGTCGAGGCCTCCTTAAAGGCAGGCCTCATTAAAGGCGGCGATCTCGTTGTTTTAACAGCTGGCGTGCCGGTGGGAGTGCCGGGCACAACAAACCTGATCCGTGTTTTAACGGTGGGCGATATCCTTGCTCGCGGCACCGGCATCGGCAGCAAGGCAGTAACAGGCCCTGTGCGGCTTGCCCGAACCGCCCGGGAGGCCCTGGAAAAGGTGCAGACAGGTGACATCCTCGTGACAATAGACACCGATAGTGATTACATCCCAGCGATCCAAAAGGCAGGGGCTGTTGTAACAGAGGTGGGCGGCCTGACCTCCCATGCTGCTATCGTTTGCCTGGAGTTCGGCAAACCAGTGATCGTGGGAGTGGAGGGGGCTTCCGTACGCCTGCCGGACGGCGAAACTGTAACTGTGGACGGGCTAAGGGGACTTATCTACAAAGGTACGGCCAGGGTTTTATAGGATTAATGAAACTCTCCTTCTCCGGGCATCCTAACCTTAAACGCCGGAGGGGGGTTTTTTTTGGTCGATTTTATTGTAAATTATCTTACCACCCTCGGCCTTACCGGGCTGCTGGCGGGTGTATTCATTGAAGCAATGGGCTTACCCTTTCCAGGGGGTATTATGGTAGTCCTGACGGGGTTTTTAGTTAATCAAGGAAAACTTGATTTCTTTAGTGCCCTGGCCGTCACCCTGTCCGGTTACACGGCAGGTTCCTTTACGGCCTACCTGATAGGCCGGAATCTGGGTCAGCCCTTCTTTCTATGGTGCACTAAATACCTGAGGATCACGCCTGAGCGAATTAAACAAACACAGTCCTGGCTGGACCGTTCGGCGCCGGCTTTTATTGTTTTCGGGCGTTTTTTGCCTGGTGTGAGCAACTTGACCCCGTATATGGCCGGTGTAAGCAGGATTGGGGCCGGTTACTTCCTTTTTTACAATACACTCTTCACTTTGGGCTGGGGAGGCCTTTACCTGCTGCTGGGCATGTTTTTCGGTCACAACTACCGGCTTATTTCCAGCTATCTGAACAGCGGCCTGCCCTTTGTGGGGTTAGGGCTACTGGCTCTATACTTTGCCTATGTCTACTTCAAAAAACAAAAAAAACGGATAAAAAATATTTGACATGTGTCTGAATAGAACAGCAATTTTGCAAACTCTGGAGGAATATTAGAAACCTGGCGAGAATACTACCAGTAAAAAAATATAAACAGGTAAGCGGGGTAGAGCAATGATTAAGGTTATACAGGGTGACCTCACCGAAATCTCTGCAGACGCCGTGGTCAATGCCGCCAATAACCAGCTCACCATGCAGGCCGGTGTGGCTGGGGCCATCAAGCGCAAAGGTGGTTCCATTATTGAGGAAGAAGCTGTGGCCAATGGCCCGGTACCCGTGGGTGAAGCGGTGGTTACAGGAGCCGGGGCGCTCAAGGCGCGCTATGTGATTCACGCTGTGGTTATGGGGCCTGACCGGGTTACAGACGCGGAAAAAATCAGGCTGGCCACCCGGAATGCGCTCCGGAGGGCCGGGGAGCTGGGGCTTAAAACTGTGGTTTTCCCTGCTCTGGGCACGGGTGTAGGGGGGCTGGACCTGGATCTTGCCGCTGCCGTAATGATAAGTGAAGTGCGCAGCCACTTGGCCAGGGGCGCAGAATTGGAAGAAGTTTTGTTTGCCCTGTTTGATGAAAAGGGGTTCCAGGCATTTTCCAGGATTGCCGGACGCCGCCGGATCGTATGTCTGGGTGACAGTATCACCTATGGGTATCCTTATGGACCGGAGGCTTCCTGGGTAGGTATTTGTGCCGGTTCTTCCGGGCTGGATCTGGTAAATAAGGGAGTCAACGGAGATACAACCTGGGACATGTTAAACCGTTTCTGGGATGATGTGGTTAAGCTGGAACCAGCTTATGTAATTATTCTGGGCGGGACAAATGACATCTTGACAGGGATTTCCGCAAAGGGTGTTCAGGAGAATATTCTTTACATGGTCAGGGAAGCTTTGAATAATGGTATTTCTCCGGTGCTCGGGATGCCGCCTCCGCTCAATATTTTCCAGGTGGGCAGTTTTATCCCGCGTTCTGTGATGAAGTCCCTGGAAACCGAGTTATCAGCATTTAAAAAATGGATCCAGGAATTTGCAGACGAAATGATGCTGCCTGTACTGGATTTTCACGCACCCCTGTCGGATCCGGATACTGGACAGGCTAGCCCCTACTATTATGACGATGATGCCCATCCAAACCGGTTCGGCTACCTGGCTCTTGCCAGACAGGCTGAAAAAATGGCGCTACACCTGAAAAAGGGTCTTGCTTAAAAACACATCCAGCTGTTTAACCAGCTGTTTTGATAACTAACATAAAAACGAGTGTAACCACTGTTTGAGCCTGTCGATAATGCCCTGGCTATTTTTTTCGGATTTCCGGATCGTTTCCTTTTCATCCTTAACTGTAGCAGGCTGCTGGATCTGAACCTGTCTCCTGGTTTTAACCAGAACAGGGACCAGTTTACCTTGTTCGTCCCTGATGAATTTACCTTTAATTTTAACTTGCCCGTACACGGATGGCGCTAGAAAATCCGAGGCGTTTTCTTCCGTGAGTTTTTCCACTTCTTCGATGATGGCCCACTGCTTTTTTACCATATTTTTACACCCCGCTTTTATTATAAAACTACAGGATTTAATTTTAAAGAGTATTATTAAGAATATTTTAAAATGTAATTCATCCACAAGATGTAAACGTTTTAATGATATAAGGGAAAATATTGGATTAATGGTTTAACTGGAAGTTGAGCACTGCCTGTAATGGTGAGTAAATGGTCTTTGAGAGGAGGTATTAGCCACTGACTTTACCCTGGATACGTGGGAATACCTGCCGGTATCACATAAGAGTCACCTTTTATTTATTACTGACTGGAACTAATCGAGGAGGGTATCTGGCGGGCATGAATATGTTAGGCCCGGACCAGGGTACTGTTGGTCCGGTATGATAGCCGTGGGATGAGTACTCTTAGCATTAAAGTGGCCGGCCTGGCGATGTTCTGTGAAGACAGCGCTAAAACTGTTCCGGCAACTGGAAATACTATAGGTCAACCAAATGGCCTGCTTGCTCACTGCACAGGATCAAACCTCTAGGGATTTAAACAATAAAAGTACATTAATGGATAAAACGGGCTTATTAAGGAGAGAATGTAAACAAGCCGGAGTTAAGCCCGGCTTGTTACATGCGCTGGTCTTCAAATTTGAACGTAAAAGGCATTTTCCTTTTCATTATACACAACATTATATTTACCTTTTTGATCAATTTTGAAATATTTGAAAAAACCCCTTGCTCCTATCTTGTTTCGATTAAGGACAAGACCATTCTCGCTAGTTGTAGGTTTAATCCGGATATTTCTTGTCTCCGGATCATAGGCCAGTTCAACATATTTTGTATTAATTTTATCCAACAATTTTTTATTTAGAGTAAGGTGATTCTTTGAAATAGCGATAGTGGCTTCTTTCTCAATACGTGGATTATAAACTTCAAAAGCCATTACCTGTCAACCCCTTATAATTTTTATATGAATTATAAATGATAATTTCGATGCAGTCAAATATTTAGATCTAATTTAATAAATATTTATCATTTTTAATATAACTAAGTTAAATTAATTGATATATAATTAAGCCTTCTTATAATTGTGATAATAACGAGATTAAACCTTTTTAAGCCAAAAAAGCTTTTCTGTGTCATTGCAGCCTTCTCATTAACCATAAACATGTAAGACTTAATTAAAATAGAGTATTGCGGATAGATGATAAGAGGTTTAACCTGGAGATTGTTAATAAAATACTAGAGGGTGTGCAGAAATGACAAAAGAAACTGTGATACGGTTTGCCAAAGAGCAAGGATATGATAATGCCCTGTATATCGGCAAGTGGAAGGGCTATGATGTTTACGAGCCAACACTTGAAGGTTCAGGGACATTTTTTGTGGGTCCTCCGCTTGTAATCCTGGTAAAAGGTCAGAATATAAGAATGTCAACGGTTGAAGAATCATACGAGCAGCTTAACAGTTAGGTGCACTTTCCACAGCAATGCCATAAACAGGTGATTCCATCTGAATAAATATTACATATTAATTAGACATGCCCCGGGGCAGCAACGGCAGGATGGCTAGAATTCAATTTTAGATTAAATTGTATACAGACAACCAAGGAGGTTTACTAATATGTTAAACTTGCTTGATAAAATTATGGGTAAGAAGAATCCTGAGTTTGAAGAGGTAAAATGTCTATGCGGCGAAGAGGCTGTACGTGTCCCTAACGAAACCAGAGAAATATATTTTTGCAAGAAGTGTAACAAGCTTCTTTGTTATTCTGATTTTAAACCGAGCATCCTTAAGGTTCGCCCGATAAGCTTGGGCTGGCTGAAAAGAAAGCATTAATTGTAATGGATTAGAGGCCGGTTTGTGTTAAAAAGGGGATATGGTTGCTGACCATATCCCCGGGTAAACCTGTTTAAAGATCCTTGTTCATCTTATACTGGGGTTCCTGGCTTTCAATGTAGTTTACTCGTCCTTTTAAGGCCTGAACAATATCTTCTAATTGGCGGTTCAAGTCGTTAAACATTTTTTTAGCCGACTGGTCCTGAGTTTCCATGGCAAAGGTCTGTAAATCTGCGGCTGCCCCTTCCAGACTTGCCAGAGTATGGTGCATTTTGGATCCAATTGTCACTTAATCCAACACCTCCTTGTTTATTTGGAACTGATATTATTATGGTTCGGTAAGCTCCTCTTTAAAGCTAGTAAATTTTAATTCCTGTTCAAACAAAGTAAAGTTTATGAAAGATTTATTAAAACATTTTTTCAATAAACCGTGGGTTTGGTTAATGCTTAATACCGCGGTTTTTTCTTGTATTAATTATTTTTTCCCTTATTCCCGTTACAGGGGTTGTGGCCGGTAACCGAATTATGTTCTTAACAGTCGTTTAGGGGAGGCTTATTTCAGTTATGGGCGAGCAATGGAACAGTTGATAATATGGGGCCTTTGGTTGCATCATTGTTTTTGTGGAATGAACCTTCCATCCAGCGCCGGAAATTGGATGTTGCTCCGTCTACTCTGTCTAAAGGTCAAAAATGGCTGGGTCTCTATGGCCTGTCTTCTGATTATGGCTAAAACAGGCAATCAAGTGCAGGCCATAATAAAATAACCAGTAGGGGAAATAATATGATTGATTTAAATAAATTAAGGAGCAAGTTTAAATGCTGCTGGGGATCTTTCGTACAATAATATTGTTTATCGTGGTTGTTATTGGTTTGAGGTTGATGGGCAAGAAGCAAATAGGCCAGCTGCAGCCCTATGAGCTTGTTATAGTTATTATGCTCTCGGCTCTAGCGGCAATTCCCATGCAAGATACCGGGATATCCCTTTTCACCGGCCTTTTTCCAATCATTACACTGCTGTTGGTGGAAGTTGCCCTGTCCTATTTATCCCTTAAGAGTGAAAGGGCCAGGGGGATCATTTGCGGTACACCCAGCGTCTTGATTGAAAACGGCAAAATTGTTGAGCAGGAGTTAAAACGTCTTCGTTATAACATCAATGATTTACTTGAACAGCTGCGGGCCAAGAACATGTCCAATATAGCCGATATTGAGTTTGCCATTCTGGAAACCAGTGGACAGTTAAGTGTTATACCAAAATCTCAAAAAAGGCCTGTGGTACCAGCAGACTTGAATATTGAGACATCCTATGAAGGACTTCCTACAACCCTGGTGATTGACGGTTGTGTATTACGTCAAAACTTACAGAAGATAAACCTCAGTATAGACTGGTTAAAATCTGAATTAAAGAAGTTCGGTGTAGAACACTTCAAAGAAGTACTTTTTGCCAGCCTGGACTCTAATGGAAAACTGTTTTACCAGCTAAAATCCAGGAACAACTAAGCAAAAAAACAGGGGTATCGATATAATGCGTGTACTGGTAGGGTTATTACTTGTATTTATCCTCATTATCTCTGTGGGTATTTGGACAAATCACACTTTAGGAACAACAACTGAAGAATTAATTGCTAACATTGATGAAATTGAGCAGAACCTGCAAAGGGAACAGTGGGACGTCGCACAAAAAAAGTTCCAGGAGTTGGTAACATATTGGGATGGAAAATCTAAATGGTGGACGGTTATCATTGACCACCAGGAAATAGACAATATTGAGTTTTCCATGGCCAGGATTGGAGCTTATCTTGAAAAAAAAAGCGACCATCTGGTCTGGGGGGAGCTTGCGGAGTTGAGATTGATGATTCAGCACATTCCGGAAAAAGAAGCCTTTAAGATTCAGAATATCCTTTAAAGGATTCTTTTCTCCCCAAAACTTAGGGATACCGATCTCCTTTTTCGATCTGGGAAAATACTAAGGACAGGACTGTTATTATACAGGGCCTGTCCTTTTAATTGATAAGAGAAGGCTGAAAAAACGGATCTCTTCAGGCTTGCTTTACTAAGGGACTCTGGTAACGGGTGTAGGGTTTGTAAAAGGAAATGGCAATTACCCGTGCTCTGAATTTTCCTGTTAATCTTGTGCGCTGAAACAAGCAAAACAGTGACAGCGAAACGTCTTCATTTCCGGGCGGCAAGGACCTGAATCAAACCTTTAATTCCTTATTCAAATAGACATAAAGCGTATCTTTTTTCTTGTCATACTGGGCGCCGAACAGCCCTCTTTTATTAATGTTAAAACTGTTAAAGAAACCTTTGGCATATATCTTTTTTTGATTCCCTAATACATGTCCATTCTTAGAAGGTTGAATCTTAATTATTCTTTTATCCTTGTCGTAAGCCAACTCAATGGTTTTAGTTTTAAAATTCTCAAGGGTAAGCCTGTCCAGAACGATTATGTTTTTTGAAATTTTCACCTTCATTTCTTTTTCATAGGGTTTGTATACTTCAAAGGCCATTATCCAAACTCCCTTCCAGAACATATGT
>LFSA01000120.1 GCA_001512635.1 Pelotomaculum sp. DTU098 | reverse complement strand
TTACCTTCCCAGGCCCCGGCCCGCGAGCCGCTAACCCCGGAACTTACCCTGGAGATGGCGGTGGAAAGGGCGCTTCATACAGACAGTTCCCTGAAAAAGGCCAAAAAGGACCTTGAGCGTGCTGTCGAAGTGAAGGACTACCTGGCCGATAAAGTAGATTTTATACCCACCGGGCCGGTTCCTTCATCCAATGCGGAATCAGTATTCTTAAACCTGACCCAGGCGGAAATCAGCCGGAATATGGCCAGAAAAAACTACACGGCCAAGGAGGATGCCGTAGTTCTATCCGTCCATCAGGCTTATTATGAAGTAATAAGGAATCTGGAAAAGTTACGTGTGGCCGAGCTTACTCTGGAAAACAGACAGTGGCTCAAGCAGGTAGCTTACGCAGGACAGAGGGCGGGGACCGTGGACGCCCTGGGCGTGATCCAGGCCGAGACAAGCTGGGCCAGTGCCAAAACCGACCTGGAATCAGCCCAAAAAGCCCTGGACGACGCTTATCAAAAATTTAACCAGATGGTTGGACTGTTGCCGCAAGACCGGCCGGTGCTGGTGGACAGTCCGGAGCTGTCACCGCTGGAAGTTAGTGACCTGGATGTTGAAGTAAATGCCATCGTAACCTCCAGCCCCACCATGTGGTCCGCCGAGCAGGCTGTGGAACTGGCCAAACTGACCAAGAGACTGTACGATTTTACAAACCCAAGTGCCGGCGAGCCGTATAAGGCAAAGGAGATCGACCTGGAAAAAGCTGAAGTTACTGCCGGCGATGTCAGGGAGCAGATGGCCAAGCAGTTAAGGACGATGTATTACACGGCCAAACAACTGGAAGAACAATATGCGGGTATTGTGGAAAGCATCCGCCTGGCCGGGGAAAACCTGCGTGTGGCGAAAGTCAAGTTTGATGTGGGAATCGCCACCAAAACAGATGTCTTGAATGCCGAACTGGCCCTGGAACAGGCCAGGCAGGGCTTGCTTGAAATTGAGAGCCAGCATGAAATTCTGAAAATGGCTTTCAAAAAACCCTGGGCCTATGGAAGCGGCAGCTAGCTTATTCCTGAATAAAATCTGAAAATACAAAGGACATCCCAGAAATCTGGAAGCCGGGCGTAATACCCGGCTTATTCCTTTTGCCTATGGTGGATTTAAGTTATTAAGTTATTAGTTATTTAAGAAAAAACATCCAGGAAAAAAGGGTTTTTTTAATGCTTCATGGAATATTCCCGTAATATTTAAGTTCCGGGAGGTTTACGCCGTGCGAAAAGTTTTGATTGGGGTAATGCTGGGGATGCTCCTGGCTTTCGCGGGTATGGCTTTCAGTGAGGAGATTCCGATCAAGATCATGCTTGACGGCAGGGAGATTTACACAGATACGCCGCCCCAGATTATCAACGACAGGACATTTGTACCCATCAGGGTTATTTCGGAGGCGCTGGGGCTTCATGTGGAGTGGGACCAGGAAGCGCGCGCAGTGGTTCTGACATCGCCCGAAAACCTGCCGCCCTTTAGTATAGTTTCCTATGAAAAGATAAACAGTGAATACGGTTACTATATCCTGGGGGAAGCCAAAAACCAGTCTAAAAAAACCTTTGCAGATGTTGAAATCAAGGCGGACATCCTCGACCCTGCCGGGAACGTTATTGAGACTCTGACCACCGATCTGCCTGCCGGTATTACACCGGGTGAGTCAGCCTACTTCAAGCTGAGGTCTTACTCAAAGCAGGAATACCTGGTCAGTGACGTCAGTTTCAATATTTCGGCAAAGGATGAAATCTCCATTACTCCGGTAGAAGTGACTTTCAATGATGTCCGGTTTACCCGGGACCCGAACATATATAACGATTTTCTCTATGTAACAGGTGAAGTGGAAAGGTCCGACAGAGATCTTAAAAGGGAATATAAAAACCCGGTGATTCAGATAGGCCTGTTTGACAGCAGTGGCAGGATGGTCAATTTCGGTGAAAGGCATATAGATGATTTTAAATCTAAATACGGTGAATTTAAAATTACCCTGGAGAAGGGCCCGGCATACAAGACCTATGAGTTGAAGTGTTTTTCTGATTAGGATCAATATTGAGGAAATCTTGACAATATTAAATGGCCGGCATATACTTAATTATGTGAAACATTAAGGTGCTTAAGGATTTGAATTATACTCAAGGAGGTCCGGGATGGGACAATCAAACATAGAGAAGTACTTTTCCCGTCTTGAGGAAGTCTTTCTGGAGTTGGTCAGAACGCTGCACAGTGAACTTGCCAACCAAATGGTTTCGGGTATTACCGGAAGCCAGTTTTTTGTTTTGAAGAAGATTAATGAAAGGGGCCGGATGACAGTTTCTGAGGTGGCGGAAGAACTGGGGGTTTCCCTTAGTGCCATCACAGCTCTGGTTAACCGGATGGTTAACAATGGTCTGGCTGTAAGGACCCGGGATCTGACTGACCGCCGTCTGGTCTGGCTGGAAGCAACGGAACAGGGCGCCGATGTCATGAGGAGATGTTTGGAAGGCCGCAGAAAGGTGGCTGAAAAATACTTCGGCCAAATTCCTGAAGAAGACATGGAAAAGCTCATTGAGATTTATGAAAAAGTGTTGACTATACTGCGTTCTGAGAAAACAGAAAACGCTGCCAGGAACCGGAATCATCCCCAGTAAACCGGTTTTCTCCCGCTTGCAGCACCTAAAATATCCTGCCGGTAGTTTTTCGCAGGATCAAATACCTGGGGACTTTGCCTGAAGGGCTTGAGATTTACGAAGGGCCGGGACGCCCTTCTTTTATGTAAACAAGTTTAAAAGGGATTTTTTCCAGTTTAAGGGGCCTATTCGATCAAAGGCCTGCCATGCAGGTTACTTTACTTTACTTTACTTTAGTACTGAATAAGGCGGGCCAAATTCCAATACATATGTAAAACACGGAGCCAGGCCCTTGACCGGGCCGCCTGGAGGAGCGCAAAAACTACGGGGCTGGCTCGCGAGGTTTCTTAGGTTTCTTTAAGACTTACCTTAGCCTGGAGAGCAGGAATTTATGAAGCCAGTATCTCGCGGCTTTAGTCGCGGGAGGTTCAATTTTTGATTAACTGGTTGTGCTGGTAAAAGGGGAGAGGGATGCTTGAAAAAGTGGTGCAAAATCGGGCTGCTAAGCCTTCTGGCAATAACAGCCCTGGTGCTGGCCGGGTGCAGCCAGGGCGGCAGGGGGGCCGGCAGCGATCAACCTGCCGTGATCAGTAGAGCCACGGCACAAATGGGAAAGCTGCCCGGCGGAGCTGTGGTCAGCGGCAGATTGGAAGCACTTTATTCGGCCGATGTCGTACCCCGGACACCTGGCAAGGTAGCTGAAATTACGGTCGACGTGGGCGACGCAGTGAAAGAGGGCGACCTGCTGGTGAGTCTGGATGTTGCCGACCTGGAAGCGCTGGTGGACCTGTATGCGGCCCAACTGGACAAGGCCAGGAATTCAGACCTTCCCGCCCAGAAAATTCAGGCTGAATTGGCCCTTGCCAAAGCAGAGGCCGGTTTTCTCCTGGCCGAAGCCGATTATTTGCGGAGCAAGCAGCTTAAAGATGCATCCGCCCTGTCCCAGCAACAATTTGAGGAATACGATAAAGTATATCTCCAGGAAAAGGCCGCCTACGAGGCCGCCAAAAAGAGCCTGGACATTCTGGTCAATGCCACAATCCCTGAAACAATCCGGCAGTGCGAGGCGCAGTTGCAAAAGGCGCGGGCCGACTATAACAACAGCATCATCAGGGCGCCCCTGAGCGGGGTTGTCACGGCCCGGAACATCAACCCCGGTGAGATGGCCAATGCTGCCCAGACCGTCATCAGTATTGTCAACCTGGATACTGTAGCGATCCAGGCCGGGGTAAGCGAGGACCAGGTGAATAAAATTCACGTGGGCCAGGAAGTGCAGGTCAGGGTGGGTTCCGTGCGGGACGAACCCTTTACAGGGAGAGTCTCCAACATTGCCCTGGCTGCGAATGCTTCAACCAGGGCCTATCCCGTCAAGATCCAGATTGAAAACCCCGGCCACCTGCTGAAGCCGGGCATGTATGCGGAAGTCCTGCTGGAGGCCGGGCCTGAAGCGGGAATTGTAATCCCCGCGGCTGCCGTTTTCAAGCTTGATCAGAAGAGCTATGTCTGGGTTATTGAGGACGGCTGCGCCCACCGCCGGGAAGTGGAGACCGGCCAGTCCGGAGGCGGGAACGTTATTGTCAGGGCAGGTCTAAAAGAGGGCGAAGAGCTAGCGGTGACCGGTATTGAGGCCCTCAGGGAAGGTATGAAAGTAGTTATCCAAAATTAAACCTCCACAGCTGAACGGAGAGGAAACATGAGAAATAAAGCCGTTATTTATATGGTAGTTGCCGCTATGATGCTGTCCCTGGGAGGGGTCTCGTTTTATTACTGGTACAAAAATACCCATTTTGTTGATACGGAAGACGCCCGTGTGGACGGCATAATTGTAAAAGTCAGCCCCCAGATATCCGGCATAATAACGGAAATGTACGTGGAGGAGGGGGATCTGCTGCAGAAGGGCGCGTTGATCGCCCGGCAGGTGGATTATACCCTCAGCCCGGATGCAAACCTGGATTTGTCCCTGATCAAGTCGCCCATCAGCGGCACGGTCATCAAAAAGATCGGCAATGTTGGAGAAGTGGGCGTTCCGGGGTCTCCCGTGGCCATGCTGGCGGATCTCAACAATCTGTACATTACGGCAAATATCGAAGAGACTGAGCTGGCCAGGGTTAAACCCGGCCAGGTTGTGGAGTTTACCATTGACAGTACACCGGGAATAAAGTACAGCGGCAGGGTTCTTTCCATCGGGGAAGCTACGGTTTCCACTTTTTCGCTGCTCCCGTCGCAAAATACCAGCGGGAGCTTTACCAAGGTGGTTCAGCGCATCCCAGTAAAAATCGGAATCGACGGGTACCAGGGACAGCGGCTCCTCCCGGGGATGAACGCCGTTGTACGGATTTATGTGAAATAAGAGGGGGTTATGAACCTTAAAGATTCATAGATGCAGCTGTCATTGACGGTATCGGGCAGCCATAGTTTAAGAAAGATCTGGCCAAAGTTTGTCCGGGCAGGTTTCGGGCAGCCTGAGAATCCGTCAAGCGGCTTCCTGAAAGCAAGAGAGCAGGCCGGGGCTGCCGGGAGACCGGGGCAAAGCCCAGTTATTGCCGGAAGGAACAGGGGTGAAAAGGGAGAAGAAAGAACCATTTAGCGCTTAAGGAGAGGAAAAGCAATGCAAAGGGTGCTGTACCTGTTCTTATCTCTTTTCATCTTTTTTGCTCCGGTGCCGCCGGTACTGGCCGGTACCGCCACGGCTTTCAGCGACCAGTTTGCGGATCTGAAGAGCCATCCCTGGGGCGCGGCTGAGCTGACGATGATGGTGCAATTGGGTATTATGCAGGGTTATCCCGAAGGGGACAGGCTTTACGCCCTGCCGGACAAGCAGGTAAACCGGGCGGAATTTGCCGCCCTGCTGGCCAGGACTCTGTCTTTGGGGGACGGGCAGGAAATCCCGCCCTTTACTGACTGGCAGGCTGTTCCGGACTGGGCCAGGGGGCCTGCGGCAGCCCTTTACGAGGCAGGAATTGTTACCGGCGTTCCCAGGCCGGACGGGGCCTTGAATTTTTTACCCCAGGCGCCGGTCTGCCGTTCGGAGATTGCAGCCATGCTCACCCGGGCTGTGGAAGATGAAATGCTCCAGGATCCCGTCAACCCCTTTGGGGATGTACGGCCAGGCGACTGGTATTACGAATCCGTGCTGAAGGCATACAAGCTGGGCCTTGTCAACGGGCGTGCAGCCGGTCGCTTCGAGCCGGATGGTACGGCCAGCCGGGTGGAGGTAATGGTGATGCTGTCCCGTTTTCTGGAAAAGGACACAGCAAACCTGCCGGAAGACAGTGTCCTGAAATCGGTGGTCAGGGAGTTTTCAGAATTAACCGGAAAGGCCTTGAACGGAGCAGGCCGGGAAGCCATGCCGGACTACCTGACCGGTGAAGCGGCCCTGGCTTTTCAGAACGGCGGCCTTGGGCTCTGGGAGAGTGTTCCGGCCGGCGGCAAAATTGAACTGACGCATCCGGGGGGCGCTCCCCTGGTAGAATTCAAGAGCAGTTACCTGGCGCGGGTAAAGTACAGGACCAGGGTCGACGTAACCGCTGCCCTGTCCGGGGAAACGGGGAAGCCTGGCCCGGCCGGCCTCACTGTTGACGAGCGTTATTATTTGTATAACGAGGCCGGGGCCTGGAAGATTTATGCCCTTGACCTGGTGTGGTCTTCCCGGGGAGAAGGAGAATAAACCGGTGCAAAACTGGTTGCATGTCCCCCAAAAGAGGAGTAAAAAGAGCTGAAAACTGGAGCCCCGTTTATTCCCAGGGCGGGGCTTTTTGGCGTCTAGCTGGAGAATCGCTCAAAATTGTGATAAAATATTCAAAGTGCGAATCGAAATGTGTTGGAAAATAAGGAGATAAGGGGTATACGCTGATGGAAGCCTGGCTCCTTGGCGCCCGGATCGATGCGCTGACGATGGAAGAGACGGTGGAAAGGGTTACAGGTTTTATCAAGAGCCGGCGGCCGCACCGGATCCTGACCCTCAATCCTGAATACCTGTACCGCGCCCAGTTTGAAAGCGAGATGATGCGGCTGATTAACCGGTCCGATCTCGTTACGCCGGACGGAGTGGGTATTGTGTGGGCCTGCAGAGTGGCAGGGTATCCGGTTAAGGAGCGGGTCACCGGCATTGACCTGATGCAGCGCCTGGTTAAGCAGGCCGCCGCCTGTGGCTGGAGGGTTTACCTTTTGGGTGCGTCCCCGGGTGTGGCGGAGAAAGCAGCTGAAAAGCTCTGCTGCACCTACCCGGGCTTGCAGATAGCAGGCACGCACCATGGATATTTCCGGGATGAGGAAGCCGGCCTGGTGGCTGAATCTGTCCGGCAGGCCAGGCCGGATCTCATATTTGTGGCCCTCGGCGCGCCGCGCCAGGAATTCTGGATTGACCGTTATCTGGAATCCACAGGGGCAGCGGTGGCCATGGGGGTCGGGGGAAGTTTCGACGTTATTGCAGGTAGGGTTCGCAGAGCCCCGGCCTGGGTCCGGCGCCTGCACCTGGAGTGGCTCTCCCGCCTGTTACAGGAGCCCTCCCGCTGGAGGCGCCAGCTGGTTCTGCCCTGTTTCGCCTGTATGGTTTTAAAAAAATACAAGTTTTAAATCCCAGCAATGCCCCCTCTATTAGTTTAATGGAATTTTGCCTTTGCTCAAGAAACCGGTTGTACAGGAGAAAGCCCATGCCGAAAGTTGTCATCTCAGGTTATTACGGTTTTTATAACAGCGGTGACGAGGCGATGCTTTATGCCATGCTCCAGGCTTTAAGAAAAACTGTCCCGGACCTGGATATCACCGTACTGTCAAAGGACCCGGTCTTTACGGCACGGGAGTTTGGCGTTCATTCCATTTCCCGCTTCAACATCCGCCAGGTTTACCAGGAACTCCGTAAGGCCGACCTGCTTGTCAGCGGCGGCGGGGGGCTGCTTCAGGATGCAACCGGATCTAAAAGCATTGTTTATTACCTTGGTGTGGTAGCTATGGCCAGGTTTTTAGGGAAACCTGTTTTCTTTTATGCCCAGGGTATCGGGCCTGTGCGCACCAGGCTGGGGAGGTTCCTGATCCGGCTGGTGGCCAACCGGGTCGACATGGTCACCGTCAGAGATCCCGACTCCAGGGATGAACTGGTTTCCCTCGGTGTTAAGCGCCCGCCGGTTTACGTCACGGCAGACCCCGTGCTCGGCCTGGACCCGGCTCTCCTCGATCCCGGCAAGGGGCGGGAAATTCTGGCCTCCCTGGGGTTCAAAGGCGGTCCCGTGGCAGGGATTTCCGTGAGGCCGTGGAAAGGATTGAACGGCTATAAAAGAGTACTGGCAAGGGTGGCCGATGACCTTGTGGCAAAGGGCTGGCGGGTGCTGCTGGTGCCCATGCACAGACCAGTGGATGCTGATAGCTGCCGGGAAGTTGCTGATTTGATGAGGGAGAAGGCCTATCTTCTGAACAACTACACCGGCTTCATGGATCTGCTGTCGGTTGCGGCAAACCTTGATCTGGCCATTGGGATGCGGCTGCATTTTCTGATTTTTGGGGCCCTTTTCGGCGTGCCTTTAATTGGTATTCCCTACGACCCCAAAGTAAACCGTTTCTTGCAGTCGGTTGGACAACCCCCCGGCTTGCATGTAGAAACATTAAGTTACGAGGAATTATCCCTGCGCATTGAAGAAGTCCTGGCTGACCGGGCTGCTATTTCCGCCGGGCTCAGTGAGAAGGTGGGACGCCTGCGCGAAGAGGCGTTGAAAAATGCTGTACAGGTTGGCGAACTTTTTCGAAAATTAAACGTCTAATAAATAGTGGAATTCTATTTCTATACAACCTGTTAATCAGTTAACTGGTATTTGGTTGTTGCCCGGTACTCTTTGCGGGCAGGTTGTTTACTTATTGAGCAGTGCCTGTACAGGAAACGCGGAAATGCTGGAAGTAAGGGGAGTTTGTACCGGGTGAACCCGCAGGTAAACGGGCCACACTGGCCGGGGCTGAAGACGGCGGATCTGTCTTTAAAGGAAACAAGCTTTTGGTGTAGAACTTTAAGGGGGAGTGTTTAATGCGCAGTAAGAAGTCTAAAGTTACCCTGCTGGTCCTTGTTGCGGCCGTGGTTTCCCTGGTTTTTTGGGGCTACTCGGCCCTGGCCGGAGCGGAGGATACACCGGGGGGTAGCGGAGATCCCCTGGTAACCCAGAGTTATGTGGACCAGTATGTTCAGTGGAAGGTTGCCGAAATGAAGGCTGGTCAGGTTCTGACGGGCCGGGCCGGTTCGGAGATACTGGTCAGGCGGGGACAGGCGGTTGTGGTTGACACCAGCGGGAATGGTATTCCAGACGTAACTGCCGGGCAGGATCTCAAAGCTGGGAGCAAGATTTCTTTAAACCACCTGTTGGTCATTCCTCGGGAAGACGGTCGCGGGATAAAAGCCCTTGATTCTGTTGTGGTTATGTACAAGGGTGGAGCGACAATTCGCTAGTTCCGATGGACATTTTTACATAGTAATTTAAAGCCGCCGCTGTTTTTCCCTGGGAGCAGTCGTATTTTCTGAGGAAATGTAAAAAAAACCGGTATCTTGCCTGATTAATAAGCTCCTATCATTTTCCTTTCCGGAATTATTGGTGGCTAAGTAGTTGACAGGTATTGTCTTAACTGGCGATACCCTCAGGTGGGGTGAATTTATTTGAGAGCTCCAAGACGAAAGCTGAAAAGAAAGGCGTCTTTCATTTTCTGTTGCCTGGTTTTACTGGCCTTGATCGCCGGCGGCTGCATGCTGGCCAAGAGTATCTTTTTCCCGGACACGATCCTAAATGCAGGGGAAGAGGAAGAGAGCCAGCCTGTTTTCAAGGATGAGCGCCTCAACGTGCTGTTGCTGGGGATTGATGCCCGGCGGGGCGAAACCATGGCCCGTACAGACACTATTATCCTCGCCAGCGTTGACCTTAAGAGCAAGCAGATGTCCTTGCTCTCCATCCCCCGGGATACCAGGGTCAACATACCAAAGCATGGCTGGGACAAGATTAACAGTGCAGCGGTTTACGGCGGGCCGCAGTTGACGATGAAAGTTGTCTCGGATTTACTGGGAATACCCGTTAAGCATTATGTCCTTACCAATTTCAGCGGCTTTAAAGAAATTGTCGATGCCCTGGGCGGGGTTACCATCGATGTGGAAAGAAATATGTATCATGAGGATATAACCGACGGGGGTATTTACCGGATTAATTTAAAAAAGGGGCTGCAGCGGCTGGATGGCGACAAGGCCCTGCAGTACGTGCGCTTCCGGGATTATGAGCTGGGGGATATCGACCGCACCAAGTACCAGCAAAAGTTCCTGGTTGCGCTGGCCAAAGAGATGCTCCAGCCCAGTACAATTCCCAAACTACCCAAACTGGTTCCGGAAATCAACCGCTATGTTGACACTAACTTGAGCATAAGTGATATGCTGACTTTGGCTTCAGCTGCCAAACAGCTGGCGGACGGCAATATTGTCTGCCAGACGTTGCCCGGCCGGCCGCTGAATATTGACGAGGGCAGTTACTGGGGTGTCGATCCGGCGGAAGCCAGGCAGATGGTGACCAACCTTTTTAACGGGGTAACCACTTCCACCGTAGTTATGAACACCCCCCTGAGCGGGCAGTATGCCCCGCCACAGAAAACTACTGCTACCACGACGGAAAGCTCCGGGGAAAAGAAAGCGACACAGTCTGACGGGGACCAGGAAAACCCGGCTACTCCCGCTAACCAGGCCGGGCAGGGCAAAACCAGCGGCTCTTCGTCCAAGGCGGGAAAGGATGATGCTGGGCAGGAAGCAAACGGTTCGGGTGGGTTGGTAACTATAAAACCTGTTGGTGGAAAAAACAAAGACGATAAAAATGACGATAAAAATGATGATAATGATGAGGAAAAACTAGATGAGGAAGACAGTAAAAGTAATGAAATAGACCAGGATGTTAAGGATGACCAAAAAAGACAGGATGATGGGGACGGTAAAAACACTGCAACCGCACCAGGGAGTAATACCGGAACGGACACTGTAACTGGAACAAAGGACCAGGAGAGGCAAGCCACTTCCCCCTCAGGTCTGGCAATAACAGAGCGAACCTATGGTTCAGCAGAGTATTAGACCGGAGTAGGAGGAGCTGCCCCTGCGTGTTCAGTTAGTGTTCAGTATCAGTACAAGGTTTGCAGGTGTAGCCGGGTGGCATGCCCGCCGAACCAATAAATTGTCCAGCAAACAAAAAGGACGTCAGGGCGACGTCCTTTATTAATGGTATTTTAGCTCTTACTAAGCAGCGAGCCTTTCAGTTTTTGGGCTGGGCAGCGGTTATTCTTTAATCCAGCGGTGGGGTTTCCTGGCCCTTCAGGTGGGGCAGGGCAGCAGTCATGCCCAGCAGGAGCCAGAAATATGTTGTCATCATGGGGACCTCGAAAATATTTTCCACCACGTTATGCAGGAGCACCCCCACCAGTCCGGCAATCATTCCCCCGGCCAGCCCTTTCAAGTAAGGGTCGGTCAGTCTCCTGTAAGTGTTCAGGGCACAGCGCACGCCGCTTATAAGAAGCCAGACCAGGGCGGCGATACCGATCAGGCCGGACTCGGCGGCTGTTTTCAGGTAAAAGTTGTCCACGTAATGGCTGCTGGGAATGTGGCGGTCTGCCACGGCACCTCCGAAACGGCCGAAACCTTCCCCTGTCAGCGGGTTATTCTTAACCTTATTGAGGGCCATGTTCCAGCGGGCCACCCGCCCGGCCCGGGTGCTGCTGACCAGGTAAGCCGGAGAAAGCATGTAGCCGATGCGGGCACCGATGGTAGGGACCAGCTTGGGGGCGATGTAGGCCGCAGCGGCCAGGCCAAGTAAAATCCGCCAGTTGTACATGAGGCCGTAAACGGTCAGGGCGCCCACCATGGCCAGCCAGGCGCCGCGGGAGAAGGTAAAGATAAGGCTCAGTACCATCGGTACCAGGCAGAGGGTGTACAGGTATTTTCGGGTCCTGCCCCGGGCGGAGAGCAGCTGGCTCACGGTAATAGGTATCAGCATAACCAGGAAGCTGCCCAGGACGTTGGGGCTGCCCACGATGGAGAAGACCCTGGTCCGGACGGTTTCCGCGCTGTCCACCCAGTTTTCCGGAATGGGTACCCCGATGATGTACTGGTAGACGCCGTGCAGTGCCACCAGCGTCCCCAGGATCACCAACCAGTTGACCAGCGCCCTGGCCTGGCCTTTATTCAGCAGGAGGTTGCTGCCGACAAAAAACCAGAGCATGTATTCTACATATACCCTCAGTCCCTCAATGGCAATGCCGAGATGGGGTGAACGGATCAGGAAAAGGAAGATCGCCACGGCCATGTAAAGGCAGATGGGGAAGTCCAGGGGCGTCAACCGGTAGGTCAGTTTCCCCCGCAGGGCCATCTGGACCGGCCAGGCCAGGAAGATAAGGACCAGCAGAAGCTCGTCCCAGTTGCCCGCCAGGAAAGCGGTTGCCGGGGAGCTACGCAGGGCGTAATCAATAACAATATAAGAAATGACCAGCCAGAGCAGCGTTTCTGCCCGGATTCCGGCCACATTGCGCAGGACCGTACTGCCAGTAAGAAAGGGATGGGGCTTCAGGTTTAAAAACAGGCTGCCGGGAATACCGCGCCGGATGGCTGCTCCCGTGCGCTCCAGCAGGCGCGCAGGGAAGCCGGCCACCGCAGTTAGCACCCTGCCCGTAAGGGAGCAGCGAACTGCCTCCTGCCGGCTGTACTGGGCAGACCCGTTGAGCCATTGGCGAAGGATGCTGTGGCGCCAGGCCAGTCCCGCCCCTTCAACGAGGCGTCCAAGCAAGCTTTCCTGCCAGAGCCGTGCTCCGTTCAAGGGAATCCTCCTTTAAAGATAATTCTTTAAGGTAATTATTTTGCGTAATTCTTCTATATTATAAAGCAAAGCTGTTTAGAAATCCACCAAATCCGACGGCTTCCCAAACTGGCTAACTGTAAAGGCCCAGCAGGTGGGAAGTCCCAAAAATTCCTTGTGCAATACCATGTAAATTGATAAAATGAGAAAGGCTAAGCCGGGGAGGGTTGACAACAGATAGCTTTTTCGCGGACAAAAATGTCCAACTGTGGCATAATGTTCCGGCGGATGCTGGAATACAAAACACAATGATACGGTAGTAAACTCCTGGTTGCAAATAGGTACCATCCGAGTAGCAAACCTGTTCTGTCTGCGGCCATGTGATTGACACGCTGCCGCTGCACATTCGGGAATGGGCGTGTCCAGCTTGTGGTACAAATCATGACCGGGACGTGAACGCCGCGATAAACCTGCTGGCCCTGGCTGGTTAGCTGGGTAGGTGTACCGCCAGTTCGGCGGGAAGTCACGCCTGTGGACATTGGAGGTTGCAGGCTCAGGCCGGTGCCGGTGGATGAAGCAGGAACTTTTCTGGTGAGATATTTGACCATAAAAAGGAGAACGGTTCTTTGTGGAACCTTTAAAGGTACTGCATATTATCGGCGGCGGCGAGTTTGGCGGCGCTGAAAGACATATTTTAAATCTATGCGGGGCCCTGGATACCAAAGCGGTGGAGATCACCGTTTGCTGTCTTTTTAATGAGCCCTTTGCGAAGATAGCTGCCAGGGCGGGGATCAGGTGTCTGGTTCTTCCGATGCGGCACAAAGCTGATTTTAGCGTAGCTGGAAAGCTGGCGGCGCTGATCCGGAACAACGGCTTTGATCTGGTCCATACCCATGGCGTCCGGGCCAACCTGCTGGGCAGGCTGGCTGACCGGCAGGCCGGCAAAAGAAAAGTGATCACTACGGTACATAGCTTTTTGGAGATGGATTACCCGGGATTCTTTTACCGCCTGGGCAACAGCCTGGTGGAAAGACTCACCCGGAGCCTGACGGACCATTTTATCACTGTTTCCAAGGGGTTGAAGGATAAGCTGGTTTCCCAGGGAGTACCTGAGGATAAGATAACAGTAATATACAACGGTATTGTCCTGGAAGAATTCAACCCTGTCCGGAATGCCGCTAATACCCGCAGAAAATATGGCCTGGACGCTTCAGCTCCCCTGGTGGGTGTCGTGGCGCGCCTGCACCCGGTCAAAGGCCACCGGTTTTTTCTGGAGGCAGCCCGGGAAGTGCTCCAGCAGCGCCCGGACGTTCGGTTCCTGGTTATCGGTGACGGGCCGCTACGCCCTTCCCTGGAGGAACTGGCCGCCCAACTGGGGATTGCCGGCCAGGTAATCTTTACCGGCTTTGTTGAGGATATACCTGCTCTCATGAGTGAACTGGATCTGCTGGTTATCTCTTCCCTGTGGGAAGGTTTCGGGCTGACGGCTGTTGAAGCCATGGCCCTTGGTGTGCCCGTGGTATCCTCGGAGGCAGGCGGCCTGCCTGAAGTAGTCCGGCACGGTGAGACCGGCTTGCTGGTACCGCCGGCCAATGTCACGGCCCTGGCCAGGGGAATTATCTGGATGCTGGACCACCCGGAGGCGGTTGCTGAAATGACCAAAAGAGCCAGCGTAGCGGTGCTGGAAAACTTTACCGCTGCTGTTATGGCGCGGCGCACGGAGGAATTATACCGCCGCCTGGCGGGGTGGCGCCGCCCATGAAGGGAGAAACCATTCTCTGCCTGGCAGCAGCCAGCTGGACAGGCATGTGGGCCAGGGCCCAGCAGTTTATGACTATTTTTGCCCGGCAGGGCAACCGGGTGCTTTACGTGGACCCGCCAATTACCTACCTCTCCCCTTTAAAAAACCCTTCCCTGCGGGGACAGGCTGCTGACCACCTGCGCCAGCTGGAGGAAAGGATCTGGGTTTACGCGCCGCCGTTATTCCTGCCCTTCGGCAATATCTACCGTTCGATCAACCGCATCAACCAGAGAATCCTTGGGGCGGGCTTGCGCAGGGTATACAGGCAGCTGGGCTGGGAACCCACCATCTGCTGGACCTACCTGCCCAATACTATTGACCTGCCAATGCAGCCGGACCTGTTCCTGGTTTACGACTGCGCCGACGAGCATACAGCCTTTCCCGGGCTGATCCGCAAGGAAACCGTGGCCCGGATGGAACAGGAGCTGTTCAGCTGCGCCGGCTTATCCCTGACCAGCGCCAGGGAGCTTTACCTGCGGAAAAAGGACCTGGCCCCGGACCTCCAGGTGGTGCTCAACGGGGCCGATGTGGAGCACTTTCGCAGGGCCCTGGACCCCGGACTGGCTGTAGCCCCTGATCTGGCCCCTTTGCCCCGGCCGGTGATCGGCTACATCGGGGCGGTAAGCCCCTGGCTGGATCAGGATTTACTGGCTGCCGCAGCCCGCGCCCACCCGGACTGGACACTGGTTTTAATAGGGCCGGTTGATACGGAAACCAGTACCCTTGCGGGATTTCCCAACATCCACCTGCTGGGACACAGGGACTACCAGCTGCTGCCCTCTTACCTGAAAGGGTTCGACGCGGCCGTAATCCCCTTCCGGGTCAACGAACTCACCCGGGGGGTCAACCCAGTTAAGCTTTACGAGTATCTTGCCGCCGGCAAGCCGGTGGTTTCTTCCGATCTTCCCGAGGTGCGGGCCTTCGGGGAGATGGTAGCCCTGGCCAGAACTCCGGAGGAATTTGTCCAAAAGCTGGAAGAGGAACTAAGGGGGGATTCGCCCGGAAAAGTTTCGGCGCGCCTGGAAATGGCTGTGCGGCACTCCTGGAAGGCCAGGGCCAGCACCGTGGAGGAACTAATCAAGGTCCGCCGGGTCCAGGTAGGCCGGAAGGATAAATAGAAAAGAAGTCCGCCAGGTGCCCGGCCAGCGGTACCAATAAAAATGCAGGCCCCTCAGCCTGCCTGTTATGATTATTCCTGCGCCATGCCTGGTGGTTCGGTATGTGGTTTATGCCTTGCTAAAATCAGTCAGGGCTATCTCTTACTCAACGACCACGTCCAGGATCATGCCCTTGAAGTCGTAAGTCAGGGATTTAATATAGTAATCTTTGCTGCTCCTGATTTCCTGGCCGCCGAGATTGATCACGCCTCCGGAGATAACTGTTTTCCCCTCCACCACAACAATTAAATCTTTTAGATAGGGGTCATAGGCCTCCACCCGCCGGCCCTGGCTGTCTGTGGTAATCATGTAAGCCGGCCTGATGTCAATCTCTTTGATAACCACATCGGTAAAACTGGAACCGGAAACCATTCTGTCACCCACCTTGATGCCTGTAAGCATCTCCGGCCGGAGCGCGGTGGCCAGCACTGTTGCCCGGACTGTCCTGACCGCATCGCTGCCCTTCTGCCCTTTTATTTTATAGGCAGCTCCCCCGATCACCAGTAGTATCGCCAAAAGCACCAGGAGATCTACGATGTTGATCAACCCAAAAAGCTTTCCTTTTTCGTCAATTACTCTCATGCCCGTCCCCCTTAGAACATCCTTATAACAATATAAATCAATTTATCCTACATTTCAACTTGAAGTTGCTGTGGCCAGGGGGGCTGGTGTAAATCCCTGCCGGGAGGATAATTTTTTCTGGGCCTGGAAATGGTTTCTTATTCTATGAATTTAAGGCTATAATATTTATGAGGAAACAGTTTCTGTTTTTAAAGTGATTTTAAGTTAAGGAGGAGCTAGGGTGTTGGATAACAATCAGATCCAGGAAATAATACCCCACCGCTACCCTTTTTTACTGGTGGACCGGATCATCTCCGTGGAGGAAGGGCGCAAAGCTGTGGGGCTTAAAAACGTCAGCGCTAACGAGCCATTTTTTCAGGGGCATTTTCCGGGCTATCCGGTTATGCCCGGGGTATTGATCATCGAAGCCATGGCCCAGGTGGGAGCAGTGGCGCTTTTAAAGATGCCGGAGTTTGCTGGGAAGATTGCCCTTTTTGCCGGGATCGACAAGGCCCGATTCCGGAGGCAGGTGTTTCCCGGTGATCAACTGCGGATTGAAGTTGAGGTTATGAAGCTGCGCGGCCGTGTCGGAAAGAGTTCCTGTACTGCTTATGTGGGTGAGGAGGTTGCTGCCGAAGCCCAGTTGATGTTTGCGATTCAAGAATAATCTAAATTAATTTGACGAAATTGCGATTTATAAGGAGTAATGTGGCGTTATTTTGCTTTGTTTGCTGTATATTTAGCCATTTAGCCTGAATCAAGCTTCTTTTGCTTATTGTAACCTTAGCCCGGACTGCGATACAATAAGCTATAGCATTTTTGTTTGTAATTGCTTATTCTGGAGGGTTGTGTGTGGAGATGCCGATTATAGCTGTAGTGCTGGCCTTCGGGTTAGCCCTGCTATTAACCCCGCTGGTCAGAAAATGGGCTTTTAAATGCGGCGCTCTGGACAAGCCCGACCAGAGAAAGTTACATCACAAGGTAATGCCCAGGCTGGGCGGTTTAGCTATTTTTATCAGTTTTCTAACAGCTGTCCTGGTTACCCAGGAAATCACCCTACAGGTAGCGGGCCTCCTCACAGGTGGCTTTTTAATCGTCCTGCTGGGTTTTCTGGACGACACCAGGGGGGTTTCGCCCAGGCTTAAGCTGGCCGGCCAGGTGGTTGCCGCCTGTGCTGTAATACCATTTGGCCTGGAAGTGAACTTTATAACGAACCCCTTATCAGAAGAACCTCTCTTACTGGGGTATTTAAGTATTCCCGTAACTGTTCTCTGGATTGTATCCGTCACCAATGCGGTTAACCTTATTGACGGGTTGGACGGGCTGGCCAGCGGAATCACCTTCATCGCCTCTCTGACCCTGGCGGCCGTAGTCTGCATTGAGATGTACCAGTCAGTTAGTTCGCCAGCCCAGTGGGAGGCTGTTGTTCTGGCCCTGATTCTGGCGGCCGCAGTACTGGGCTTTCTGCGTTACAATTTTTATCCCGCAAAGATTTTTTTGGGGGACACCGGCTCCATGTTTCTGGGGTTCAGTGTTGCCGTCCTGTCTGTTATGGGGCTGGCCAAAAGCGCTACCTTTATATCTGTGATTATACCCATTGTTATTCTGGGCATCCCCTTACTGGACACGGTCTTTGCCATTTTAAGGCGCTACCTGGGGCAAAAGCCCATCTTCCAGCCGGACCGGGAGCACCTCCATCACCGGCTAATCCAGATGGGAATGAGCCACCGCCAGGCTGTTTTGAGTATTTACGGGGTCAGCCTTGTGCTTGGCCTGAGCGCTATTGTTTTGACCCTGATGACAACCAAACAGGCTGCCATTTTCCTGGTGATTTTATCTACAATTGTCCTGGTGGCCGCAAACAAGATCGGGGTTACCCGGGCCGGCAGCCGGGCACCGTATTTAACCCAGCCCAATAAACAGCAGCGGTCCTCGCGTATGTAGGATCGCTGTTAACATGTTAGGGCATTTTGTCGTAATCCCGGAGAGGGATGGAGAAAAGAATTGAATTGGAGGTTTTTTGATGAAAAAAGTCAGAAAGGCGGTAATTCCGGCAGCAGGCCGGGGACTGCGCTTTTTGCCGGCCACCAAGGCCCAGCCCAAGGAGATGCTCCCCATTGTGGATAAGCCGGCTATTCAATACATAATTGAAGAGACCCTTGACTCGGGAATTGAGGATATTCTGATTATAACGGGGCAGAACAAGTGCTCCATTGAAAATCATTTTGACAAATCCGTGGAACTGGAAATAGTATTAAAAGAACAGGGTAAGCTAGAGTTGCTGGCAGAGGTACAGAGAATCGGCCAGCTGGCGGACCTGTATTATGTCCGCCAGAAGGAACCCCTCGGCCTCGGGCACGCCGTCTACTGTGCCAGGCAGTTCATCGGGAACGAGCCCTTTGCGGTGCTCCTGGGGGATGATCTTGTGCGGGGTACAACGCCCTGTTTAAAGCAGCTGCTGGATTTATACGAAAAGGTTCAGTCTACGGTAATCGCCGTGATGGAAGTGCCCCCGGAGCATGTCAACAGGTACGGAATCCTGGATGCGGTGGAAGAAAGCCAGGGTGTATACAGGGTTAAGGACCTGGTGGAAAAACCCCCACTGGAAAGCGCTCCCTCCCGCCTGGCGATCATGGGCCGTTACATAATAGAACCGCGCATTTTTCCCATCCTGGCCGAAACCGGACCCGGCGCCGGCGGGGAAATTCAGCTTACAGACGCCCTGCGGCAATTGTGCCGGGAGCAGGCCATATACGGCCTGGCTTTCCAGGGGAAGCGCTACGATGTGGGGGACAAGCTGGGCTACCTTCAGGCTACGGTGGAATTTGCCCTGGACCGGCTGGACCTTGCCGGGGGATTCCGGGAGTACCTGCGCTCTGTTTGCCAGGAACTTTTCAAGGGGTAGCTTTAAAGTAACTTTGCCTGAATTTAAGTGTTTTCCCTGGGGGGCGTTCCTTTGAAGGTTATGGTCACAGGGGGAGGCGGGTTTATCGGCTCCCACGTTGTAGACATGCTTGTTGCCGCAGGCTATCGCGTTTCGGTGGTGGACGACCTTTCTACGGGCCGTTTTGAAAATATCAACCCCGGTGCTAACTTTTACCGGGTGAAAATTGAAGACGATGATTTCGGCCGGGTTGTTGAGCGGGAGCGGCCGGATGTGGTAATTCACCACGCCGCCCAGGTGGATGTTGTGCGCTCCCTGCAGGAGCCCCTCCAGGATGCCAGAATAAACGTCCTTGGCGCCGTCAACCTCCTGGAGAACTGCTGGCGTTACCGGGTGGGGAAAGTTATCTATGCTTCATCGGCGGCGGTATACGGAGATCCGGTTTACCTTCCCGTGGACGAGGCCCACCCTGTGGTACCCCAGTCCCCTTACGGAGTATCCAAGTATACGGTGGAGCATTACCTGCGGGTTTATCAAGAGCTTTATGGCGTCCGCTTTACAGTCCTGCGCTACGCCAATGTTTTCGGTCCCCGCCAGAACGCCGACGGTGAGGGCGGGGTGGTGGCCATTTTTATCGATCGCCTGCTGAAGGACAAGCGGGTTAAGATCTTTGGCGACGGCCGGCAGACCAGGGATTTCGTCTACGTCGGGGACGTGGCCTGCGCCAACCTTGCTGCGCTGGAGCGGGGTGACAGCGAGGTCCTCAATATCAGTACGGGGGCCAGCCTTTCGGTAATAGACCTGTTTCAGCTTCTAAAGGGGCTGACCGGCAGCTCCCTGGAACCGGAGTACTGCCCGCCCAGACCGGGGGACATCCTGCACAGCTGCCTGGCTAACGAAAGGGCCCGGGAGGTGCTGGGGTGGAGTCCCCGTAGCACGGTAGAGGAAGGGTTGCGGCGAACCCTGGATTATTATTATAACCACAACCTGACTCTGAGGGTCTCCAATTAAAAATAATTACCGGGTGCCTTCACCCGGTAACCCGCTCCCTGGCTTTATTATCTGCACTGTTTTCCCTGTTTTTTGGGAACGGCCGCCAGCGGCCCGTGCCCTCCGGGGGAACGGGCAGGCTCTTTATTTTTTCGCAAATAATCCTCAAACATCTTTTTCCTTTGCTCCAATTTTTTTAATATGCCTGCTTTATCCATCAAGTCTCCTCCTTTTTCATCATATTCCTATTTTTGCCATTAATGGCAGGGGCTAAACGCGCTTTGTATAATTGGCGCATGTCCAGGCAAACTAAGGGCTGAACCCATGTCGGTCCGGAGCATACCCTGCGGGGGCTGGCCCATCCCTGAAACCACCTGCCTGCCCTGCTGCTGCCGGGAACCCCGGCGGTCTGACAGAGGTGAAGGTGAAGCTGCCCGGGTTCAAGATTCTGCTAATTTTTTGGCGCCATTTTAGCACTGGCCCATGCGGGCTGGCCGCCCCCTTTTTCAGAAAGAACGTTTTGCCTACATAAAAAAGGAAAAGGCTGGGGAATGATGAAATAGAATTCATTACCAGTTACCGGGAGGTTGGCAATGAAAAAAAAGATATCCTTTGGCACTGACGGCTGGCGGGGGATCCTCGCCGAAGATTTTACCTTTGACAATGTCAGGCTGGTGACCCGGGCCCTGGCCAGGTATTTACATAGCCACGGTCTGGCGAAAAGGGGGGTGGTGGTAGGTTATGACAACCGCTTTCTTTCCGAGCGTTTTGCTGAGGTGATAACCGGGGTGCTGACAGGACAAGGAATCCCCGTTTTTTTGACCGGACGACCCACCCCCACACCCGTAGTGGCTTTTGCGGTCAGGCTCCACAAGGCCGGGGGGGCGGTAATGCTGACGGCCAGCCACAATCCCCCGGAATACAACGGCTTTAAATTCATCCCCGAATATGCTGGCCCGGCCCTGCCGCACATCACTGAAGAAATCGAAAAAACAATAAAGAGCCTCCTGAAGGGGCCGGACACCCAGGAGCCTGCAGCGGGTGCACCAGCCGGGAGCCTCGTGACCACCATCGATCCATTTCCGGAGTACGCCCGCCACCTGGCAACCCTGGTAGACCTGGAGGCCATTGGCAAAGCCGGGTTGAAAGTGGCGGTGGACCCCATGTTTGGAGCCGGAAGCGGGTACCTGGAGAATTTGTTTGAGCAGGCAGGGGCTTCGGTGGAGGCCATCCACAACCACAGGGACCCTCTTTTTGGCGGCAGCCTGCCCGAACCAACTGCCAAGTCCCTGGGGGAATTGCAGGAAATGGTGGTCAAGGGCGGATTGGACCTGGGTCTGGCTATGGACGGGGACGCCGACCGCTTCGGCATCGTTGATTCCAATGGTGAATTTATCACCCCCAACCAGTACCTGCCCGTCTTGTTTTACCACCTGCTGAAGGCAAGGGGAATGCGTGGGCCTGTAGCCCGCACCGTAGCCACCACCCACCAGCTGGACATGATTGCGGACCGCTACGGGCTGGAAGTAGATGAAACTCCAGTGGGTTTTAAATATATCGGCCAGTGCCTGATGGAAAAGGGGGCCGTGCTGGGCGGGGAGGAGAGCGGCGGGCTGTCCATTAAGGGCCATATACCGGAGAAGGATGGACTCCTGGCTGGCCTCCTGGCGGCGGAACTGGTGGCCGTCTACGGTACGAGCCTGACCGAACTGCTGGACCGGGTAGGCGGGGAATTCGGGCGGGTTTATAGCCGGCGCCTGGATGTGCGCACTTCCTACGCTGAAAAAGAACGGGTCCTGGGCCTGTTGAAGGATTTTGCTCCCGGAACCCTGGGTGGGCGCAAGGTAACCGGCAGGAATACCCTGGACGGCGTCAAGTTGTTGCTGGAAGGCGGCGCCTGGGTGCTGATCCGGCCTTCGGGTACCGAGTCCCTGTTCAGGATTTACGTGGAGGCAGCCAGCCTGGAAGATGTCCAAAGTATTCAGAAGGAAGCCGTTAAGGCCCTGGGGCTGCAGCCCGGCACCGCCAAAACTTGAGGGAAAAGAGAATGAGTTTGAGCTAAAAAAAAGGAAATTGCGGTTGTTCTGTAGAAATAAAAAGATTTAAGGAAATTTTTTAGCGGTGTTGATAATTATTCATGACAACCGGCAAATTTATTTTCAAGGCGACGCTTCTGATCGCCTTTTTTAACTTGATGTCCAGGTTCCTGGGGCTGCTCCGGGACGTTGTGATTGCCCGTCAATTCGGCGCCGGTGACTTAATTGACGCCTACCAGATGGCCTTGAAAATGCCCAATATGCTTTTTGCTATCGTCAGCGGGGCCCTGGTAACGGTGGTTGTCCCGGTGTATAGCGAGTATGCCGCCAGAGGAGAAAGAAAAGAAGCCTGGAAAATATTCAACACGGTCTTGATCCTGGTCACCCTGTTTTTTCTGGCGGCGTCAATCCTGGGTATAGCCGGCGCCCCCCTCCTGATCAAGCTGGTAGCCCCCGGTTTTCAGGGGGCGATCCAGGCTTTGACGGTGGAGCTGGTCCGGATTGTGCTGCCGCTGATGATTTTTGCGGCGCTTGCTTCGCTTTTTACCAACCTTTTAAACGCCAATAATATTTTTGGCCTGCCTGCTTTCAGCACTTCGGTAAACAACATCTTCATCATTATTTCAGCCTTAACCCTCGGGAGCTGGTACGGCATTCAGGGACTGGCCCTGGGTACCGTCCTGGCCATGGCGGCCATGGCCCTTGTGCAGTTACCCATCCTGCTAAAGACCGGTTTCAGGTTCCGCCTGGCCCTTGACATCCGTCACCCGGGCGTGCATAAGGTCTACATCCTGGCCCTGCCTGCGGCCGTTGGCGTCGCTGTTAACCAGGCCAACGTCTACATCAACGGGGTGCTGGCTTCGTGGCTGCCGGAGGGCAGCATCTCCGCCCTGAGCTATGCCGACCGGCTGATCCAGTTTCCTGTGAGCCTGTTCGTCCTGGCCCTGGGCACGGCGGTTTTCCCCACCCTTTCCGGCTGGGCGGCCAGGGGTGACCGGGAAGACCTGGCCAAAATTTTGCTTGCCTCCATGAAGGTAGTCATGGCCGGGATCATTCCGGCCAGTGTGGGTCTGATGGTTTTAAGCCGGCCCATTGTAAGGCTCGTTTTTGAGCGCGGAGCCTTTGATCAAGTGGCCTCGGCCATGACCGCGGCAGCCCTTTTCTTTTATGCCGTGGGCCTGGTGGGACAGGCATCTGCCATCCTTTTAACCCGGGGTTTTTACGCTTTGCAGGACACCCGTACGCCGGTCAAGCTGGGTCTGGTCATGGTAGCCGTCAACCTGATCCTGAGCCTGTTTTTCATCCGCTATCTCCAACACGCCGGCCTGGCCCTGGCTAATTCCCTGGCTAACCTGACCTACCTGGTCCTGCTCCTGGAGTTTCTAAAAAGGAAAATACCCGGACTGCGGGAGGGCGGGCTTTTCAAATTTACTCTGATCATCCTGCTTTCCGCCGGGATCATGGCCATTGCCAGCTACGCGGTAAACGGGGCGCTGGCTGCGCGGGTCCAGGGCTTCGCCGGCCTGCTGCTCCAGGTGGGCCTGGCCATAACAGCCGGGATTCTTGTTTATGCCGGTGCTCTCCTGGCCCTGTGCGGAGAGGATGCCCGGCGTATTTTCAGGACTGCCAGGGAGGTGGCCCTGGCCCGGAGGAAACATTGAAATAATTGACAGCTGCCCCGCTTAAAGGATCAGGGAAAGCCGTCACCTTTTCCCCGGAGTGCACATAATCTGGTGAAAAGGAGGTGGCCGCCTTGCAGTTCAGGATTTCCGAGCTGGCGCAGCGGGATATCATCAATCTCGTTGACGGGGCCAGACTGGGGCCCGTAAAGGATGTATATATTGATCTGGAAAGCGGGCAGGTGCTTTCCCTGGTGCTGGCCGGGGAAAGGAAGTATTTCAAACTGTTGAACGCCGGCAGTGATTTAATTGTTCCCTGGGAAAAGGTAAGGAAAGTCGGGGTGCATACCGTCCTGGTCGAAGTGGACTAGACCAAACGGGCACCGGAGCCCGGGGTGTGTGGTGTCTGGGCATTATTTTTTTTGAACAGGGACAAACTGGAGAAGGGGGTAACCTTTCTAATCACGCGTCTTGCCGGCTTAGATTGACAATTATCGGGCTGTTTTGTTAGAATAAACTGGATTCCTGGTGAATCAGGCCAGAGGAGCCTAAAGACCCCTTGAAAAACCTCTGTTTAGAGGTTTCCTTTATGTTCCTGGCTTGTACTTTCAGCAAGGAGGTTAAGATTAATGACCAGGCGGCTTTTTACATCTGAATCCGTAACCGAAGGGCACCCCGACAAGATTGCCGACCAGATCTCAGACGCAGTACTGGATGCCATTCTCGCAAAGGACCCGTTAGCACGTGTGGCCTGTGAAACCATGGTTACCACTGGCCTGGTCCTGGTGAGCGGTGAAATAACCTGCAACTGTTATGTGGATATTCCCAGTGTGGTCCGGGAAACGGTCCGTGATATCGGCTACACCCGGGCCAAGTACGGCTTTGATGGTGATACATGCGCTGTGCTTACCGCTATTGACGAGCAGTCCAGTGATATTGCCATGGGGGTGGACCGGGCTATTGAGGTCCGCGGGCTGCAGGAGATCGAGGATGAGCTTGAGGCGACGGGCGCCGGCGATCAGGGGATGATGTTCGGCTACGCCAGCAACGAAACACCGGAGTTAATGCCCCTGCCCATTTCCCTGGCCCATCGTCTGGCCAAACGCCTGGCGGATGTCCGCAAGAGCAAGGTAATCCCCTACCTCCGGCCAGACGGGAAAACGCAAGTTACGGTGGAATACGAAGAAGACCGGCCGGTCCGAGTAGACACTATCGTCGTCTCGACCCAGCACCACCCCAAAATAACCCTGGACATTATTAGAAGGGATGTTATCGACGAGGTGATTAAGCCGGTGGTCCCGCCTGAACTGCTGGACAAGGACACGCGGATCTTTGTGAATCCCACCGGCCGTTTTGTGATTGGCGGTCCCCAGGGAGACACCGGCCTGACCGGCCGTAAAATCATTGTTGATACCTACGGCGGGATGGCCCGTCACGGAGGGGGGGCTTTTTCCGGAAAGGATCCCACCAAGGTGGACCGCTCCGCCAGTTATGCCGCCCGTTATGTGGCCAAGAACATCGTGGCCGCCGGACTGGCCGACAAGTGCGAATTTCAGGTGGCCTACGCCATCGGCGTAGCCCGCCCGGTATCGCTCAGGGTGGAGACCTTCGGTACCGGTAAAGTGGACAACGGCTTCCTGGTGGAACTGGTGCGCAAGCATTTCGACCTGCGGCCGGCAGCTATCATCAGGGACCTGGATTTGCGGCGCCCAATCTACAAGCAGGTGGCTAAATACGGTCACTTTGGCAGGAGCGACCTGGACCTGCCCTGGGAGCGCACGGACAAGGCGGAAGCTTTACGGCGCGATGCCGGGCTTTAAAGGACAACAAGCTTATGATAAAAGCCGGGAAATTCTCCCGGTTTTTCTATTATAGGGAGCCATGGGGATGTCCCCTTTGAACCTTTGCTGTTTCCGGGGGATGGTTTTCTGGTACTTAGGGAATTGCGCGGGACGGCAATTTTAGAAAACCCCTTTTATGCTGTGAAGGAGATATTATATTATCCCAATCCTTTAGCCTATCCTTTTTCCCTGGTAAAAAGTTGACAGGCTCCTTATAATCTTTTAAGGTTTGCCAAAGGGTCCTTGAGCACCCCCTGGGCAGAACCCGCATAAGGTACAGTATCAGTATGTTCTGCCAGAGGGGAATGGTTTCTCATGTGTCTTCTTATTTCCTCATTGCTCCTGGTGCTGGTTGCGGGGCTTTATCACCTGTGGAAACTGGTCCAAAATGAGCAAAGTGAGCACGGTGCCGGTGCCGGCCGGGTCCGGCTGGCTTTCCTCGTGCAGGACCAGGAGCCCTGGCTGGAGGGTTTTTTCAGGAAACTTTTCCGCAAGCTGCAAAATATACCGCGGCTAGAAGTACTGGTTAGGGACAGCGGTTCCAGGGACGGTACAGTGGCATTGCTGGAAGTGATGAGCAGGTACTATCCCCTGAAGGTCCAGTCCAATGGCGCAGGGAACGGTTATCCGGCCGGGGAGACTGGTATGGCCAAAGGGGAAGCGGGTTACCTGTATATAGACTTGCGGAAACTGGAGGGAAAGGTCCTGTATAACGCCGGCTTCTTTTACCCTCTGATTCAATTTAGCGCAGGTAAATCCCAAGGTTTGTCGAAATAACCATGCGAGGTGGGATGCTTTGCGGGAAAAACAGGGAAATGCCCATATCCTCTATCTCTGGCTTGTACTGGGCCTGGCTACCTGGCAGCTAGTCCTTCTGTTTCCCGAACTGGAGCTGGACAAGGCCCGTGAGCTGCTGCTGATTATCCTCCTCGGGGTGCTGGCCGAGTGGCTGGCGGTGCCTTTTCCCCATGGGCAGCTTTCAGGCAGCTATATCCTGGTCTTGTCTGTCTTTTTAATTCATGGTCCGGCAGCGGCAGCCTGGGTTGGCTGGCTTGCCACCCTCTTGGGGCAGGGCATAGTCAACAGGGGAAATCCCCTGCGGACAACCCTTTTTAACTCTTCCCAGTATGTTCTGGCGGTGCTGGCAGCATCCCATGCCTTTTCGGCCTGCGGAGGGGAGCCAGGGCTGGTCAGTATTGGCAATGCGCTTCCCCTGGGTGCCTTTACCATAACCTATATAATTATCAATCACTTGCTGGTTCATCTTTACTTGCTTCCCAAAAGGCGCCCCTTGCCCGGGGTGACCTGGCTGGATACCCTCAAGTGGGACGGATTGACCTACCTTTATACAGTACCCCTGGGCCTGTTGGTCGCCATGGTCTACCAGTTTACCGGATTGACCGGCCTCCTGGTCCTTTTTGTCTCCGTCCTGGGGCTTCAGGTTATTCTCCGTTACTATGTCCAGCTTCAAGTAGCCAATCAGGAGTTAACTTCCTTCTATGAAGCTGCCCGCTTTTTGGAAGGCAACCCGGGGCCTGCCCAGGTTCTGGAACAGGTCTTGAAAAGCGCCAGAAAAGCCATACCCTTCCACAGCGCGGCGGGTTACCTGCAGTCCGGGGAAAGAGGGGCCTATTACCCGGTAGCGGCGGCCGGTTCTTACTCAAGCCAGATTCGTTCCACAGCGGTTTATCTGGGGGAAGGGCTCACAGGCACAGTTTTGGAGAGCGGCAAACCGGAGCTTATTGACGATTCCAGGTCAGATCCCCGGGTTAAGGGTGACATGGGCTTTACCCGGGTCATGCGCTCGCTCCTGGTTGTTCCCCTCTATGCGGGACAGGAGGCCCTGGGGCTTGTCGTTCTTGGGGACAAGCGTCCCTATGCCTTTGATGAGAAGCACCTGCATATATTAGCTATTCTGTGCGGGCAGGCGGCCATTAGCGTGGAAAACACCATCATCAAAGATAGGATGACCCGGGTCCTGGCCCGGGACCCCCTGACAGGATTGCTCCGCTTCGATGTTTTTAACGAAAAGGTGGAGAAGGCCCTGGCCAGCTCAAGGGAGGAAGGGTACCCGTCTGGCCTGGCCTTGGTTGATATTGATAATTTTAAGAGATTCAATAAAAGCTACGGGCGAAAGTCCGGGGAGCGGCTGCTGGCCGAGCTGGGCTCCTTGATTGAAAAGGAAAACCGGCGAGATGACCTGGTGGCGCGCTATGGGGGGGACGAATTTATCCTTTTTTTTCCCGGCGCCCGGGGCAACCGGTTGCACGAGCTGGCTGAAGACATCCGGTATGCGGTGCGCGACCATGCCTTCCTGAAAAAGGAGGGGCGTTCAGCCCGGATAACCGTCAGTATCGGTATTGCTGAGTTTCCGCAGGACGCCGGTGATGCCGAAGGCCTGTTCAAAGCCGCCCAGCGGGCCCTGGAAAAAGCCCAGGAGCAGGGAGGGGACAGGGTTGAGACAGCAGCCGTACCCCTTAAAATTTCCCCTTCCAGTTAGGTAACCTTGCTGCTGGCGCGGCACCGGCGTAAAGGACGGAAAAATTTAAGAGAATTTTTCAGGGTAGACAACAATGCTGCTGAGGCAGCACCATCAGTAGGATGATTAATGTATACTTTCAGGGTAGGGTTAAATAATCTTGGACAAATCACCCTTCCGGCATTACCGAAAACTATGGAGGGGCTGTTCTTGCCTTCAATCTGGAACGATTTTCTCAACCTGATTTTTCCGCCCAGGCCGGAGTGCCCCTTCTGCGGCCGGGCCTCGTCCCGGGGGGATGTCTGCGGGGCGTGCCGGGACGTCCTCCGGGGCTACCGCGGGGAAACCAGTTGTAAGCGCTGCGGCCGGCTGCCGGCCGGCAGGGTGGAGCCGGACAGCTCAGGCACGCTGCTTTGCGGGGACTGCCGGAAGCGGGACTGGCCTTTTGTTCTGGCCAGGGCAGGCGGGCCTTACGAAGGTTTTTTAAGGGAAGTGCTGCACCGCTTTAAATATGCGGGGCAGCGCAGCCTTGCCCCCCATCTGGCTTCCCTGATGGTGGAGGCCTTTCGCTCCGAACTGTATTTTTCCGGGGTTGGGATTGACCTGATTCTACCGGTGCCCCTGTCCAAAGAAAAACTGCGCCAGAGGGGTTTTAACCAGGCTGCCCTGCTGGCCGGGGAGGTGGGGAACCGGTTGCAAATAGCGGTGGACAGGGGGATATTGTCCAAGGATTTTGAAACCCCCTCCCAGGCGGGATTGAACCGTTCCGCCCGGGAAGCCAACCTCGCGGGCGCCTTTAGCGTTAGGTATCCGGAACGGCTTTACGGCAGAAAGGTCTTAATTATTGATGATGTTTTCACCACCGGCAGCACTCTGGCGGCAGTTGCTGCAGTTATCCTTCAGGGCGGAGCAGACCGGGTTTTCGGGCTTTCAGCTGCTTCCGTCCGGTTTTTTAAATAACGACAGCAATCTTTCCGCAAACCCTTTAACCGGGTTTTTTTGTTTTCTTAAATTTTTCTTTCTTAAAAAAGAAAAATCCGCCGCTGGGGCCTTAACCACGGGTCTCCCGGCGACAGAATAAGACGGGGCCGGGTGCGTTACAGGGACGGATTGCCTTAAGGGCTGATCCAGGATTATATGATTTTCAACAAAAAACGTGCCAGCTGTTTGCAAAAATTTACATTATTCTTGGCGCGGGTATGATTTACCCACATATAAGAGGCCTGTTTTATAAGTTATAAACAATATTATCAACATTATCCACAGGATCTTGTGCACAAACAGCATTTGTCAAGAAAAATTTTCGACATTTGAGCCCGGCCAGTTTTATAATCGTTGCTATTCTATTTTTTTCCTGGAGAAATCAATCATTATAACCAGAGCTTGACATTGATAGAAACCAGTGTTAAGATGTCAATACGTGAGTTCACGCCACGGCATCATTATCTAGGAGGTATGTAAGTGTTAGGTAAGGTTAAGTGGTTTAACCAGGAAAAAGGATACGGTTTTATCGAGAGGGAGGATGGTGGAGACGTTTTTGTCCACTTCTCGGCGATTCAGGAAGAAGGCTTTAAGACCTTAAACGAAGGTCAAGAGGTTGAATTCGATATCGTCGAAGGTGCCCGTGGGCCCCAGGCGGCCAACGTGGTTAAACTATAGAGCAGCTAGATTTACCCCAGCTTGCCTGGGGTTTTTCTTGTTTGGTGGACGCTTGAGAAAGTTCTGTGCCAGGTTCTGCTTTTAGACCAGTACTGTTGACTTGGTTAGAAAAGGCAGGATTTTTTGGTTATTTGGGGAATACTAAAAAAGGAAGAGAGCTCTAAAGGGGGTCATGTGTATGAAAGTACTAGTACGCGGCAGAAACATTGAAGTAACGGATGCCCTGAAGGATTATGTCGTGAAACGCGTCAGCAAATTGGAGAAATATATTGACAACTTTGGTGACGCTCAGGTCACAATGACGGTGGAAAAGGATACCCATCGCATTGAGGTAACCATTCCGATTAACGGAATGATTCTCAGGGGTGAAGAAAGAACCGGAGATATGTATACCTCCATAGACCTGGTAGTGGATAAGCTGGAGAAACAAATCGCCAAGTACAAAGGGAAACTGCAGAAGAGGGGCGCCAGGTTTGTCGACGGTCAAAAGATCGCCGTTCCGGTAGCCTTCGACGAAGAAACCCCGCAGGTAGTCCGGACCAAGCGCTTCAACATCAAGCCCATGTCGGTGGATGAGGCCATCCTGCAGATGAACCTGCTGGGCCACAGCTTTTTTGTTTTCTCCAATGCTGAAACAGAGCAGGTCAATGTTGTATATAAACGAAAAGACGGGAATTACGGTTTGATTGAGCCGGAGTATTAAAACCTGACAAATAGCTGGTCCCGGGCGCACTTTCCAGAGTGCGCCTGTCTTTATCCCCGGTTAGAAAAGGATAAAAACCAGGATTTTGTTAGTTAACAAATCTGCTATAATTATCATTCCAGTAATTTTATAACTATTATGGCAATAGCTGTATTAATTGACGGCTTTATTATAGATAAAGTATAATATTAAGATGACGCCTGCGCCCTTCTGCTTGTTTCAAGCATCCGGTTGCGCTGTGGCACAAAGAACGTGTTTAAAGGGATATAAAAAATGAAGGACCTTAATTGGCAGATTAAGGTTTAAGAAGGTGATAAAATGCTGGGGTTTATCAAGAACTGGCTTGATGACAACGCCCGTGAGATAAAGAAGCTACAACGCACTGTGGATGAAATCAACAAGCTGGAAAGGGAAATATCCGCTCTTTCGGAGGCCGAGCTGAAAGGTAAGACTGCGGAATTCCGGGAGCGGCTGGACCGCGGGCAGACCCTGGACGAAATTCTTCCGGAAGCCTTTGCCGTTGTGCGGGAGGCCTCCCGCAGGGTTCTCGGGATGCGGCATTTTGACGTCCAGCTTATGGGAGGAATTGTCCTCCACCAGGGCCGGATTGCCGAGATGAAGACCGGCGAAGGAAAAACCCTGGTGGCCACCCTGCCGGTATACCTGAACGCCCTTACGGGCAAGGGTGTTCATGTGGTGACGGTTAACGACTACCTGGCCCGGCGGGATAGCGAGTGGATGGGACAGATTTATAAGTACCTGGGGCTGAGCGTCGGCCTGATAGTGCACGGCCTGGACTGGGCAGAACGCCGGCAAGCCTATGCTGCGGATATTACCTACGGTACCAATAATGAGTTCGGCTTCGACTACCTGCGGGACAACATGGCCCTTCGTCCCGAGCAACTGGTCCAGCGGGAACTGAACTACGCCATCGTGGACGAGGTGGACAGCATCCTGGTGGACGAGGCCCGGACACCCCTGATTATTTCCGGCCAGGCTGAAAAATCCACCGAGCTTTATTATACCTTTGCCCGGATCGTGCCGAAACTGATCCGGGATGTGGATTACAATGTGGACGAGAAGGCCCATACCGTGACCATTACCGAGTCTGGTGTGGCCAAGGTGGAAAAAATGCTGGGTGTGGAAAACCTTTACGACGATAAGAACATCGAGCTCACCCACCACCTCAACCAGGCCTTGAAGGCCCACGGGTTGATGAAGAGGGACAGGGACTATGTGGTCAAGGACGGGCAAGTTATTATCGTCGACGAGTTCACCGGCCGCCTGATGTTCGGACGGCGTTACAGCGACGGCCTGCACCAGGCCATTGAGGCCAAAGAGGGCGTCAAGATTGAGCGGGAGTCCCAGACCCTGGCCACCATCACGTTCCAGAATTACTTCAGGATGTATAAAAAGCTGGCGGGAATGACCGGCACAGCAGCAACCGAGGAGCAGGAGTTTAAAAAAATATACGGCCTGGATGTTGTGGTCATACCCACCAATAAGCCGATGATCCGGGTAGACCTGCCCGATGTCGTCTATAAGACCGAGCAGGCAAAATTCCGGGCTGTGGTCAACGAAATTGCCGAAAGGCACGCCCGGGGGCAGCCGGTGCTGGTGGGCACCATTTCCATTGAAAAGTCCGAAATCCTGAGCAGTATGCTGAAGCGCAAGGGCATCCCCCACCAGGTACTTAACGCCAAATACCATGAGAAAGAGGCCGAAATCGTCGCCCAGGCCGGGCGTCTGGGGGCTGTTACCATCGCCACCAACATGGCCGGGCGCGGAACAGATATTCTCCTGGGGGGCAACCCCGAATTTCTGGCCCGGCAGGAATTGCGCAAACAGGGCCAGAATTTTGAAGCCTCGGGTGAACTGGCCCCAGGCGGGGTTTCCGTTCAGCCGGAGGACCCGGTCTACCAGTCCCTCCTGGAGAACTACCGGCGGCAGACGGAAGAGGAACGCCGCCGGGTAGTTGAGCTGGGAGGGCTGCACATCGTGGGGACGGAGCGGCACGAGAGCCGCCGCATTGATAACCAGCTGCGGGGCCGCTGCGGCCGCCAGGGTGACCCCGGTTCCACCCAGTTTTTCAGTTCCCTGGAAGACGACCTGATGCGCCTGTTCGGCTCCGACAATATAGCGGGGATCATGGACCGCCTGGGGATTGAAGAAGATGTGCCCATAGAGCACCCCATGATCACCAAGTCCATCGAGACGGCCCAAAAAAGGGTGGAAAACCGCAACTTTGAGATCCGCAAGCACGTGCTCGAGTACGACGATGTGATGAACCAGCAGCGGGAGTTGATTTACAGGCAGCGGCGGCAGGTCCTGACCGGGGAAAACTTAAAGGAAAATGTGCTGGATATGATCAGGGCCAGCGTGGAGCGGGCCGTGAATGTCTATGCACCGGAAGGAGTTTATCCCGAGGAATGGGATTTGAAGGGCCTGCTTGATTACGCCGAACAGTATTTCCTGCCCGGACACGGTCTTACGCCCTCAGACCTGGAGGGTATGGGCCGCAGGGAAATGCAGGAGTTTCTGACTGAACGTTCCCAGCAAGCCTACGATGCCAGGGAACAGGAGCTCGGTCCAGAAACGATGCGGGAAATTGAGCGGGTTGTCATGCTGCGCATTGTGGATGAGAAGTGGATGGATCACCTGGACGCCATGGACCAGCTCCGGGAGGGCATCGGGCTGCGGGCGTACGGCCAGAAAGACCCCTTGATTGAATACAAGTTTGAGGGGTACGAAATGTTTCAGAATATGATCGCTTCCATTCAGGACGACGTTGTGCGCTATATTTTCCGTGTCAACGTGGTCCAGCCCCAGCAGGAGCAGAAGCGCCAGGTGTCGGAAAACCGCTACGCCGCGGAGGAAGGGCCAAAGAAACCGGTGCGCAAGGAAAATAAGGTTGGGCGCAATGACCCCTGTCCCTGCGGCAGTGGCAAGAAGTACAAGAAGTGCTGCGGCCGGGCGGCGGCAGTTTAACAGTTTAATAAACACAGGGAAGGTGAGCCATGTACTCGGAACTTAAGCGCAGCCTGGAGCCCCTGGCCAGGCGGATTGAAGATTTGAGGGTTTCTCTTTGACATAGCCCTGATGGAAAAGGAAATCGAGACGCTGGAAAAGAAGATGCTTGCCGAAGGTTTCTGGGATGAACCGGAGCAAGCCCAGAAAATCCTCCAGCAACTGGCGGGCCTGCGGGAAAAAGTTACCCTTTTCAAAGACCTGGCCAGGGATTATGAGGACCTGGTGGTTTTGCTGGAGCTGGGCGAAGAGGAGCAGGATCAGGATACAGCCAACGAGGTGAAGGAGGGACTGGCTTCTATTACCCGGAGAGTGTCCGAGATGGAGCTCGCCGTCCTGCTGGCGGGGCCCTACGACCGGGGAAATGCTATCATGTCCCTGCATGCAGGGGCGGGTGGAACCGAAGCCCAGGACTGGGTGGATATGCTGCTGCGGATGTACATGCGCTGGGCGGAGCGGCGCCGCTACAAGGTGGAGTTGCTTGATATACTACCCGGTGACGAGGCAGGTACCAAGAGCGTCACCATTGAGGTTACCGGCCAGAACGCTTACGGTTATCTACGCTCGGAAAAGGGAGTGCACCGGCTGGTGCGCATATCACCATTCGATACGGCCGGGCGGCGGCATACTTCCTTTGCTTCGGTGGACGTACTTCCGGATGTGGACGACGAAGTGGAGGTCCAGATCAGACCCGAGGATTTAAAGATAGACACTTTCCGCGCCGGTGGGGCAGGGGGGCAGCACGTCAACAAGACCGATTCCGCGGTACGCATCACCCACCTGCCCACCGGGATTGTGGTAACCTGCCAGAACGAACGCTCCCAGCTGTCCAACCGCCTGGCCGCCATGAAAATGCTCAAGGCCAGGCTGATGGACCTGGAGCTCCGCAAAAAAGAGGAAGAGCTGGCGGTCCTGCGCGGTGACCAGCAGGAGATAGCCTGGGGCAGCCAGATCCGTTCCTATGTCTTTCACCCCTATACCCTGGTTAAGGACCACCGCACCGGGCTGGAAACAGGAAATATCGAAGCTGTTATGGACGGCGAAATTGATCCCTTCATTGCCGCCTATTTAAGAGAACAGGCCCGCGCCGGGCGTTAAGCCGGCCGTAAAAAAGCCAGAGCAGGGAGGGGAGCCTTTTGTACCTGGAAAAGGCTCCCCTCCCGGTGCTTTTTGAACAGTTTTTTAATACCCTGGGCGACAAAGATCATTACATATTTGTAGCTGATTTAGAAATCCTGCAGGATTTTCCGGGTCGGAACAGAATATTTACATGTTTATGTCGAATTGAGAAATATTTCCGGTTCTCGCCCGGGGGCAGGCTCGTCTAAAATTTGCAGTAATTTCACATGCTATACTGGATAAGATCAGATCCAAGCAAGTACGGGACGTGTCTGCCGGTGAAAGGATTATACGAGATTCTTGGGGTCAGCCTGGGCGTTTTACTAACCGCCCTGGGTCTGGATTTATTTCTCATTCCCAATAAGATTGCCGCAGGTGGAGTCAGCGGGATTGCCACCATCCTGTACTACTTGATTGGAGCACCGGTGGGTATAACCATGCTGGCCCTGAACGTACCGCTATTCATCCTGGGTATCCTCCGGCTGGGGCTGCCCTTCGGGTTTCGCTCCCTGTACGGGACAATCAGCCTTTCCCTGGCTATAGACCTGCTGGCTCCCGTCCTGCCGGTACCCACCCAGGATGTCCTGCTGGCAAGTTTGTACGGGGGGGTCCTGGTGGGCCTGGGCCTGGGATTGGTTTTCCGGTATAAGGGTACCACCGGCGGCACGGACCTGGCGGCGGCCGTCTTGCGTACCTATACCGGGGCTAATATCGGCCGGCTGCTTTTCCTGGTGGACGGGGCGGTGGTGCTTGCTGCCTGGGCTACCTTTGATTCCGCCGAGCTGGCTATGTACGCTCTGCTCACCATATTTATCGTCTCCTGGCTGATTGACGTGGTCCAGGAGGGTATAAGCTACGCCAAGGCTTTTTTCATTATATCCCGGCGCCCTTCGGATGTTGCGGCGGCCATTGTAGAGGAGCTGAACCGGGGTGCCACAGCCTGGCCCGCCCGCGGCGTGTACACGGGAACGGACAGGGAGGTGGTCCTCTCGGTGGTTAACCGGTCCGAAGTGAGCCGCCTGAAAGAAATTGTCTACCAGGTGGACCCTGGCGCCTTTGTGATCCTGGCAGATGTCCACGAGGTTTTGGGCGAGGGATTTAAAAGGTATAAGTAACAGGAGAGAGAGGATGGCTAAACTTAAAGAACTAGAAAATAAAGCAAGGATTTTGCGTAAACACATCATTCAAATGACCTGTGCGGCCGGCTCCGGACACCCGGGCGGTTCCCTTTCAGCCGCCGACATTGTGGCGGCGCTGTATTTCCACGAATTGCGGCTGGACCCATCCCGGCCGGACTGGCCTGACCGGGACCGCTTCATACTTTCCAAGGGGCACGCTGCCCCTGTGCTTTACGCTGCCCTGGCGGAGCGGGGCTTTTTCCCGGTGGAGGATTTGCTGAGTCTGCGCCAGCTGGGCAGCAGGCTGCAGGGACACCCGGATATGCGCAAAGTCCCCGGTGTGGAGATGTCCACGGGATCCCTGGGCCAGGGCCTGTCTGTCGCCAACGGTATGGCCCTGGCAGCCAGGCTGGACCGCAGGGACTACCGGGTCTATGTTCTCCTGGGAGACGGGGAAATCCAGGAAGGCCAGATCTGGGAGGCCTCCATGGCCGCTGCCCATTACCGGCTGGATAACCTGACCGCCTTTCTGGATCATAACGGCTATCAGATTGACGGCCCGGTGCGGGAGGTCATGTCCCCGGAGCCCGTAGCAGCCAAGTGGCGCGCCTTTGGCTGGCACGTAATTGAGATTGACGGGCATAACATGGGTGAAATTCTCAGCGCCCTGGCAGAAGCAAAAACAGTCCGGGGGCGTCCCACCATGATCGTGGCTGAAACCGTGAAAGGCCGGGGTGTTTCCTTTATGGAAGGCCAGGTTGACTGGCACGGCGTGGCGCCCAAACCCGCTGAAAGAGACAGGGCCCTGGCAGAACTGGACGACGGGGAGACTACGCCCGGCCCTGTGCCCGGAGAGGAGGGAAGCCTGTCGTGAGTAAAAAAATAGCAACCAGGGCAGCCTACGGTGAAGCCCTGATCCAGCTGGGCCGGGAAAACCCCGGCGTGGTGGTTCTCGATGCGGACCTGTCCAAATCTACCATGACAGCAGGCTTCGGTAAAACTTTTCCCGAACGTTTTTTTAACATGGGTATTGCCGAGCAGAATATGATCGGTACAGCTGCCGGCCTTGCTGCCGCCGGCAAGATCCCCTTCTGCAGCACCTTCGCTGTTTTCGCTGCGGGCCGGGCCTTTGACCAGGTGCGCAACAGCGTTGCTTACTCAGGCCTTAATGTTAAAATCGGGGCCAGCCATGCGGGGATTACCGTAGGCGCGGACGGGGGTTCCCACCAGTCCGTTGAAGATATTGCCCTGATGCGGGCGCTGCCCAATATGACCGTTTTTGTGCCCGCCGATGCTGTCGAGACAGCCGGGGCGGTCAGGGCAGCGGCGGAACTGCAAGGTCCTGTCTATATTCGCCTGGGCCGCTCCCCTGTGCCGGTTCTGCACGAACCCGGCTTCAAGTTTGAACCCGGCCGGGCGGTTGTGCTCCGGGAAGGCCGGGACGCGGCCATCCTGGCGACGGGGATTATGGTTTCAGCCGCCCTGGAGGCTGCAGAGCTCCTGGCTGCGGAGGGTCTGGAAGTGGATGTCCTGGACATCCATACCATCAAACCCCTGGATGTGGAGGCTGTGGTAGCAGCCGCTAAAAGGACCGGCGCCCTGGTTACCGTCGAGGAGCACAGCATTATCGGCGGCCTGGGCAGCGCCGTGGCGGAGGCCCTTGTGGAAAACCATCCTGTTTTGATGAAGCGACTGGGGGTTCCTGACAGGTTTGGCGAGTCCGGATCGCCGGAGGAGCTGCTGGAGTATTTCAGGCTTACCCCTAAATGGATTGCAGCTGCGGTAAAGGAAACCGTTGCCCGGAAGTAACTATTACCAAGAGCTTGTCTTCCGCGGGAGAAAGCGGCGGCAGTCCAGAAATTAAGGCTGTTTTTAACAAGGCTTGTTTATAAACCCCGGGCAATTCCGGCCACCTGTACATACAGCAGGTGGTCTTTGCTTGTTCTCCCGGCATGTCTGCCGGGCCGATTGGTTGAAAGAAACCCTGTCGCCTGACCAGCGGGAAGTTATCTATCGGGATTTTGCATCACTTGTATAAATAAGTGACTGATTTATGAATAAGTGACTGATGTTTATCAGGGGCCGTATACGTGGGCCGTACGTACGGTTCTGTGAGAGGGATAACGCCGCAGCGGCTCTACCCTACTCGTTGTTTCTAGCCTGATAGTAGACATCTTCAACCCCTGATGGTGTTGCACCAGCGGTCTGGGTGTCTAAACATAAAATTGGTAAATAATACCATAAAGCGACGGGTTTTTTCTTTTTCTCCCTTTTTTGAGAAGGATTCGGCGCTGCTGTTGTCGAATAAAATTGCGGCGTTAAGTGCATTGTCAGTATTTCAAACCCTTATCTGATTTAAATCAGGGATAATTGCACAGGTTCCAGGGGTTTTTTCTGCACATTGAAAGGTGTGCTTCTCCCGTTCTTAAACCCGGTGGGCTACGTGCAGGACCCGCTATCACGTCGATCTGCGGGCCGTCGCCAACAGAAATGAGAGGTGTGGCGGTTGATCCAATTATCCGGAGTGACAAAAATATACCCCAACGGTGTGCGTGCTTTAAACGACGTAAGCCTGCGCATCCGGAAAGGGGAGTTTATCTTTTTAGTAGGCCCCAGCGGAGCCGGCAAGACAACACTGATGAAGCTATTGTACCGGGAAGAGTTTCCTACCAAAGGCCAAATAATTTTCGGCGGAAAAAGCCTGGTGCGGATGAGGCCCCGGGAAATCCCATACCTGCGGCGTTCCATCGGCATGATTTTTCAAGATTTTCGCCTCCTGCCGCAGAAAACTGTCTATGAGAATGTAGCCTTTGCCCTGGAAGTCATAGGAGCATCCAAAAGGGAGATTAGAAGGGCTGTGCCCGCTGTGCTTGAGATGGTGGGTCTTTCGGACAAAGCCGGCGTTTTTCCGGCCCATCTCTCCGGTGGAGAACAGCAGCGGGTATGCGTGGCCAGGGCCATTGTAAATAACCCCGTCCTGATCATTGCGGATGAACCCACAGGCAACCTGGACCCGGAAACCTCCTGGGAGTTGATGAAGCTGCTTGATGATATCAACTTGCACGGTACCACAATCATCATGGCTACACACGCCTGGGATATTGTCAATCACATGAAGAAGCGTGTTGTTGAACTGGTTGACGGCAGGATTGTGCGGGACGAGGAAAAAGGAGTCTACCGCCATGAGGCTTAGCACCATCGCTTATTATTTTCGCGAGGCCTTTTACTCCGTCCTGCGCAACAGCTGGCTGTCGGTGGCGTCAATCGGGGTTGTGGCCGTATCATTACTTATTCTCGGAAGTTCCCTGCTGGTGGTCATGAATGCCAACAAGATTGCTGAAAACCTTGAGTCCAGCGTTGAAATAAGTGTTTTTTTGCAAGATGAAACTACGCCTGAAGATATTAAGGAACTGGAGGCCGCGCTAAGGTCTCTACCCGAAGTAGCGGAGTTGAAATTCGTCAGCAAGCAAGAGGCACTTAAAGAAATGCAGGAAAACTTCGGGGAGCAAGGGGATATCCTGGAGGGCCTCGAAGAAAAGAACCCGCTTCCCGACACCTTCCGCATAAAAACCCAAACGGTGGAACAGGTGGTGCCCCTGGCCAGGGAACTGGCGGCCTATCCCCGGGTTGATCAGGTTCGCTACGGTCAGGGTGTGGTGGAAAAACTCCTGGACTTAAGCCGCTGGGTCCGTACCGCCGGGCTGGTAACAATGGTGCTGCTGGCTATAGCAGCGGTTTTCCTGATTGCGACCACCATTCGCCTTTCTGTTTTTGCCCGGCGCAAGGAGATCGGGATCATGAAATTCCTGGGAGCAACCAACTGGTTCGTGCGCTTTCCTTTCTTGCTGGAAGGGATGTTCCTGGGACTGGCCGGAGCCTTGCTTGCGGTGGTGGCCGTTTATTACGGTTACCAGTCTTTAGTTAAAAACATCCAGGTATCTCTACCCTTTATGCAGCTGGTAACCGACCACAGTTTACTTGTGCCCATGCTGGAGGGCCTCCTGGTCCTGGGCCTGGCCCTGGGGGCCTTGGGCAGTTTAATAAGTTTGCGCAAGTTTTTAAACGCTTAGTAAACTGGTTACTAAAACCGGGAGGGATGGATAGCTTTGTTTTCCTGTTTTTTAAAAAAGAGGACAATCATTCTGGGAGTGCTTCTGTCCTTTCTGCTGGGAACGGGGCTGGCCTTTGCTGACGATCTGGATGCAAAGTTGCAGCAGACCAGGCAGTTGCTTAACCAGAAAAGAAAAGAGACGGAACAAGCCAGGGGTGTTGTCAATAATTACGCCAACCAGGTGGCTTCTCTCAACCGGTCAATTGATGAAAGCACGCTGAGAGTCAAGGACCTGGAAAAAAGCCTTTCCAACGCCCGGGAAAACCTGCGCCGTACTGAAGAGGCCTTGCGGGAAACTGAAAAGAAACTCAACAAGAGTACCGAAGATTTGAATAAAAGAATGCGCCACATCTACCAGGCAGGCAGTGTCAGCTATCTGGAGGTCCTTCTGGGAGCAAAGGACTTTAACGATTTTGTAAACCGCTACGAATTGTTGAAGCTGGTTGTGGAACAGGATGTGGAAATTGTTAACGAGGTCAGGGCGGCCCGCGAGAAAATAAATGAGCAGAAACAATCCCTGGAATCCCAGCAACAAAGGTTGCTGGCTATGATCCAGGAACAGAACAGGGTTCGCCAGGAACTGGAGGCCAAACAAAAAGAGAAAAATGAACTGTTGCGTAAGGCAAAGGAAGACATGTGGGATCTTGAAGCCGAAGCAGCGCGGCTGGAAGCCCAGGAGCAGGAAATTTTAAGGGAGATTGCGCGGCAGCGCGCCAAGAGCGACCGTCCCCAGGCCACAGGGGCATTTGCCTGGCCGGTGCCGGGCCATACGAGCATATCTTCCTACTTCGGCAACCGCAAGCATCCCATTTTGGGAACCACAAGGATGCACAACGGCATTGATATACCGGCCCCTACAGGTACACCGGTGGTGGCTGCCCAGGACGGAGTGGTAATTAATGTGGGAACCATGAGCGGGTACGGCAAAGTAGTCATGATCGACCACGGCGGCGGCCTGACCACCCTCTACTCCCACCTGTCTGCCCAGCTGGTCTCGGTGGGCGCTGAGGTCAAGAAAGGCCAAACCATTGGCAAAGTAGGAAGCACGGGACTTTCTACCGGCCCGCACCTGGACTTCTCGGTCAGGGTAAACGGCAACCCGGTCAATCCCATGAATTATTTTTAAGAAAAAGCAAGGGGTTTTGCCAGTTGAGTATTTCCCGGTTATGCTTATTGTAACTTGATTTTACCTGTTATTTGGTTTATACTTGCAGCAGTTAAGAGC
>LFSA01000105.1 GCA_001512635.1 Pelotomaculum sp. DTU098 | reverse complement strand
CGACACATGGACAACCGGGCGTATGGTCGCCCGCCGTATCGCCTGCCGGAGAAATTCGGACTGGCTGATACCATAGGGCGCAAGCCGCGCTGTGAAGTCGGCATACTCATCTTCGGACAGCCGGGTTTTCACAACGCGGCTGCGGTGGGGCGTGTTGTATTTCTTTCGCATGGTGTGACCTCCTTTCTCGCCCGTAAGGGCGCATGAGCAGGGTTTGGGGAAGGCACTCCCCAACAAGTTTCCCGCGAGGGGCAAAACTGCAGAATTGCGGATTTTGGCACCGTGGTAGAAACTTGCTCTCCGTGACTGCAAACTTTCTCTCACTTCCGTCCGCCACTTTTTTGGAAAACTGCAACCACAAAAGTTTGTTTCTCTTTTTCTGCTACTACTAATCCTGTAAAGGGCATTCCTGCCCGCTTTCGCTAAAATGACACCGGACGCAGTGGTTTCTACCCGGTGTTGGAGAAATCCTTTCTCTTTGCCCTCTACTACGGGTAAATGCTCCAAATGCCAAACACCAGGGCAGAAAAATTCCCTCCTCGCTTACTACTACAACCGGCAGGGGGCAAAATGGCCGGGAGCGGAGCCGGACAACAAAAAAAGCAGTAAATCTTTTTCAAGACTTACTGCTTTCGCTGGCCGCGTCGGTGGCGGCTGGTATTCAGTTTTTATGACTTGTCCGGTGGTTCGTCAAGCCGGAACTTGAATTGACAGTCAATTAACCGCTGCTTTACATAGTCCTCCACCTCGGCGTTGACCTGCCCGTTCACTTTTGAGAAATAGCGGATATATCCGGCGTAGTGGAGCAGGACAGCGTTCACGGCTTCTGGGTCGCCCTCACGGGCTTTGAGGATTGTTTCATAGGGGAGAAGTCTACTCATACCGGCTCACCCCCATTTCTTCGCGTAGCCGCTGCAAGGCAAGCTGGATATGCCGCCCCGCTGTGCTGCGTGACCGGCCAATACACGCGCCGATCACGCGCTGCGGCTGGCGCAGAAAGTAATAGCGCAGGATTTCTTCCCGCGTCTGCTCCGGCAAAACAGAGATCGCGTCGGCAAGGGCGGCGTTGCAGAGCAGGACGGTCTGACCGCAGACGGTAAATGGGTATTCCTCGTCCGGCTCCGACGCGGCAAACTGGACAAACTTCTCGTTCATCAGATAGTCAAGGGAAACTTGCCGTTCCCATTGCCGTTTAAGCTTCAAAATCTTGTCCAAGGCGGCACAGCGGATAACAGTCTTGCAAAAGGCGTTGTACCTGCGCTGGATATATTCTTGATAGGCTATCTGGTCGGTCATGGAAATTCCCCTTTCTGAATAATAGTGCGGGGCGGTGGCACTTCTTGCTGTCGCCCCTTGATTGCCTACCAGCAAAGGCGGGCGGGGCTGTCAACGGCTGCGCATATGCGCCGTTCATCTTGACCGTTGACTGGCTCGGCTGGGTTTGCTATTTACCCGACAAACTTGAATTTATTTTAAGCTATCACGTTTTACCTTCTTAAGCCTTACTATCATTACCATAGGAATTTCTTTGTTGGTTTTAAAACATTCTTCATAAAATCCATCAATGACAAATCCAGCTCTAAAACAAAGGTTAAAAATATCTTGTATGGAACGATGATAATAAATCTGCTCTTTCGGTTGCCCTTCAATCGCTATATCATAGTAACTGTGCGGTGTCATATATTTTTCAGTCAACGTGACAAAACAAGGGTGTTGCGTTGCAAAGACAAAAATTCCGCTTTCCTGCAACAGTTCATAAACAGCCATAAGAAGTGGTTCAATATCCGTAATATCCATAATTGCCATATTAGAAACTGCTTTCGTAAAGGCTCGATTTCTTTTTAATTCTAATATACTTTTTCTATCGGTCGCATCCGCCACACAAAATTCAATTTGTTTTGCATATTGTGATTGCCGTCTTTTAGCCAATTCTATCATTTTTTTGCTGTAATCAAAAGCGACAACCGAAGCGCCTCTTTGTGCAAGATACGAAGAATAATTTCCATTGCCACACGCAATATCCAAAATGTAATCCGCAGGATTAGGAGATAGAAGTTCCGTTACTTTGGGACGCACTACCTCTCTGTGAAATTCATTAGATTCGTCACCCATTGCATTATCCCAAAATTGTGCGTTCTCCTCCCAGATTTTTTTACTTTCCTCTGTTCCCATGTTCTCTCCCACTCCCCAAATTTGCTTTTTTGCTTCCATTAAATCTTCCTTACTATATTCCATTGTTACCCTCCATAACTTCTGATTGTTGCCGTCTTGACGATTATGTATCTTTACATTACCTTCTGAAACATATGGCGCACCTTGTCCAGGCGGCTGTTTGGACGGCGGGGCTGGATGACCGGCTGACCGACAGCGGCCTGATATCCTTTCAGCTCTGTAAGGCATACGCTCCGCCCGTTGGTGTAAAAGGCCAGATCAGTACGGTATGCCTGTATACAGCGGGCGGGAATCTCGCCAGTAAAGACAACTTCATCCTTTTTTACCTGGGCCGTTTCGATGGTGGCACAGTATTTCGGTGCATCATGATAAGCCCTGGAAAGGTATTCCTGGGGCGCATAGAGGATGAAGGAGAGATAAGGTTCCAGCAGCTGCGTCCCCGATTCCTTCAATGCCTGTTCCAATACAATCGGGGCCAATGAGCGGAAGTCCGCCGGCGTGCTGACCGGACTGTAATAAAGCCCGTATTCAAAGCAAATCTTACAGTCCGTTACGTTCCAGCCGAACAAGCCCTGCTCCAGCCCGTAACGGATACCATCCCTGACAGCGTTTTGAAAACTCTGGTTCAAGTATCCCAGCGAAACCCGGCTCTCGTATTGTACACCGGAGCCAAGCGAGAGTGGTGTAACAGACAGTCCTATGGATGCCCAAAACGGGTTGGGCGGCACCTCGATATGGATGGTGTGGCTGGCTGCTTTGAGCGGCCGCTCCATATAAATGACGGAGGGTTCCTTTACCACTGTTTCAAGCTTGTATTTTTCCGACAGCAAAGCGGAAACAACCTCCAACTGCACCCGGCCCAAAAAAGAAAGAATGATCTCATGGGTGATGGAATCCACTTCGCAACGCAAAAGCGGGTCAGTATCCGCAAGTTGCGTAAGAGCGTCCAGCAGCCGTTCTCTTTGCGCTGCCGTTTTCGGCGCAATCGTCGTCCGCAGCATGGGGAGGGGGTCCTCGCGCCACCTTTTACGAGGGAGCCGGGTTTGGTCCC
>LFSA01000108.1:4576-5146 GCA_001512635.1 Pelotomaculum sp. DTU098 | reverse complement strand
AGGGGCACAAAGGTGCGCTCGCCCTTGATTTCCGGCGGTACGTCCAGAAGCAAACTCTTGCCGTTGACCAGGGCAACCTGCTTACCGATCCAGAGCTGGATTTTATCAACATTTCTGACCAGATCGATCCGCTTCTCCGCAGCGTCCCATTCCACACGGGCACCCAGGTTTTCAGCGATTACCCGCAGCGGCACCATGGTCCGGCCGCCGTTGATATATGGGGGTGGTTCGGACTGGACGACTGTGTTATTAAGCATCAGACGGATACCCTTGGCAATAGGACTCAGTTGCGCGCCGGGCTGATAAGACCACAAAAGCGCGTAGCGGCCCGACCCTTGCGTAGCCTCCGCTTCCACGACCCCCTTGATGCCGTTCCAGAAAACCTGGGAAGGCAGTTCCACCCAGTTGCTTTCTCCGGGAGCGCAGTAGCCTATTCTGAAGTAGCCCAGGGACAGGCCGGTATTTAATTGACTTGCTCTTTTATGGTCGATCCCGTCAAAGGAGAAAACCAGACGCACCGGTTTGGAAAGCCAGTTCAGGTTAACCCTGTCCACGTTGACCATTTCAATG
>LFSA01000108.1:0-4410 GCA_001512635.1 Pelotomaculum sp. DTU098 | reverse complement strand
CCAGGAAAACTCCCAGGAGGAGGGCTGTTTTAATGTTTTTCACTGTCCTTCACCTTCCTAATCTTAATTAAACAATCATTAAACTATAAGAAAACGATTAATTCAAGGGGGGCTTTACACTAACTTTCTTAGTTTAATTAATAGATTTTCACCTCCCTGTTTAGACATCAAGATTTAAACCCAAGTACCTTCGCAGGAGCCCTGGTATATTATAACATACGGGCCTGACCGGACAATAGTTACCTGCATCCGGTAAATGTGGGAGTTTCCAGGGCCTTTAAAAATGGCCCCCAAATCAACCGTTTTTTCTATTACCCGCTTCCCGCCGGGCAGGAAAGGTGCTGGAGGGTGACGGGAGAAACGTCCCCTGTCACCTGCTGTCACCTGCAGTAACATGAGATATGATTTGAATGAGATATGATTTGCCTTAGCCCCGGCCTTTCAACCAGGCAAGCAGAGGTGAGAGAAAACTGTCTTCCAGCGCCTGAAAAGAGGAAAACCGGCTGTTTCAGCCGGTTCCGTGGTTATTTCTTCTTTCATGATTCTTACATTCATTATCCTTACTATTTGTTCTCCAGCCAGAGGTTGATTACTTGCTTGCCTGCCTCCTCTTCCCAGGCATCCAGCAGCTGTTTATAGGAAGCGGCCTGAATTTCCAGCTGACGCCGTTCCCCGCTGTCTGTAGCTGCGTCCCTGCGCTCCAGAAGTTCGTTGTACTGGACCTTTGTTTCGTTGTAAAGGGGCAGGAGGTCGCGTTTTTCATCCTGCCTGTGGAAGGGCGTCCCCAGGCCGGACAGTACCTCCGTCAAATAGGGGGCCTTGTCCGAATCCACTGTGAAGCGCATTACCAGCACTGTTTTTCCGCTGGTCTGTTCTGGAAAAACCTGGGTTGCGGCGCCTACTCCCGCAGCCAGGGAAGCTGCCCTGGTTCTGGCGGTGGTGAGGTCGTCGACGGTTATTTTTAGAACCGTGCTGGTAACTTTCATCTCGTCACTCAGGAGAACCCTGTCGCTCCCCGGGCCAGGGGCGGAAATTCCCGTCCCGTTGCCTGCCGGTTCAGCGGCGGGTATGTCGCCCTCAGGGCTGCCGGAGTTTCCTGTTTGCTGATGGTTTTGGGCAACAGCAAGGGGACTGCTGATCTGGTTTCCGCCGGGTTTGTCCGCTTCACCGGTTTCAGGTGATATGGTTCCCGGGGCATTGCCAGGATCGCTTCCGCCTGGATTAGCCTCATTATCATTACTAGCCACGTCAACAGGAGCAGTAGTTCCGCCGGCGCTGCCGGGTTCCGGAACTGCGGCAACATTTGGCGTTGGTGACTCCATAACAATGTTATTTCCGTTGCCGGCCAGCTTCAGCCCGTTCATAACGCCGGCCGACCCGCTTGCCAGCAACAGCAGGGTCGCTGCTGCGGCTACGGCCTTGCGCCAGGCTACGGGCAGCCAGGCCAGGGTGCTGCGCCGCTGTGGCCTGAGATTGTTCATGATTAGAGAACTCAAAGCCGGCGGGGCCTGTATTTCTTCCCTACCCAGTTCCCGCAAGGTCATGGACAGCCGCTCCTGCAGGGCAAGCTCGCCGGCGCAGGCTTCACAGCACGCCAGATGCTGCTCCAGCGCGGCATTTTCTTCCTCTGAAAGAAGCTGGTCCAGGCGTTGTCTGATGTAATATTCTGCCTTGCGGCAATCCATCCCGTCTCACCTGCTTTCCCCGGCTGCGGGTCAAGCCTCTCCGGCTTCCCGCGACCTTTTTGTCATCTCGCGCCGCATAGCTTCCCGCGCCCTGCTGAGACGGGATTTGACCGTCCCCAGGGAACAGTTGAGCATGCGCGATACCTCTTCGTAGCTGTATCCTTCGATCTCCCGCAGCACCAGTACGGCCCTGTGTTCTTCCGAGAGACCCAGCAAAGTTGTGCGGACGAGGCCGCGAAACTCCTTTTCTTCCAGCGCCTGCAGCGGATCCCCGTCCAGGGCGGCTACCTCACGCTGCAGGCCGCCGCTTTTATCGGAAGGGTAGGGTTCGTCCAGGGAAACGGATTTGCGTCCGTTGTTCTTGCGCTGTAGATTCAACCACACGTTCACCGTAATCCGGTGTATCCATGTACCGAAATCAGCTTCATTCCGGAATCTGCCCAGAGCTTTATAGGCCCTGATAAAAGCTTCCTGGGCCAGGTCCTGGGCGTCATCCGGGTTTCCGGTCAGATGCAGGCAGAGACCGTAAACTTTGTTCTGGTAAAGGTTTACCAGTTCTTCGAAGGCGCCCAGATCATTTGATTGAGCTTTTATCACCAGTGTTTTGGGATCATGCACGGGAAGCCACTCCTGATAACACAGAACCCCCCCGTTTACCTTATTAGACACAGGTAGGGCGGAAAAGTTCCGGCCCCGGGAGGCGCTGTGCAACTTTTTCATACAATTTATTCAGCACAACCGGTTTGCAAAGCATAGTTTCATTAGTTAACTATTAATCAGCTTATGTAAGATAATATCATATGCAGCCACACCGTGCAATCAACCCCGGTCACCGGCTGGGAGCTCTCCGGCAGGTTAATTAAAGCAGTGTCCTGATGCGTGGTTCGCCGGCTTGCAAGAATAATTATGGGTTGGACTACCGTGCCGTTAAAACGGCACCAACGTAAAGGACTGAAGGAATGACATTATTTACCAGACTGGACATCCTAACACTAAAGCGGCAGCGGTGGAGATGAAAGGAGATTAAAATAGATATAAAAGGACATAAGAATATGTATTTCAGGGTCATTTAGAATCATCCGGATGCTCCCGTGTTCGAGGGGGAGAAAGGGTTATCCATTTAATATAACAGGGGAAGCGGTCTTAAAAATTTCGCAACAACGTACCCTGCGTGTTTTTGACTTTAAATTCCCAAAAAAAATTTTTGTTGACGGAACTTTTAGCGTCAACCGGCTGTCTAACTAATCAGGTAGCAGACGAGGAGGATTGAAACGGTTAGGCAGGAGTCAGCTATCCTATGCATTGTTCTTCCTGGCCTTGTTGACTACCTTCCGTATTATAAGGTTCACGTCCATATCCAGTAGTGTTTTCAGCTTAATTATGCCAGCAAACTTTTATTATTGATACAAGGGGGGATGGATAAAGGCAGGTTTACCGGTTCCACCGGTAGTAATGTTACCGGTTCATTTTAAAAAATAATGTTTAGGAGGGAAATTTGTGAAGCTGAAAAGAAAAGCACTTTCAATTCTACTTACTCTGTCTTTCCTGGTCTGCATGCTGGTGCCCATGGCGGCCCCCGCTGGAGCAGCAACCGGCTACTCGGTTCTTTCAGCTCCCAACGTGGACGATGACAAAACCACGGCTCTGGGAACAGTATTTGCCCAGGTGACAGCCGGCGGACTGGAAAAAGGAGACACCATGACCTTCCGCCTGCCCGGCGACTTTGTCTGGGCGCAGGCCGGCACTAAAGACACAGCCATGACCAATGATGACTGGGCTGGAAGAATTCTTGACAACGACAACACCCTTTACGGTCAGGAAGACGGCAACTACATCCTGATTCCAAAGGTATACTCCGGTGATGACAACGGCCTGGCCGGCGACGTAAACATGCTGGAAGTTACCATGATCAGCGACAAAGAGGTAAAAATTGAAGTTACCGGCACGCCCGACAGCGGGAATGACTGCTACTTCTACATCTACCCCAAGAACATTTTCGTGGCTGACGGCTTTGACGGCGCCATCGAAATGATCTTTGACGCACCCGGCGGTTCCGGTTTTGCCGACGGTTCCGTAACTGTTGGTTACGTATCCGGCGGGCAGATCACCATCAGCGTCAGCAGCGTCGACTCCTTCAGCGACAGAGATTCGGTTACTTTCCGGATCACTGAGGATACTGCAGGGGCCTTCGAAGACGAGTCTGAATCCCTGAAAATCAGACTGCCCAGCGGTTTTGTTTGGGGTAATAGTTATAATAGCCTCCAAACCATCTGGGGCGATAAAGACCTTGAAAGAGAACTAAAAGGTGGTGCCCTTGAAATTGATGAAGACGAGTTAATCTTCAACCTGGCCAATTTCAAGGGAACCGACGAAGCCACCAGCATCGAATTGAAGATTGATATTGTTGTGGACGATGAAACCGACGCCAAGACCGGCGACATCATTGCCAAGGTCTCCGGCAAGAGCGACATCACCCCCTCCCAGTTGACGGTGGGTGTGTACGGAACCTATGAAGCCACCATCGAAGTTGACGGCGATGTTCCCACCATTTACGCCGGCATGCTGGAGCAGGTCATTGCCGACATCGTGATCAAGGAAGCCGTTGCCGAGAGCCTTATCAATGGGCGGACACTGACCCTGGAACTGCCCGAAAACGCCCGCTGGGGCGCAGTGGATGACGACAGCGACAGCGGCCTGAGCATCGACCTGGTAAGCTTCCCCGGTA
>LFSA01000102.1 GCA_001512635.1 Pelotomaculum sp. DTU098 | reverse complement strand
GGCGGAGGCAGTACGGAAAGAAGCGGCAGTTAACGGGACGGAGCGCCCCCTGGTTACGGCGGTAACCGTTCTGACCAGTATCGACCAGGAAATGTTCAACAACGAGCTGGGGATCCCGGGCTTATTACAGGAGCGGGTCACTGCCTGGGCCCGGCTGGCTAAGGAGTCCGGCCTGGACGGGGTGGTGGCCTCACCCCAGGAGATCACGGCAATAAGAAAGGCCTGCGGTTCGGACTTTGTCATCATCACACCGGGCGTGCGCCCGGCCGGCTCGGCGGCAAATGACCAGAAGCGGACCATGACCCCCGCTCAGGCCATGGAGCTGGGAGCCACCTATCTAGTGGTGGGCAGGCCGGTCACGGCAGCGCTGGATCCGGTAAAGGCCATCCGGGAAATACTGAAGGAGATCAGCCCGGCTGAAGTGAAATAAAGTGCGAAGTGAAATAAACCTATAGAAAAATGTATGGATAGATAGAGATATAGATAAAGAAATATTACTTATAGGAAAAGGAAATGCCATGATTATAGACGCTCACACGCATATTTATCCTGATGCAGTGGCGAAAAGGGCAATCAGTACCATTTTAAAAAATGCAAGGGGTCTGGTGGATGCCCATACCGACGGGACTTATAATAACCTGCTGGCTTCTATGGATAATGCCGGTGTTGACTTTTCAGTGGTTTTACCTGTGGCTACCAATCCGGGACAGGGAAGGAGTATTTTACAATGGGTCAAGCAGATGCAAGACCGTTCCAGCCGGATGATCTTTTTCAGCTCGGTTCATCCCTATGATCCCGGGTATAGGGAGTTGATCAAAGAAGCAAAGGAAGCGGGTATTCAGGGGCTCAAGTTTCATCCTGCCTACCAGGGCTTTCCCGGTGATTCAAGGGAGGCTTACAGGGTTTATGAAGAAGCCCTGAACAACGATTTAATCCTCTATTTCCACGCCGGTCATGATCTGAGCCTGCCGGATTCCGATTTTGCCACCATTGAAAGGTTTTCAAACATTCTAAAAGACTTTCAAGGCTCAAAAATAGTTCTGGCCCATGCCGGAGGCGACGGCGAATGGGAAAAAATACTGGAATTATACGGCACCAGACAGTGTTATTATGACCTTGCTTTTGTTCTGGAAAAAATGCTCCTGGACGAACATGCCCGGCAGCTTTTCAAGCAAAATGAAGATTATTTCTTCTTCGGTACGGACAGCCCCTGGCGGGAACAGAAAAAGTATGTGGATATAATCAAGAATGCGGATTTTTTAAGCCAGGAACTAAAGGAAAAGCTGCTTTATAAAAATGTTTTAAAACTAATAAAAATTCCGGGTTAAGTGTTCCGGCTAAGGTTTCTCTAATAAGAGCTGTAGACTACAAGGCCAGGGTAATATCCTCAAATATCCTCCACCCCGCCACTTTGCCCGGATTTGCCGGCTTTCGCCGCAAGGAAACTTTTACCGGTAATCCACCCCCCGCAGCTCATTTTCAAACGTTTCTCAATCTCACATGTATAAATGTTTACCCTCTTTCTTTTTTATTTTAAAAAAAGGCCCTGCTGGAAAACTAATAAACCTGTTTAATCGTCTAATAATATGAGGTCATAAGCCGTTGATACCGTTAGTTCCAGATTATAATCTTGACAATCACCCGGCAGTTTTCTGTTACTTGCCTGCAAGGTCCTCAATAATTAAAAGGATTACCAATTAATAGGATTACCGGGTTTAAAAGAGGTCTCCAGGCCGGGTTACTTTTGTATTTTAAGAGACTTTAACCAGGCTTTTTCTGATATTAGCCGGTCAACCAGTTAGTTAAAAATAAAAGAGGGGTGATTGAAGTCTAGCTTTAAAATTTTCTATTGTTCTGATGGAGGTGCTTATATGAAAAAAGTGAATCGTTTTTTGTTCACAATTTTGTTTTGCTGCCTTGTATTTGCAGTAGCAGGGTTGACGGGAGCAGAGGGAGCCGAAATTCAGGCGCCTTCAAATCTTCAGGCAACCGCTGTTTCAGATTCTCAAATCAATTTAAGCTGGACTGACAGGTCTGACAATGAGAAAGGGTTTATCGTTGAACGAAGTTCCTCGACCGGGAGCTTTGCCGAAATTGCTTCCCTGGAGCCGAACACTACGACCTTTGCCGATACAGGTCTGCTCCCCGGCGTTACTTATTTTTACAGGGTTAAGGCTTATAATGGCGAGGGTGAATCGGCTTATTCCAACGAGGCCAGCGCGATTACATGGGAAGCCGTACCCCAAGCGCCCGGTGATCTTAAGGCCACGGTAGTTAGTTCAACCCGGATTGACCTGAGCTGGACAGACCGGTCGGATAACGAAAAAGGATTTAAGATTGAGAGAAGGACATTAGATGGAAGCTACAGCCAGGTAGCAGTGGTGGGAGCGAACGCCACCAGTTATACCAGCAGCGGGTTGGTGCCAGGTACCACTTATTATTACCGGGTCTGCGCCTACAACGATGCCGGGAACTCAGCTTACTCCAACGAGGTCACCGCGGTTACAGCTAGAGAGGAAAAGGTGCCCGATACGCCGGGAGATCTGGAGGCTGTTTCCATCTCCTCATCGGAGATCAAGCTGACCTGGGATGACGAATCGGACAATGAAGACGGCTTCAAGATTGAGCGTAAGAAATCCGGGGGTAGCTACACCCAGATAGCCACGGTTGGGAAGAACGTGACCAGCTATACCAATAAGGGTCTGGAGGCCGGCACCAGGTATTACTACCGGGTGAGGGCTTACAACGAAGAGGGTAATTCGCCGTACTCCAACGAAGCCAGCGCTACCACCGGTGAAGGCGAGACAATTATCAGGCTTTTCATCGGTGACCCATCCTATTATGTCAATGGCAAGCTCAAAACCATGGATACTGCTCCCTTTATCATGGAAGACCGCACCCTTCTTCCCATCCGTTACGTAGCGGAGGAACTGGGCGCCAGAGTGGAATGGGATAACGACGAGCGAAAGGTTACCATAGCTTTAGAAGGAACCAGGATTGAACTCTGGATCGAGAGAAACTACGCTATGGTAGACGGCCTGTACAAACCCATTGATGTCTACAATCCAAATGTCAAGCCAATTATTGTATTACCCGGAAGAACCATGCTTCCCTTAAGGTTTATCGCTGAAAATCTGGGCTGCCAGGTAGAGTGGGACCCTGCCCGGCGTGAGGTAAAAGTAACTTATCCTGCACCGTAATTAACTTAATATAATTAGCAGTTCCGGTGGGACAGTTGATATTTCTGAACAGCTGCCCTACAAGGACGAAAGGGAGAAAATATGAAACTGAAAAACGCTGTGATTTTATTGTTAATATGTGCTGTAATTGCCGGCACGGGGGTGCTTGAAGCCAGCCAGTCAACTCCTGTGGTGAAACTGGGCAATGAGCGGCTGATGTCTGAATACCACTTTTTGATTGAAGGCAAAAAAGTGGGCCTGGTTACAAACCAAAGCGGTGTAACCGGGCAGGGTAAGAGCACCATTGAATTGCTGGCCGAAGACCCTTCCACCCGCCTGGTGGCGCTCTACGGGCCGGAGCACGGCATTGACGGAACCGCTAAGGCTGGAGAATACGTGGAATCTTATACCCATAGCGAACTGGGTATTCCTGTCTACAGCCTGTATGGCCAGACCAGAATGCCTACCGGGGAAATGTTGAAGGATATCGATTTGCTGCTTTTTGATATCCAGGACATCGGGGCAAGGTCCTATACTTACATGTCTACGTTGAATTACTGTATGCAGGCGGCCAAAAAATACAATAAGACAATTGTGGTGCTTGACCGGCCGAACCCGCTAGGCGGAAGGACTGTTGAAGGTCCGGTGCTGGAGGATCCCTTCCTGAGCTTTGTCGGTGTCGATAACCTGCCCATGGCCCACGGAATGACAGCCGGTGAACTGGCCCTGTTTTTTAACCGGAAAATTAACGCTGACCTTGTGGTGGTGCCCATGGAAGGCTACACCAGGGATATGATTTTCCAGGATACGGGGCTGCCCTGGGTCCAGACATCCCCGAATATTCCGGACATTGATTCCGTGTTCGGCTATATGGCCACCGGGCTAGGGGAAGGAACCGGTATCCATCAAGCCGATAAATTCAAGTGGATTGGCGGCAAGGGCATAGATTCCCAGAAGTTTGCGGATTTGCTGAATCAGGCGGGGCTGCCCGGAGTGGTTTTTATCCCGGAAGACAGGGGAGAGGAAGGAGGAGTCCGCTTGAAGATTGTGGACTACCATACCTTTAACCCGGCCAAAACCGGTATTTACGCCCTGGCCTACGCCCGTTCCTTAAACCAGTTTACCGTTCCCAAGAGCGGCCAGACGGTGGTCATGTTCGACAAAATTATGGGAACGGATAAAATCGGGCAGTACCTGGAAGCAGGGCTTTCACCCCAACAGATAGTAGCAAACTATACTCCGGGCCTGGACCAGTTTAAAAAAGAAAGGGAAAATTACCTGATTTACGGCAGGGACGGCCTGGGGACCGGCGGGGAAACCCAGAAGCAAATCACGGTCCTGGTTAAGGGAAAGCCTGTGGCCTTTGATTCCCCACCTTACATTGACGAAAACGACCGGTTGATGGTGCCCCTGAGGGCAATTGTAGAGGCTCTGGGCGCCGTAGTGGAATGGAATCCCAGGGATCAATCCATCACCATTACAAAACAGGAAGCGACCCTTTTCTTTAAAATAAACTCACCCCTGGCCGTGGTTAACGGGCAAACAAAGAGAATGGATACCAGCCCGGTTATCAGAAACGACCGCACCATGATCCCCGTTCGCTATGTGGGCGAGTACCTTGGTGCCACAGTCCACTGGGATCCCGAGGCAAGATCTGTAGATATTTTTTAAAGCATGGATACAGTTTATCTTTACGATCTTAACGAGAAGCAGGGTGGCCGGGAGGCCTCTAGATGAGCCCGCGAAAATACTCGCGGGTTTTCCTTTGCTCCGGGAATATTGGAGGACTTATCGAATGCCGGTTTGAATTATATAGGGTGTAAAGTTTCCCTTTGCCCCGGGTTATTGTACGGCCCTTTTGGGCCAATATTTTTCACAGGTCAAAGATTTAAGGTTCAGAACGCCTATTGTTAAAGGTATAATAGTAATTACTATGGCTTAAAACTGGTCCTTAAAGGGGTTAATTTATTAAGATGTAGGCCGTAAAAACACATTTAGTATTTTACCGGTTACCTGATACCCTCAGTACGGTAACTTGCAGCCCGGTATAAAAGTGTTTTTACCGGCTCTAAATAAAAAGAGGTGTTTTCAATGCTGACAGAAGCTGATGTCCAATCTATTTTTGAGCGTAGCGGGGCCCTGCTCTGGGGCCATTTCCTGCTGACTTCCGGCTGGCACAGCGACCAGTATTTCCAGTGTGCCCTGGTTTTACAGTACCCCGAATACACGGAGATGCTCTGCCGGGAACTGGCCGCCCGCTTTAGCGGTGAGGGTATCGCCACCGTCGTCGGCCCGGCCATGGGCGGTATCATCGTGTCCTACGAGGTAGCCAGGGCCCTGGGCGCCCGGAGCCTGTTCACGGAAAGGGAAGACGGTGTAATGAAATTAAGGCGTGGTTTTTCCCTGGAGCCGGGGGAAAGGGTGCTGGTGGTGGAGGACGTGATCACAACAGGCGGTTCGGTCAGGGAGGTCATTGAAGTGGTTCGCAACCTGGGCGGCGAAGTGAGGGGCGCTGGTGTCCTGGTGGACCGCAGCGGTGGCACGGCAGAACTGGGCGTGCGCACGGAAGCGCTGTTGACCACAAGGGCTACTTCCTATGCTCCCGAAGAATGCCCGCTATGCAAAAGGGGCATTCCGGCCGTGAAACCCGGTAGCAGAAAGGTATGAACGAAAGTTAAGCAAAAAGCGGCAGGGGTAAGAGGCGTGAAGCCGGCTTTTTGCAGGGCAGAAACGCCGCTTACCCAGTGAGATGAATGCTGCCGTGTTCAGTCATAAAGGGCTTCTTCGGCCGGGCCGCTCTGGCCGGGTTCCCGGACAGCCAGTCTTTCTGCCGCTTCCCTGTCGGGCACGGCCATGATGGTTTTCTGGTTTTCGTAGATAACCATGCCCGGCCGGGCGCCCCTGGGTTTATGGACGTGTTTCTTAAGGGTATAGTCCACCGGTACCTTCTTTGAGCCCCTGGCCTTACTGAAAAAAGCCGCCAGCCCTGCGGCCTCCGCCAGGGTCGATGGGGGCACCTCTTTTCCCTCCGTCCGGATAATCACGTGGGCGCCGGGGATCTCCCGGGTATGCAGCCAGATATCCTCATCACTGGCCATCTTAAGGGTCAAATAATCGTTTTGCTTGTTGTTTTTGCCGGCAAAGAGCATAAAGCCGTCGGAAGAGCAAAAGACGCTGGGTTTCGGAATGTGCCTCTCCTTCTTTGCCTTTTTAACCTTTTTGGCCCCCGGCAGGGCTGGCAGGGGCTTTAGATAACCCTGTTCCACGAGTTCCTGCCGGACTTCAGCCAGTTCGTCCAAGTCCCCGGCATGCTCCAGGGCCGTCTTGACCCCTTCCAGGTAGTCCAGTTCTTCCCTGGCCTGCTCGATCCTTGCTTCCACAGCCAGGCGGGTCTTTTTGGCCTTTCCGTACTTTTTGAAATAAGCCTGGCAGTTTTCCGAGGGAGTGAGCTGGGGATCCAGGGGGATGACAACAAGGGGGTTGCCTTCCTCGTAATAGTTTTCCAGCGCAACTTGTGCATTCCCCTGCTGCAGGCGGTAGAGGTTGGCGGAGAGTAATTCCCCGTAAAGCCTCATTTTTTCGGCTCCGGCGGTTTCAGCAAGGCTTTCTGTATAAATGGAGAGCTTTTTTTCCAGACGGGCGAGCTCTTTGCTCAGAAAGGCGGAGAGCTCCTTTTTGTCCCTGTTGAATCGCTGAATCTTCTCCCTGGTGGTATAAAAAACGTCGAGCAGGTAGTTCATTTCTCCGTGGCTTCTGCCCCATTCCGCATGTTGCAGATCTATGGCAGCGAAGTCCAGAGGCTCCCCTTGCGGTCCGGTAAGCAGGCAGGGGGTAAAATCCCCCCGGGCTATGGGAGCCATCACCCCCTGAAGGGCTTTCCACAGGGATCTCAGTTCATAATCTCCGCAGTGGTCCAGCAGGGTTTCCAGCGGTAGGTTGGCTCTGTATACAATTTCCCTGCAGGTGAGGGTGCTGAGCCCCTCGAAGTTTTTCTGAAGCAGTTTCACAAGGTTCGTATCCAGAGGAGATTCAAGGCAGATCAACCGGAACTCATCCTCGGTTAAGTTTAAAGGGTTGCTCTTCCCCTGGGCCGGCGGGGCTAGGTAAGGGCGGCCGGGCAGGACTTCCCGGTGCCTGCTGACGGTGTGGGAGTAGCGTTTGATGCCGTCAATAATAGTTCCTGTTGCAGCATCCACCAGCAGGATGTTGCTGTGTTTGCCCATAATCTCGCAGATCAAATGTTTTTCCGAAGGGTTGCCCAGCTCGTCCCGGGAGTCAATTCTGATGGTCAGCGCCCGCTCCAGCCCGGCTTGCTCGAAATGAAGAATGCGTCCGCCTTCCAGGTGTTTGCGCAGGACCATACAGAAAAGGGGCGGGGTAATGGGGTTTTCTCTGGAGACACCAGTCAGGTGAACTCTGGCGTTCTGGGCGTTGGCTGAAAGGACCAGCCGCTGCCGGTTCCCCGGGCGGTGCAGCAGAAGGATTAGTTCATCTTTTTGGGGCTGGTAGATCCTTTCGATGCGGGCGCCAGCCAATTTCTTTTCCAGTTCGTTTTGAACGGCTGCCAGGACAAGTCCGTCAAAGGGCATGATTTTTCCTCCAGGTTCCTAATTAATAATGTCTAGTGTTTTTTGTAGTAGGCCTCGATCTCGGCCATCTCTTCTCTGACCAGATCGTCCATCCCGGCCAGTGATTCCAGGTGGTGACGGAGTTCGTGCACGATGGTGTCCCAGAGTTCCTCCTCCCATTCCTCGGGACTGCTATCTCCCAGAAAATTAACGAAGGAGCCGTAATAAAGGATAATCGAACAGCCCATGATCTCGTCTTCCACGTATTCACCCATGACATAAAAATCCCCGTCTTTTTTTACGTCGGGCAGCAGCAGAAAGCCGCCGTTAAGTTCTGTACAAAGCCTTTCCGGGATCCTGTCAATCAGGGCCGTGGCCAGGGCTTCAAACTCATCCAGGGAAAGGGTGGCTATCTTTTTGGGTAGGATCCGGTACTTTTTATTTTTAGCTTTATCACCCATCTTAGAGGGCCCCCGTTAGATTCTCAAAAGCAAGCTCTCTCAATGCGCCTTCACTATCTACACCCATCTAATAGTACCTCCGTAGAATCCCGTCAGAAGGGTCCCGTCAGAACAGGGTTGTTTTTCTCACTCTGAGATATGGGATTTTCAACTACTGCTGGGGCCGCGCCAGCGGGTGGATGTCTAATTATGAAACGTCTTCTTTGTTACTCCATAATACAATTCATCGCTGGAGCAAGTCAACTAACTCAGGTACACCTCTGAAAAGGCTGCCTGCCCAGGCCGGATTTTTGGGGAAAAGCCGTAACCCGTTATACTTTTCTTTAACATTCAATATTATTGAGGTTTACAAGTTTGTTTTTTTAGACAAAATGGACTATACTGGTTCTAAAGCATACATAAACCAAGGAGTTTTTATGGAATTAAGCGGGCGCTTGGCCGCACTGGCGGCTTACGTACCGGCCGGAAGCGTTGTGGCCGACATCGGCACCGACCATGCCCACCTGCCTGTTTACCTGGTAAAGGAGGGTATTTGCCCCCGGGTCATAGCCACGGATGTTAAAGAAGGGCCCTTCCGCTCGGCAGCTATTAAGATCAAGGAGCATGGATTGAAGGACCGGATCGAACTCAGGCTGGGGGACGGACTGCAGGTGCTGAAACCAGGCGAAGCTGAAGTCCTGGTACTGGCGGGGATGGGTGGAAACACCATCCGGGAAATCCTGGCGGCTGCTCCCCAGGTTTTGAAGCAATGCTCCAGGCTGGTGCTCCAACCCATGGTAGACGCAGGAGATTTAAGGTTCTGGCTGGCCGCAAATGGCTGGAGGCTCTGGGACGAACAGCTGGTGGAGGAAGAGGGCCGGATCTATGTGATCCTGGCTGCCGTACCCGGCCAGGAAAGTACGGAAGACCGGCTTTACCTGGAACTGGGCCCCAGGCTCATAGAGAAAAAGGACCCGCTTCTGGCAGTTTACCTGGAAAAAATGATAGATAAATACGAGCGGATCCTTACCGGCCTGTCTGCTTCCAGGAGCAGGGTGGCCCGGGAGAAGAGGATTATGCTCATAGAAAAACTAGCACGGATGAGGGAGTTGGCCGATGCCTGTAAAGTGCAGTGATATTTTTCGTTTAATAGAAGAGATGGCGCCTTTAAACCTGGCGGAGAGTTGGGATAATTCGGGCCTGCAGGTGGGTGACCACCGGGTGGAAGTTGAGAAGGTCATGCTAACCCTGGATGTTGATCTGAGGGTTGCCCGGGAGGCAAAAACAAGGGGCTGCCGGCTCATCGTCAGCCATCACCCCCTGTTGTTCAAGCCGGCCAGGTCCATCCGTCTCGACCGCCCTGCAGGGGAGCTAATAGCTTACCTTGTGAAAAACGATCTTAACGTGTATGCTGCCCATACCAGCCTTGACAACGCCACAGGCGGGGTGAGCAAGGCTCTGGCCGACGAGCTAGGTTTAAAAAACCAGGTTGTCCTGCACCAGTCCGGCAGGGAGCGCCTTTTGAAACTGGCTGTCTTTGTTCCCCTTGACCACTGCGAGGCTGTCCGCAACGCCATGGCGGAGGCCGGCGCCGGCTGGATTGGCAATTACAGCCATTGCACCTTCCTTACCCGGGGCACCGGTACCTTTAAACCCCTGGAGGGGACCAATCCTTACATCGGAAAAACCGGCGTAGTGGAACATGTGGAAGAAATTAAAATAGAGACCGTTGTTCCCGCAAGCAAGGTTGAGCAGGTGTTGCAGGCCATGCTGGAAGCGCACCCCTATGAAGAGGTAGCCTACGACCTGTACGGGTTGGTTAACAACGGCCCGGCTTACGGAGCAGGGCGGCTGGGGGAACTGGAAGAGGCTGTTTCCTTCCAGCAGTTTGCGGAAAAAGTAAAATCAGTCCTGGGCCTGCCGGTCCTAAGGCTGGGGGGTAGCTTTGACAGTCCTGTGCGGAAGGTTGCGGTGTGTGGCGGAGCCGGGGCTGACTTCTGGCAGGACGCCCTTACAGTTGGAGCGGACACCTTTGTTACGGGTGACGTAAAGTACCATACGGCCCAGGATATGCTGGCCGCAGGCCTGAAGTTCATCGACCCCGGGCATTTTGCTACGGAAGCTGTCGTTCTACCGGTATTACAGCGTTTTCTGGCGAACCGCTGCCGTGAAAAGAACATGGACGTGGAAATTATACTGGCGCAAACCAACACCGACCCCTTCGCATATCTTTAGGATAGGAATTTTTCCTATCCTTAATCTTTTTTTGAGGAGAGATTGTATGCCTGAATTAAAACCGTTATGGGAAATCCAGGTCCTTGACGATCGGAGGAGGGTACTTGAGATTAAGCTGAGGGAGGGACAGATGTCGGGGGCTCTGAAGGAGCTCAAGAATGAAATTGAAAAAGGCCGCGTTGCTTTTAATAAGTTAAAGGAAAAGTACAGAAGTTTAAAAAGAGATTTAAAGGCCAAAGAACTGGACGCTACTTCGGCAAGAGAGCAGGTCCGGAGCCTTGGTGAGAAGTTGTACGGGGGAATGATCACCAATGTTAAAGAAATAAATACCAGCAGTAAAAAGCTGGACAGCCTTAAAAGCATGGTCAACCGGACCGAAGATGAGATCCTTGGCCTTATGGAAGATGTTGAGAAAATAAAGGCAGAGCTGGAAAAAATGAGCGCAGAGCTTAGTTCCAAGGCGGAGGACTATCGTAGAATGTATGGCACCTACCTGGCCAACCAGCAAAATATAAGGCAGCAGCTGGCCCAGATTCCGCTTCAAAGGCAAAAACTGCTGGATAATATGGATGTCGACCTGTGGAAAAAATACCTTGAGATGAAGAAAAAATACAACGACCCGCTGGCCCGGGTGGAAAAAGGTACCTGCATGGGTTGCCGGATGATGATTCCTTTTCACGACATGAGGCTCCTGAAGCAAGGAGAGGGACTGGTTTACTGCAGCCACTGCGGAAGGCTCCTTTTCTGGGAAAGGTGAAGTCGTTTCAAGGATAGTTAAGGCTGGCCAGGCACTTCGCCAAAAGGCTTAACCGCAAGGCGCCTGCCTGTCCCTTTACATCAGCAGCCAGTTAAAAGAATTTACTAAACCAGTACAGGGGGTATGTAGAATAGGCGTTTTTGTATGAGTAAAATTAATGTGGGTTTTCAGTATAGGGAGCAGTAAAAACAGGTAAAAA
>LFSA01000080.1 GCA_001512635.1 Pelotomaculum sp. DTU098 | reverse complement strand
CGAATATCACGCCGGTTTTGGTTTGTACCGCATTTTTGTAAAATGGGGCTGGTTTGACCGCCACAAGATGGGTTACGTTTTGAAGGGCATTACTGCCATTATCCTTGTGATTGGATTTGGAGCTCTTTATATGTTCATTAGACTTGCTGAAATGGTTCCAGCGGGAGGTGCCCTACATTGAGTGCAAAACACACGTTTATAACAGATGTTGTTGTTGTTGGGGCGGGTCTTGCTGCAGAGCGGTCTGCCATTGAGGCTGCTGCAGCTGGCTTAAACGTAATCATCCTGAGCCTGGTACCGCCACGCCGTTCCCACAGTACGGCAGCCCAGGGCGGCATGCAGGCTTCCCTAGGAAACGCGGCTATGGCAAAGGGCGACAACCCTCAAATTCACTTTGAGGATACGGTCAAGGGCTCGGACTGGGGCTGTGACCAGGAAGTCGCCAAGATGTTCACGGAAACCGTTCCGATCATGATTAGACAGCTCGATTACTGGGGTGTGCCCTGGAACCGGGTTGTCGCAGGTAAAAAGAGATTGCCCAGCGGCGTTGAAATTGAAGACACAAAAGATAAAGAGGGCTTGATCACCGCCCGTGACTTCGGTGGTGTGGCAAAGTGGCGCTGCTGCTACACCTCGGACGGTACCGGCCACACTGTGCAGTTTGTCGTAGACACAGTGGTCTGTAAAATGAACATTCCTGTTCACGACAGGATGGAAGCCATCGCTCTCATCCACGACGGTGAAACTTGCTATGGCGTAGTGGCCAGGTGCCTGAGAACCGGTGATCTCAATGTTTACCTTGCAAAATCCACCATCATTGCCACTGGCGGCGCCGGCCGTCTGTATGCTGCGTCCACCAACGCTATCATAAATGAGGGTACAGGGATGGCCATTGCCCTGGATACCGGACTTGTTCCCCTCGGCAATATGGAAGCGGTACAGTTCCACCCCACGGGGATGCCTCCGGTCTGGATCCTGATGACAGAAGGAGCCCGTGGAGACGGCGGCTACCTGCTAGACAAGAACCTGCACCGCTTTATGCCAGATTACGAGCCCAAGAAGAAAGAGCTTGCCTCCCGTGACGTTGTTTCCCGCCGGATGATCCAGCATATCCGGGCAGGTTACGGTGTGTCGAGCAAGTATGCCCCACAGCACTTGTGGCTGGACATTCGCCACCTGGGCCGCAAGTGGGTTTGGACAAACCTGCGTGAGATCGCTACCATCGCCATGAACTTTAACGGATTGGATCCGGCCAAGGATCTTATACCGGTCCTGCCCACCCAGCACTATACCATGGGCGGCGTCCGGACCAATAAGCACGGTTTTGCTTACGGTCTGAAAGGCCTCTTCGCCATAGGGGAAGCAGCCTGTTGGGATCTGCATGGATTCAACCGTCTTGGCGGTAACTCCCTTGCGGAAACGGTCACTGCAGGTTATCTTATTGGCAAGGAAGTTGCCAAGTACACCCTTGGCGCAACTCAGAAATATGACTATAAATTGGTTGAGAGTTTTGTCAAGAAAGAAGAGGAACGGATCAAGAACCTTATTTCCGGCAGATACGGTAAGGAGAATGTTTGGGAAATCAGAGCTGCAGCGCAGCAAGTCATGATGGACCACGTGCATATTTTCCGGACCGGCAAGTCTCTCCAGGAAGGTGTCGCAAAACTGCAGGAGCTGTATAAGCGCTCGCTGAAGATAGGATTGCGTTCTTCCGGCAAGGGAGCAAACCCGGAACTGGCACAGGCTATCAGGATGCCCGGTATGATCCGTGTCTCCCTCTGCATTGCCTATGGAGCGTTAATGCGTACGGAAAGCAGGGGCTCTCATTTCCGGGAAGACTACCCGAAGCGGGATGACGTCAACTGGCTCAAGCGCACACTGGCCTACTGGAAGGAAGGGGCCGACCTGCCCACGCTTGACTACGAACCTGTCACATGTCCATATATGCCCCCGGGCGACCGTGGATACGGCGAAGCAAGCGCCCATGCAGCCCCTGCCAAGGGCAAATAACGTGGTACAAGGAGGGCAAAGATGAGCAGAAAAATAACGATATCTATATTCCGTTATAATCCCAACATACCCGGCGACGAACCCAGAATGCAGGATTATACACTGGAAGAGTATGAAGGCATGACCTTGTTCGTAGCGCTGAACGAAATCCGCGAAAAACAAGATCCCACTTTGATGTTTGACTTCGTATGCCGTGCGGCTATTTGCGGTTCTTGTGCCATGCTGATTAACGGAAGACCGGGTCTGGCATGTAAAACACTGACCAGGAATTTACCCAGCCGTTTCACGCTTATGCCGTTGCCGGTATTCAAGTTAATCGGCGACCTGTCCGTGGATACCGGCACATGGTTCAGAAATCTGCAGATGCGTACTGAGGCCTGGATTCACACCAGTAAAAAGTTTGACCCCAATGCTCTGGAAGTCAGGATGCCCAACGAAGTCGCGGAAGCAATTTACGAGCCGGAACGTTGCATTGAATGCGGCTGCTGTGTGGCTACTTGTGTTACTGCCAATATCCGGGAAGACTTTATTGGTGCAACAGGCATTAACCGGGTTTCCCGCTTTATGCTAGACCCGCGCGATGAACGGACTGAGAAAGAATACTTCGAAATTGTAGGAAATGAAGACGGTGCTTTTGGCTGCGTAGGCTTAATGGCGTGCGATGACTTCTGCCCCATGGATATCCCCCTGCAAAAGCAGCTGGCCTATGTCCGCAGGAGGATGGCAAAAGCTGGCTTGAAGCTCGACCTGAAGGGCATGAAAATCTCTTGATTAATACATGTAACACATGTAAAAACCCGCGGCGTAAAACTTACCGCGGGTTTTTTATTATTTTTATTTCATATCATTTTCATATTATTTTCATTTTAGACTAAAAGGGGCTTAAAACATTTCATCTGTGTATTATTGCATTTGATTGACAATCTGCATGGGTGTTCACAATGACGAAAATTAAGGCAATTGACCTCGGTTAAACAAGAGGTAATAATATTCTCTCCGTCGATAATATCCTTGTAGATTTCAATTATCTCAACAGGATGATTTGCGGCTTTGCACATTCTTTTCTTAGTAACAATCCTTAATTTTTCACCCACGAAGCTCACCATACCAGCAGAGTATCTATTTATAAAATATTGATTCTTATATATATGCAAGGCCGATACCAGAAAGAATACCTAAAATTAAAAAATAATTGTAACATTATAAACCAATTTTGATTAAAAAAAATTATAATAAAATTTTATAGACTTAAAATGGACAGCAACTGTACCTTTTTTGAGCATTTATTTCTTAATTTAGTTATCAGCTATCCATAAATAATGTAACCAGTATTATTTGCCATAATATTTTTTCTATTTTAAAGCATAACCATAGGGAAGGAGGGGGTTATATGTTTACAGTTTTTATTGCCGCGGACTTAGAGGGTATTACTGGTTATGTCGACTGGCCTGAAAAACTGCCGGAAGAATTATGGTTTAGGGAGCAAATGACAGCTGAAGTTAATGCAGCCATTGAGGGGGCATTGGATGCAGGGGCAGATAAAATAATTGTATCGGACATCCACTGGCGAAAACAAAATATTATTCCCGACAAACTGCTGGGTAATGCCTCATTAATCCGCGGCTCAAAAAGAAAGCTCATGTGGATGGACCTGGTTGAGCGCAGTAATCTCGTCTTTCTTATTGGTTTTCATTCAGGTTTTGGGCCGGGGTATGCGGTCTTGCCCCATACAATAGATACAAGGATAACAGAGCTTAAAATAAATGGTCAAAATATGGATGAGTCTTTGCTAAGCGCAATAACAGCCGGTTATTACGGGGTACCCGTTGGCATGGCAACGGGAGATCTGGCCTTTGTTAGCGGAATAAAGAAAATCCTGCCGGACATTGAGACCGTAGCTGTAAAGGAAGCTGTTTGTCCCTCTGCCGCCCTTAACCTTCATCCAAAAATTTCGCTGGAGAAAATAAAAAAAGCAGCCAAAGTAGCTGTTCAAAAAGGTATTGATGGTGTTTATAAACCCTATTTCCCGGGAGAAATTTTTGAAATGAGCCTTGAATTAAGCTGGCCTTCTTACGCAGATGCTTTGAGTCTTATACCAGGGATTGTTAGAAACAGCGGTACAAGGGTTTCTTATAGCGGGAAATGGCATGATATTATGGGTATCTTATCGTTATTTGTAAACTGGATTAGTAATAAACAACTGATCTAAAATTGTATATTTTAATATTAAATGAGCCTGGATCGCTGCATGTCCCTGTAAAATAGTTGTGTGTAAGTATATTGTTTGGTATAATAAGTAATGTTTTTTACCTATTTTATTACCTAAGTAAGGTATGAGAGGAGCAAGTATGTGTTTAGCCTGGACAAGCAACTGGAAGTAATCAGGAGGGGCGTTGCGGAAATTGTCCCGGAAAATGAACTGGCCGACAAGCTAAAGCATTCTATAGAAAGCGGGGAGCCCCTAAAAGTCAAACTTGGGCTAGATCCCACCGCACCGGATATTCACCTCGGGCATACTGTTGTCTTGCAAAAATTGAAGCAGTTTCAGGATTTAGGACACCAGGTAATCCTGATTCTGGGTGATTTTACAGCCCGCATTGGAGATCCCACCGGGAGGTCGGAAACACGTAAACAGCTCAGCGAAGAACAGGTCCTTGCCAATGCCCGTACATATGAGAGGCAGGTATTCAAAATTCTCGACCGGGCACGGACAAAGGTGGTTTTCAACAGCCAGTGGTTTACACCCATGAATTTTGCCCAGGTAATAGAGCTTGCCGCAAAATGCACATTGGCCCGGATGCTTGAGCGTGATGATTTCGCCAAGCGTTTTAAAGAGTGTCTGCCTATAAGCATTCATGAATTATTTTACCCTCTTATGCAGGCTTATGACTCGGTGATGCTGAAGGCTGATGTTGAACTGGGGGGGACAGACCAGAGATTTAATCTCCTAATGGGTCGCAACCTGCAGAAAGAATATGGTCAGGAACCACAGGTGGCTTTGATGATGCCAATTTTAGAGGGTCTGGACGGCGTCCAAAAAATGAGCAAAAGCCTGGGCAATTATATAGGTATTGACGAGCCACCCCGGGAAATGTACGGGAAAACCATGTCACTGGCTGATGATCTAATGCTCAGGTATTTTGAACTGGTTACCGCTGTTTCCCTTGACGAACTCCGCAGCATTGAGGCCGGTCTGAAAGACGGCAGCATGCACCCACGGGATGTTAAAATGAGGCTGGCCCGGGAGATTGTAACCCAGTACCACGGTCAAGAGGCAGCACTGGCGGCGGAGGAAGAGTTTAAAAGAATTTTTCAACAGAAAGACTTACCTGACGAAGTGCCGGAATTTAAGGTAACCGGGGATATGCTTGAGAATGGCGAAATATGGTTACCAAAATTAATCGCTCTTTCTGGAATGACCAGCAGTACCAGCGAGGCCAGGAGGCTCATCCTACAAGGCGGTGTGAAGGTAGACGGGGAGAAGGTCACAGATGCCGGGATCAATATTAGACCTGTTCCCGGTATGGTTATACAGGTTGGGAAACGAAAGTTTACCAGGTTTGTTTTATAGACCTTCCATATAATGGCTCCATACTCGGTATAGCTTCAATTGTATTTATTAAATTTATTAAAGCGCTTACGCGCTTTTTTTTATGCCACAGGGTATCTGTTTAAATCATTACCCTCAGGACCTTTAAACTGCTTTCAATTGCTTATTTTAAACATAGATTAATATACATAGATTAATCCAGTCTGATACCTGTCTATAGAGGTGGGAGAATTGTTCAAAAAAAGACGCAGAGCAGCGCCGGCTGTTGTTTTGATTGCCTTCTGTCTACTTGCAGCTGGTTTAGTATTGATAATTGATCTAACCCTTAGAACTGCGTTTTATAATATTGCTGAAATAAGGGCTATTCAAATTGCCACCGAGGCTATTTACAGGACCCTGCAACAGGAAGTTATCGGTGATAATATACAATACCAGGATTTAGTGTTAATTCACAAGGACAATCAGGGACGCATTACTCTTATGCAGGCCAATACAGTAATGGTAAACAGGGTTGCTGCCAAAATTACATTATCTGTCCAGAAGACTTTGGAAGAATTGAGGTTGCAAGACTTCGAGATACCTCTTGGCGAAATTCTGGACATTCCTCTTCTGGCCAATTATGGTCCCAGGATTAATTACCGGATTATGCCGATGGGGACAGTAAGGGTCAATGTTGTTGACCAGTTTGAAGCAGCAGGTATCAACCAGACAAGGCATAAAATTTATTTGAGTTTTGATACCAGTGTCCGCATAGTCATCCCCTCCAAAAGTGGTGAGGCTGTGGTTGCCGCCCAAATGCCTCTTGCCGAAAGCATCATTGTAGGCAGCGTCCCAGATACATTTGTAAGTATTTCAGGAGGAATTTTAGGAGGGAATCTGTTGAAATAATTGCGTGGGCAAGTATAAAATTAGGCGTTACATAGCAGAATATTCTTGAATTAGTGATAATAAATAATAAATAATAATATCCTTGCAGCTCTATGTCCTTGACAATAGTCCGATTGATATGGTAAATTATGAACTGCCGTTGTCAATTGAGAATCAATAAAGTACCAGTTAATACCAGTTGATCGCAATTGAATTATAGTGTAAAATAAGTAATGCCGTTAAAACGGCAGCAATAAACGGCAAGAGAACCAAAAAATACTACTTGACGCAGAAGAGGCAAAAGTGATAAGATAACAGATGACCGCGCCGGAAGGCAGCGGCCCAAACAAGAACACGGTCTTTGAAAACTAAACAGTGGATGGATGTAAGATTGGTGGTTGGTGGTTGGTCGTTGGTGGTTGGGATTGAGTAGGAAACAATCCTGCTACCGGCAGAAGACAACCGACTGCCGAAAGAGAGGACTCTCGTCAAGCGC
>LFSA01000094.1 GCA_001512635.1 Pelotomaculum sp. DTU098 | reverse complement strand
TGGGCCAATTATTAGAATGTAATATTAATATTAAGATAACAATCCCAAAGGGAATCCTTTATTATCCTTGTTGTTGGGATGACACGATAGTACCAATACGGATTTTTTTGAATAAAGTTAATCAGTTCCATTTTGCAGATATACATAGAATAGGTTTGCCTGCTTTAGGGGAGGGGCATGAAAGAGGCAGAAGACCTACCACTACGGTTTTTAAGGATGGGGAATTCTGTAAGGGAAGAAGAGGTAATTTAATAATAAGACCTTGGTCTGTATCAAAATCCAAAGTTTGTAATTTAAACATCAATCAAGAGACAATATCTTTTGCAAGAACCTTATCAGAAAATGTGATATTAATTAAAAATCCTGGAATATATAAAGAAATATGGACTAATTTGCGTGATGGTTCAAAGGCTGAAGTGTTTTGTCATTATAATGACGGAATATTAACATTATCTTCTCTTGAAAAACTCTCGATATTCTTCTATAGAGGAGACAGTATTGGAGAAGGTGGAAGCGGGCAGTGGTGGTTGGGACCAAAACTTTTTAACTATTTACTTGATAAATTACTTGACGGTGGCTTAATAATTACAGATGGTTCCAATCCTGACCCGATGTATAAAACAGTTGCATGGTCGCCACTTTGGGAATATGGTAATGACTTTACTTACAGGAATAGGCATTTTAAATGTTTAGGGAAGCTAGATTCGTCATTTAGAAGTTCTACATATGTATGGCAGGTAAAAATGATTTAATGTCTCCTAAAAATCTTAGAATATCCGTTTTAAATATCTTGGAGGAGTTAAAGTAACATATCGCACCTTTCTTTTTATAACAGTAGACTTCCAAGAAAAAACAATTAGCAGCATGGTTCCATACTGGCACATTGAATAAAAGGACAGAACTAGAATATCAACGAAATACGGTCAATGGGCTCCATACATGGATATACATTTATTTGAAAGCCTTATTTCACAGGCAAGGGCAGATGGCTACCTGAAATAAAGATGTAATTCATGCCCTTTTCAAAGCACACAGCACAAACTAAAAAAGGCTGCCGTTACTGGCAGCCTTCCAGCGTAAATTCCCTGGTTAATTTACTTAAAGCCCTTTTCTCTATCCGCGAAACATAAGAGCGGGATATTCCCAGACTCCTGGCTATTTCCCGCTGGGTTTTCCTGGCGCCGTCCTCCAGGCCGAATCTCAACTCCAAAACTTTCTTTTCCCGGCGCGTCAACTGGTGTACTTTCTCACGGAGGCGCTTCTGCTCAAACCGGTTCTCGACCATTTCCGACACAATTTCCGGGTGGGTACCTAAAATATCAATCAGGGTTATCTCGTTGCCTTCCTTATCTACTCCGATGGGGTCATATAAAGAGACCTCCGACCGTATCTTTTTTGTATAACGCAAATGCATGAGGATTTCGTTTTCAATGCACCTTGCCGCATAGGTGGCCAGCCTGGTACCTTTCCCCGGGTTGAAAGTGTTGATGGCCTTGATTAGCCCAATGGTACCGATGGAGATAAGGTCATCCGGGTCTTCGCCGGTACTGTCAAATTTTTTTACTATATGTGCAACCAGCCGTAGATTGCGTTCAGTGAGAACATTGCGCGCCACCTCATCACCCCGGGCCAGAAGCCGGAGGTATTTCGCCTCTTCTTCTTCGGACAACGGTTGGGGAAAAGTGTTGTTGGCAATATAAGAAACAAGCAACATCAACCCGTTGACCAGTGACACGACAGCCAAAGCCCAGAGTCCGGGCAGCATCAAGCAATCCCCCCCAAAATAACATGCACTTAATAATATGATTTTGCAGAACAGTTTTGTGCACGTCCTGTCGTAAAATGTTTAAAAAGGATTTTACGCTTACAGGGAGAAAGAATTATTTACACAAAAACTGTTTATAACATAAATTAAAGGCCATAATTTACAAATTACGAAAATATAGAAAGAGGGATTGTTCAATTGATGCAGGCGACAGGGGTAGTTCTGGCGGGTGGGAAAAGCAAGCGCATGGGTTATGATAAGGCCTTCCTGGAAGTCGGGGAGGCTGCGATGATTAAGCAAGTCGCCTCTGAATTAAAAAAAGTCTGTAACGAAGTCCTGATCGCAGGAGGGACTGAGGAATATGGTGAACTTCTGGGATTGCCGGTAATACCCGACCGCATCCCCGGCAGGGGTCCCCTGAGCGGTATCCATGCCGCCCTGGGCGCGGCTAAAAACTCCAAGTGCCTGGTTACAGCTTGCGATATGCCCTTTGTCACCGCTGCCCTGGCGCGTTTCATGATCACTCAGGCTGACGGGTATGATGTGGCCGTGCCGACCCACGGAATTCACCTCCAGCCCCTTTTCGCCGTGTATGACAAGAATTGCATAGGCCCCATTGAACAATCCCTGTTGAACAACGTGCGAAAAGTTATTGATTTTTATCCCCTGGTGCGGGTAAATTATGTTAATGAAAAGTATTTACGCGCAATTGCCGACATCGACTTTGCCTTTTTTAACGTCAACACTCCGGACGATTTAAAAAAGGCTAGGACCATGGCGGTACGCGATGAGACAGGAGCATAGTCGTTGTTCAAGATTCTTTATCCTAAAATGTATGTATCAGCTGTTACCCAGATCGATCCCGTTTATCTGAAAGAGCTGGGTCTCAAAGCTGTTCTCCTTGATCTGGACAATACCATCGTCCGCAGGGATGCGCTTCATTTTCCCCCGGACGTGTCAAATTGGATTTCCGAACTCCGGTCCCTGGGTTTCAAATTGTGCATTGTCTCGAACAACTCGAGGGGAAGGGTGGGCACCATCGCCGGCCTGATGGACCTGCCGGCCGTGCCCAGGGCGGTAAAACCCTTCGTTTCATGCTTCCGCCGGGCGTTGAAATTGACGGGAACGTCACCCGGAGAGACAGCCCTGGTGGGGGACCAGATTTTTACCGACATTCTGGGCGGAAACCTGACCGGCCTCTACACCATCCTGGTCGTTCCCATGAAGGGGAAGGAATTCTGGGGAACCCGCTTGTTCAGCCGGCCACTGGAAAAAATCGTGCTGGCCAGATTAAAAAAGTGCCCGGAGGTATTTCATGGCAAGTGGGATTAGCAGCCGCACAAAGGTATGCGGCATATTAGGTTATCCCCTGGAACATACCCTTTCGCCCGCCATGCATAACGCTGCTTTCGAGGCCAAAGGGCTGGACTTTGTTTATCTTCCTTTTCCAATCGAAGCGGACAGGCTGCAGCAAGCAGTTGCAGCCGTTAAATCCCTTGGACTGGTTGGGGTGAACGTAACTATTCCCCATAAGGAAGCCGTACTTCCCCTGCTGGACGAACTCAGTGAAGAAGCCCGCCTGATTGGAGCGGTCAACACCATTGTCAACCAATCCGGGCGGTTATACGGAGATAATACCGACGGCAGGGGATTTCTATGTTCTCTCCGGAAAACTGCCGGCTTCCTGCCTTCCGGTAAAACCGTCCTGCTGCTGGGAGCCGGGGGCGCAGCCAGGGCGGTGGCGGTGGCGCTGGCCCTGGCCGGGGCCCGGAAAATCATCCTGGCCAACCGCTCAAAATTGCGGGCGGAGGAACTGGCCGCCCATCTCAGCTCTCGCATCGGAACCAACACAGAAGTGTTAACCTGGCCTGAACCGGAAGGCCTGTTGCCCGGGGAAGCGCTTCAGGCTGCTGATTTCGTTGTCCAGGCCACCTCCCTGGGAATGTACCCCGGCTGCGCCCAAACCGTACCCCTGCCCTTTAACCTGTTCCGGCCCGGACAGGTGGCCTGCGACCTTGTCTACAACCCCGTTCAGACGGAGTTTCTAAGACAGGCCCGTGAGGCCGGGGCCACAACAGTGGACGGGTTAGGCATGCTCCTGTACCAGGGTGCTCTGGCTTTCGAGCTGTGGACGGGGCAAGCCGCCCCCCTGGAGGCAATGAAAAAGGCTCTTATCGAAGCTGTCCAGAAATAAACATGCCAATTCGGCTAAAAGCCCTGCGGGGAGGTTGTTGCCTTGCTTCGCTACCTGACAGCCGGGGAATCACACGGCCCGGCACTCATAGCTATTGTGGAGGGCATGCCGTCTGGACTTCCCCTTACGGCCGCCTATATCAACCGGCAGCTGGCCCGGCGCCAGGGCGGCTACGGCCGCGGCGCCAGGATGAAGATTGAAAGCGACACCGTATCTTTCCTGTCCGGAGTGCGCGATGGGCTGACCCTGGGCAGCCCTATTACTTTACTCGTGGAAAACAAGGACTGGGCCAACTGGTCGGAAATTATGTCAGCGGAACCCGGCGCCAGGACTGGCGAACGGGTGGTGAGGTGTCCCCGCCCCGGACACGCCGACCTGGCGGGGGCCCTCAAATACCGGCATCAAGACCTGAGAAATGTCCTGGAACGTTCCAGCGCCCGGGAAACCGCCGCCAGGGTTGCCGCCGGCAGCGTGGCCAGGAGGCTTTTGGAGGAACTGGGAATTACCATCATCGGACAGGTCGTCCAGCTGGGCGGCCTGTCCGCGGCTGTAGAAAACCTTGGATCGGAAGAGCTGCAGGCCAGGCTGGAACAGTCAAAGCTGAATTGCGCCGACCCGGCAGTGGAGCCGCGCATGCTTGAGGCCATAGACGCTGCCCGGGCCGCCGGAGATACCCTTGGCGGGGTTTTTGAAGTCAGGGCCTATGGAGTTCCAGCCGGGCTGGGCAGCTACACCCACTGGGACCGCAAGCTGGACGCCCGCCTGGCTGCCGCC
>LFSA01000135.1 GCA_001512635.1 Pelotomaculum sp. DTU098 | reverse complement strand
AAAGAAAGATAAACCGGAATATACGAACCTAACGCTTTTTCCTGAAACGGAAGGGGTGTAGTGGTACGTCTCTGAATAATGCCTTCAAAGCCTTGTTATAACTGAGTTTCTAATTTTTAAGTTTCAAACTTAGGTTTAACAAAATCAACTGGCGATACCCATTTAGGAACAGTTGCTCCATTACCGCCATTTAACCGTATTGGATACTGACATTTGTATAAATGAAATTTATGTTAATTAAATATTAAGATCTAATTACAACTTACAACGAATTTAAATAAATAAGCCCTTAATCCTGATAACAGGAAAAGGGCTTGCCAAATTGTTCAGGGGATACCAGGCCAGACAGAATTCATTCAACTGATTTATTAAACTTTATTAGTTATTGGGAGTGGATTGTGTTTCTGATTCTGCTATTTCTAATTTTTTGGCGTTACTGACGTCTGGGGCATTAAAGGGAGCGCCGAGGTCGGTGATGGTGAAGTTACCCTTCATCTTCATGTTTATGTTAAACTTCTGGAGCGCGCTAGCATCCTGCTCTTCATCCCGGGGAATCTCCATGTTAATTTGCAGCTGGGCGTCAAAGTAGATAATGTCGCTGATCAGTGTTTCCTTGTTAATCAGGTCGGTGTAGCTGTAGTCGAGCAGAGCGTTTTCAAATACTTCCTGGATGATTTTCTGTTCATACTCTCCCTGAGGCATTCCCTGTAAAACCTGCTGTAAGAGCTGTTGGTATCCTTCTTTAAATTTATCCATGTCCAGGGTAGCGTTGACGACATAATAATCCTTATCATTTACAGTCACATCATTGCCGTAGTTCAAGAGTATGCCCATTTCTTTCATCAGTTGGGCAGTTTTCAGGGGATCCGACTGAATATCCTGCTGTTGTTTCCAGAATTCAGGGGAAAAGGGCAGGTCCTGCACGATCCAATCCTCCTGCTCAGGCAGCTTCATATACATTTTTTCCTGGTTCATAAATGTTTCTATAACCATTTCCGGGATTTTTTCACCAGTCTCCGGGTCAACAAGCCCGGGTTCTATAGTTTGTTTCATATATACAGAGAAGGGTTCGTTTTGGATTTGGCCGGATAGTTTCGAGGTCATATTCTGTGGTACTTCCCCAACAGCTTCTCCCTCTGCCTCTACATCCATGTCAATATTGATGAGGCCTTCCATGGTGTAAGTGTTAAATGCCTTACTTGCCTCTGTTGACTTGGCCAGCAAATCTGACACTGTCATGCCGTCTCTGGTTTCGCTGCGGGTCAGGGTAACCAGCCGTTGCTCTCCGTCCCAGTCAACCACAAAGCCAAAGGCTTCGCTCACAGCCCGGAGGGGAATAAATACGACGTCATTTGTTTTATACGGCGCCTGGGGCAGTGTTAGGGCGCGGCCGTCCAGTGACGCTCCCTTTTTCCCCAGGGTCATGCTCAAGTTTACACCGTTTTCCGTAATAACAAATTCGCTGTCAGAGTTCCAATGGACATCGGCGCCGGCAAGACCGACGTAAGCGTCCAGGGGAATCATGCTGACGCTGTCCACAAGGGACACGCAGGGTGGTGACACCACATCTCCGTTCACCTGCAGTTGGACGCTTTCAGAAGCAAAGGCAGGAACGGATGCGAATGCCAGTAACAGTACAAATGCCAGTGTAAGAATAAACCTTACTTTCAAATGATCACCCCTGTTCAAATATTTTTAGATACACTTCTTCACGAACCGGGTACAAACCTCCTTTTCTTTTAAATTTGCAATAAACGATCTAAAAAACAGGCATTTTCATCCTTCTGCTGGTGCCGATTCAGCGGCATGGACATCTAATAATTAAACACATCAAAACCAGCCAATGTGACAGGACCCTGGAATAAAATAAAGACTAATAAATCATGGCCGAAAAAGTAAAATACACCAGCCTGCCCATCAACATGGACTAGCAGGAACCGGTGCCGGGCTTTCCGTTCTTGAAGCTGAGGGTTTTTGACTGAAATCGCAGTTTGCAGGGGGATGGATACACAGCCAGAGTTTTCAGGGGGGTTAAAGATAGCCTTTACAAAAGTAAGGATTAAGAAGACCGCCAGTCTGGATTCATCTTTCCCACCAGGGTGCGGAGAAAAAGCTGGAGGCCCTGTCCACAGGAGAATGCGGCCTCAACCGGCTGGTTTATTCCCGCCTTTTTCAGAGAAAACTTCCATGCTCAGTTTTGCAATCTGTCATGGTCTACAATATAGTAACTGATCCCGTTTATATATTCAGGCCTTCCCGGTAATTTATACATTCGCACCTCATCTGGTTTCAAGTCCCGGGCAAATAAGGCCAGTTTAAGCATATCCTTTAAAGATAGGGAAGTCTCCGAGCTTTTTTTAAACTCCATGTAAAGACCTGCATAATCAAGGATACCTGCCTGATTCCGCACCTTTGTCAGCAGAGCCTGCAAAAGTTGTTGTTGTCTTTCGATGCGGGCCAGATCGGCCATGGGCTCATTCCGGCTGGAAACGTATTCATAGGCCTGCTTTCCGTTCAAGATTTGCCTGCCTGGAACATAATTAAAGTGTTTTGTTTTCAACTCCTTTTGGATATCAATTTCAATACCGCCTAAAACATCTACCATCCTTGCAAAGGCAGCAAAATCTATCCCCACATAATGATCCATCTTAATTCCGAGGAGTTGTTCCACAGTTGTTATGGTCAGGGGCATTTCACCATAAGCATAGGCATGGGCTATTTTCTCCGCACCGTGCCCGGGTATGTCGGCTCTAGTATCCCGGGGAACAGAGATAAGGCTTACCCGGTGCCTGTCCGGGTCTACGCGGGCGATAATAATTACATCGGCGCGCCATGGTTTGGGACGGATATAACCGCCGATGGAGCTGGCCTTATCAATGCCCACCACTAAGATATTCCAAGGTTCTGTGAACCGGGGCAGCTTTGTGTTTCCCAGGGACGGTGCTTGCAAGTTTTCGCCTTTGCTTTCGGCTGGCTCCCGGGATTCTGTGGTTGAAGGCTCCCGGCTGATCTTGTTTTCTATCAAACCCAAAGCCGAAAAATCACTCCAGAGAGCAGTAATTATCAATAGCGAAAACAGCAGAATACAGGAAATGCTCTTTTTTCGCATCACTTATCCTGCCTCATTTTCTAATTTGATGCTTGTAATCTATTCAACTTTGCTTTATTTAGTGAGCTTAAACCGGGGAATTAATTAATATGGAGAAAATTTACGGGTGTTGAAAACTCCGGAGTTTCCGGCGAAATAAACATGGAGCCTTGGGGGCAGAACAGGACCTGTCTTTTGCCGGATTAGGACTGGCCTTTTTAAAGGGGGGAAGTTGCCAGGCGGGGATTCTTGTTTTCAGGAAATGTTGTCGTTATAGCGGGAAGTGCAAAGGGATGCATTGATGGAAACTCCCGGTGCCTTCCATACCGCCGGCGTTTTTGGAATATAGCCTCCCAGACCGGAAGCCCGCCACTGATGTGGGCGGGCTTCCGGGTGAAACGGGAATAGTTTAAGGGGTAGCACCCTTTTCTTTTTTTCTGAAGAATACCAGGTAGAGTATTTCAAGTATCCCGACGGTGTTTACTATTAGAAGCGCGATATACCAGACCAATTGCCTGTTGCGTGCTGCATGCCAGAGGGCTATACCCTTCCAGACAATTGCCCAGGTAATTAATAGATAGAATAGGGGGTTGTCCGGCTGAAAAAATTGCATTAAATTATTCACTTGTTTTCCTCCCCAATTATTTTTAGGTTTGGAGCACATTATTCACTATTTTGTGCCATCAGGTTGATTTTTAATGTTTCAATGATGTTTTTATAGCGTGGTAGTTCTGCAAAAGCTGCAAATACTGGATTTGATAAGACGCCCTGCAGCATGCTTTCTTTGATCAGTTTTTCATTCTGCGGAGGGCCGGTGCCCAGGTCGAACTCTGCTAACCAGCCATCAATTGCGTCAAAGAAAAAATCTCCATGTAACGTAAAGGGAAAGAAGCCGGTTGTGCAGATTTTTGCATATTTCTGCAACATGTCAAGGGATTTCTCAGTATTACCTTGTAAACTGTACACCTGTGCTGCGCTAAGGTAGATCTGGGCCATAATGTTCGGATGTAAGTGTTCCAAATCATAGACTGCCGCAACAGATAAGGCCCGGTGCAGAATTTCCCCGGTTACCTTGCTGTTGCCGGCATTCAGCAGCAAGTAGGACGGCGTGGCTCCAAGCAGGGCAAGCAGGTGCTGATACATGCCGATTTGCATTACTTCTTTTGCCTTTGTTACATTCCCCATGAGCTGATATGCTTGAGCCACAATCTCGTAATCTGTTGAAACCGGTCGTATTGATTCCCCAAGTAAATTTAAAACCTCCTGCGGTTGCTGCAATATAAGATAACAAACTGCTTCTAAAGAAGTTGCCTCCCTGGCGAGCCACAGGTCTTCACTTTCCGTTCTTATTCTCCTGCATAACTCCACCGCTTCCTTTAATATAGCTTCCTGCGTTTTCTTATCTTCTGCTAGCATATGGTGATTGGTCAGCAATATTGCCATCTGCAGCAGCAGCGGAAAACAGGAATAATATTTTTTAATTATTCTCCGGCATTCTCCCATGACATCGTCAAAGGGCCGGGCAGCAAAGGCGGCTGACAGCTGGTGGTATAGTTTTTTGATCTCCTCCTTCGTCAGCTGCGGCGTGTAATTCATCAATTCATCGATGCTGATATTGAAATATGCTGCGAGAAGCGGAAGGAAGGTGATGTCGGGATAGCTCTGCCCTGTTTCCCACTTTGAAACGGATGCTTTAGTGACCCCGATATGGGCAGCAAGTTCTTCCTGGGTAATGCCTTTTTCCCTGCGTTTTCTAACAAGCGTTTCTGCAATATTGATTTCCTTCATCTGGCCACAACCACCTTATTTATAATTGTACGGATCTAAATCCAATATAACAATGGATTGGTGGTTGATTACGGTTAAATAAATCAACCGGAAGGAAACTTGCCAAACAGCAAAACAACCTTCAGCAGAGAATTGCTGGCTGGTCAGATAATCATTATCTGTAATGAAATACGCGTGTAAAAAAGGGAAATCAGGTGTTGTCCGGGAATAACAACTATGCAGCACCTTTCCCGGCGTAGACTTACTGGCTGGCTGTGGTAACTGTTAGGTTTGTGCTGTGTTGGTGAGAAAAAGGAAGAGGAGAACCGTCTCCTTGCTCCTTTTGCCCTTGCTTCTTAATTTCGGAAAGCAAAAGATCATTAATAATCATGAAGAAGAAAGGGGAAGATCATGTTTCAGGTCGTTCTTACTGTTGCTGCAAGTAAAAGGTTAATTGCCAGGGCGGTAGCAGCCCATCCCGCCGTTCAAACAGCCCTCCGCTCAGGGACAATTGTCATTATCGCCGGAACCACAAATGGTTATATAGCCGAGGAACTCCTGGCGCCCTCCGGCCAATTGGAGAAATTTAACCGCCGGCGCTTTTTCCGCGGCATAACCCTCCCTCCCGGGATGCCCTCCACGGATACGGGCAGGCTTGCAGATGAGGCAGGATTCCCCGGTGATGTAGTGATTACCAGGGGTGAATGGCAGCAGGGGAAAACCATTTTTGATGTTGTAGACGACCTGAAGGAAGGTGACATAGTCCTGAAGGGGGCAAATGCTTTAGATTTGTTGAACAGGCGGGCTGCTATACTTATCGGCGATCCCCGTGGCGGCACAATCCTGGCTGTGTTGCAGGCTGTTATAGGAAGGCGGGTGCGCCTGCTGTTGCCAGTGGGCTTGGAGAAGCGTGTTTTAGGCGACCTGGAGCAACTGGCTGCTAGGCTCAATGTGCCGGGAGCCGAAGGGCCAAGGCTCCTGCCTGTTTTTGGTGAGGTTATCAGTGAAATCGAAGCCGTATCGCTACTAACCGGCGCAACGGCCGAACTTGTAGCAGCGGGCGGAGTTTGTGGGGCAGAGGGCTCAGTACGCCTTGCTGTCAGCGGGGAACCAGAAAAGGAAGAACACGCCAGGAAAATATTGGCATCTGTTATCAAAGAACCATCTTTCACACTCTGATTTGTTTACACTTACCCAGCCCTGTAATAAGGAGAGGGATGTTTTATTGTTCGCTCAAAAATTCGCTCAATTAAATCCTTTCAGAACACTTGTGGCAGGGAATTGAATGGCCGTTGTTCAAATATATAAATAATAAAAGAATCAGACCAGGGAGTCCCGGTCACTTTCTCCTACCCGATTATATTGGAGGACGGTATTTTGGTCAATTTACACTCTAAAGAGAAAAAAGCAAAGTATGTTAAGGATACCTTTAACTCCATAGCCAGGAACTACGACTTTATGAATACGCTAATGACCTTTGGTATGGACAAGTCCTGGCGCAGGCTGGCAGTAAAACGCGCGGAATTGCCAAAGGGCGGCACAGGCCTGGATGTCTGTTGCGGTACCGGGATGCTGACAATAGAACAGGCACGGGCTGCAGGTCCGGCAGGAAAAATAACGGGACTGGACTTTTCCGAAAACATGCTGGAAGTTGCCCGGCAAAACATAAGGGACCTTGAGTTAAGGGACAGCATCCAGTTTATAAAGGGTGACGCCATGGACCTGCCCTTTGAAGATAACGTTTTTGACTGCGCTACCGTGGGATGGGGCTTGCGCAATGTTCCTGATATTCTTAAAGTGGTGCAGGAGATGGTCCGGGTTGTCAAACCGGGAGGTAAAGTAGTATCACTGGACATGGCCCAGCCGGAGATACCGGTTTTCAGGGAGTTTTACTGGATGTATTTCAACAGGGTAATTCCCGCAATGGGTAAGCTGTGCTCCGGCAATAAAAAGGCCTATCAGTATTTTTTTAATTCTTCCAAGAATTTTGTCCACCAAGAGGAGTTGGCCGGTATCTTCGCCAAAGCCGGATTGGTTGAGACCCGCTATCTCAACTTGTGCGGCGGTGTAGTGGCCATAGTTGAAGGAAGAAAACCAGCCACCTGTAACCCTGATATTTAGCTTCAACCTGTTAAATTTTTAAGAAGAGTAAAAAGATGTTAAATTGGAATTGAGGGGGATGAAGCAGGAATAAATACCTGCTTGCCAGGTACATCATAATTAAAAGTTCTAATGCCTGTCTGGATTGATTTTATATGGTTAAGGAGCTGGATTTTTATTTTTTCAGTTTGGGTCTTTGCAAGCTCCCGGCTTTAGCTGTAGGGTCTACGACTCTAATCTGAATTCATGGGTAGGGCTGGGGAAGACAGGCGAAGGTAAAAGGCAGTTATATGTATTAGGCAGGAGGCCGGGAAAAAGATGCCCGGCGCAAATGTGCCGGAAGGGTTTAATTAAACCAACGGAACACCGGTTGCAGTAATCCCGGTTAATTCCGCAAGTAAATATACAAATACAAACATACAAAATAAATATACATGATGGGAGGTCATCAAAATAGCACAACATTTTATCAAGAACATAGATTTTGCTAAGGTTTTGGATCTGGCTTCACTGGTTGAATACCAGAAGGGACAGGTGGTTAGTAGAACACTGGCCCAGGGAAGGCCTCTTAGTATTACCTTATTCGCTTTTGACGAAGGGGAAGGAATCAGTTCCCATTCTTCCAGTGGCGACGCATTTGTTTACCTGCTTGACGGTGAAGCGGAAATTACTGTGGGGGGAGAAAAGTTTACCCTTAAAAAAGGAGAAACTATTGTCATGCCAGCCGGAATTCCCCATGCTTTGAATGCTGTCAAGCAATTCAAAATGCTGTTGATTGTGGTATTTAGCTTGCAATAATTCAGAAGGGAAGCAGGAGAACAGGACCCTGCTTCCCTGTGTTTTCCTGCAAATAGAGAGTCAAGGCATGCCTTGACTCTCACTAATTTGTGTTAATCAATTTGTGTTCATCCTGCCGTTGTTTGGACGGTTACCTTACAAACCGCCGATAGCCTTGGCCAGAAACTCCTTGCGCCTGTCCTCGCTATATTTTTCGATGGAATCATACACCAGGGCGCCGGTGGGGCAGGCACGGACACAGGCGGGCACACCTGCGTCATCCAGGCAATTGCGATCGCACTTTACAGCGAGCTTTTCTTCCAACTGGCTGCGGATAACCCCGTAAGGGCAAACCATCACGCACATCCAACACCCCACACACGGGCGTTCCCCGCCTTCGTTGGTTACGATCCCATCCTCAGTCCGGTACATGGAACCTGCGATACAGGCGTCCAGGCAGGGGGCCTCGCCACAATGGCGGCAGTTCAGAGGAACTTTTTTAGCCCCGGCCTGGTGGACAAAAATCCTCTTCAGGGGGCGCTTCGCTTCTCCAATAGCCCCAAAGAGTGTTTTACTTTCGGAGTGGGCAACAGCGCAGGCCAGTTCACAGGAAAGGCAGCCGACGCAGCGTTCGTAACGGATTAATACTTCCTTCACCATAATGCCATCTCCTTCCCCTACCACTGGGAAGTGCCCAGACCCAGACCGGCCCGGCGCTCCTGGATTGCCGCAAAGACCTTTTCAGCTGCCTTGTATGGATCTGTTTCCACGATGAAGTAGCCGCCCAGCAGGTCCTTCACTCCGGAGGTAAGAACAGAAGTTACCAGGGGGCTGCCCAGCACCGGGGGTATGACGCCCAGGTGTACCGGCAGGCCTGCAGAGATAGCCCAGGTTCCGATGGCCACTGCTTTTTCCGTCTTGTATTCCGGCGCAGACGCCACTACCGGGAGCTTGTCAAGGTCCACCCCCAGTTTATTGGCGATGGCCACGGCCAGGTCGACGGCCCTGGTATTGTCAACACAGGAGCCCATGTGTAAAACCAGCGGCAGCGGCCCGCCCAGCCCGTTGGCCTCACCGATGGCGGTTAAGACAGCTTTAAGTCCTTCCCCGGCATATTTTTCAGTGGCCTCCGGAGTCATGAAGCCCTGGCGGGCGTATGCCCCGGCGCCGCAACCGGTAGCCAGCAGGAGCACATTCCTTTTAGCCAGTTCCTCCGCCATTACCAGGTAGTTGTTGTCCTGGGGCACCTTGACGTTATTGCAGCCGGCAAAAAGGACCACACCCTGGATATTCCCGTTCACAATATTATCAATAACCGGTTTCAGGGGGTCTTCCCCGTTCAGTTTAGACAGTGCGGCCACTATGGCTTCCACTGAAAAACCGGACACGACCTTGTTTTTTACCTGGGGGATTTTAACCGGGCGGCCTTTCCTGGCTTTAAAGGCTTCGATCCCGAGCCTGATGATTTCTTTTGCTTTTTCCACGGCCTCTCCTTCAACCAGTTCAATATGGGTGGCGCCCGGGATTTTGGCCATGCCCATGGTGGTGATCACCCTGGTGCCGTAGCAGCGGGCCACTTCCACCAGGGAAGGAAAGACACACTGGTAGTCAACTACAATGGCATCCAGAGCTCCGGTCATGATCGGCAGTTCCTGGGACACACCATGGGTCAGGGGAGGGATCCCGTGCCTCATCAAGACCTCGTTGCCCGTGCAGCAAATACCCACCAGGATGATGCCGTCGGCTCCGGCTGCCCTGGCCTCATCCTCCATTTCCTTCGCTATGCGCACTATGACATCTGAGAGTACCGGGTTGTGCCCGTGTACGGCGATATTCACCGAGTTTTCTTTCATAACGCCCATGTTGGCTTCACTCTGGATGGGAACAGGGGTGCCAAAGAGGATATCAGCAAGGTCGGTGCCGATATGGCAGCCGGTATAGTCGGCAATGGCACAGCTGATCCCTCCCAGCAGTAAGTTGACCGGGTCGGCGTCCACGCCAATATGGGTACGGTGCATCATTTCCGCAATGCTGCTGTCTATTCCCACAGGGAGCACCCCAAGTTTGGCCAGGGCTTCCACCCGCCCGGCGGTCATGGTGGCGCCGGCCCAGGCCAGTGGCTCCTCTCCTTCGGCAAACTGGCTGAATACCGATTCCACCACTTTGGCCGCCAGCTCGCGGACGTCCAGTCCCTCGGAGGAAATCCCCTGCCTGGTGGCAACCGCCCTTAGTTTAGCCTCGTTTTTCACGGGATAATCCGGAGCCTCGCCCTTCACCCATTTATGCAGGGTGTGGGCCAGGTGTTTGGCATGTCCAGAGTGGGCCGCCGCGCCTCCGGCAATCGCCCGCACCAGCCCCCGGGCGACCATTGTATCGGCGGTGGCGCCGCAAATGCCCCTCTGCGGCCCGTCTTCAAAGGGACTGATCCGGCAGGGGCCCATAACACAGTGGCGGCAGCAGACACCCAGTTCACCAAAGCCGCACTGGGGCAACTGGGCCTCAAACCGGTCCCAGGTAGTTTCTATGGCTTCTTGCCGGGCAACTTCCAGCATCTGATTAACTGCGCTGTCTCTTGACCTCATAAGGCACCTCCAAAAATCGTTTATTCGTTTTATATTTAAACCAAATTTGCCGCCGGGATCCTTCCCTTTAAGATATCATTTCTCAGGTCTCCCAAAGGTCTTTTGCTTTTAATCAGAGAAGTATAAACTCCCCCCTGTTCGATGGAGCCGACCATGATGCAGCCAACCAGCCTGTCTTCCCGGACAGCAAGCATGCGGTAATGACCGACTGCTCCCTGCCAGGTCAAGTATTCTTCACCCTCGTCTACAGCGCCTACGGAGATGAAGGGCAGCTTGCCGAACTGGGCGGCGTTCAACCGGGTAAGGGGGGGCGGGTATGCCTTGCGCCTGCCGGCCATATTATAGGCTGCGTAACGTCCCTGCTCCACGGCCAGCGTCCACAGGGCCGAAGGGGTTTGGCGGCCGGTGACGCAATCCTGCACCTCTATACAGTCTCCTGCGGCGTATACACCGGGCAGGCTTGTTTCCATAAAAGCGTTGACTTTTATACCCGCAGCCGTATCGCCTCCAGCCTCCCGCGCCAGGCCGGCATTGGGAATGACACCCTTGGCTACCAGTGCCAGGCCGGCGGGTAATTCCTGCCCGTCCTCCAGGACAACAGACCTTAATGCTTTCCCTCCGGGTCCAAAGGTAAATGCTTCGGGATTCTGCCCGAAGATAAAATTGATTCCAGCCTCCCGCAGTTCAGCCTCAACCAGCCCGGCACTATAGTCATTCAACTGGCGAGTTAAGATATGCTTGCTTTTTACCACCACCGTTACGGGCAGGCCCCGCTGGCGTAGGGCGTAGGCTGCCTTCAGGCCGATCAGCCCGCCGCCTATTACCACAGCCTCTTTTACCCCCGCGGCATGCCTGGCGATGGTTACCGCCTGGTCGTAGCTGCGCAGGACAAAGACGCCTTTCAGGCCGGCTCCATCAATATCAAGAGTTACCGGACGCGAGCCGGTGGCAAGCAGCAGCCTGTCATAGGAAAACTCGCCCTGATCTCCACAGGAGACAACGCGCCCGGCCGGATCTATGGAATTTACCCGTACTCCCCGGATTAAACGGATGTTCCTGTCTTTATAAAAGGAATCAGCGCGGTAACGTATGGAATCTAAGCTTGCCGAGCCTGCCACAACCTCGGCAATCAGGCAGCGGGCGTAGGGGGGATGGTTTTCTTCCGAAATTATCGTGATTTTCGCCTGTGGTTCTAAGTTTCTCAGATTCTCCGCCGCAGCGATACCAGCTGCGCTGTTGCCTACGATTACGAAATTCAAATCCTTACCTCCCTTCTCCGGAAGTTATAATATACAGACATCTTCTGTTGATCTTCGCTGTAATTTCTTAATGCCCTTTTCGTTTATTTCAAAATAAAAATTAGCCGGCGATATTTACGACCTCTTTTATCCGTTAGAAGAAGAATGGCAGCAGAGAATCCCGCTTTTTTGGTAATCAGGAAAGGGATTTTAAAAGTGCTCTATAATATAATAAAAAATAATATAGTTGGGATTAGGTGTATAATGTATAAAAATATGGCTTCTCAAGGGGCGGTGCCTTCCTGGCTATATGACGAGCGGGCAAAGGCCGGTGTGGATTACAATGATACTGCAATTGCTGCTGAGTATGACAATTGCCATGCCAGATTCCGTGATTATGAAAGAGAGGCCCGGCTGGTGATGGAGCGGCTGGACCTGCAACAGGGGCATAGGGTAATTGATCTGGGCTGCGGCACCGGCGCCTTCGCCATCCCGGCGGCCAGAATCTGCCGGAAGGTCTACGCTGTAGATATTTCCCGGGCCATGCTGGAAAGGTGCGCGGAAAAGGCCAGGGCTGCCGGTCTACATAATATTGAAACACATTGTGCTGGCTTCCTGACCTACGAACACAAAGAGGCCCCTGTAGATGCGGTTGTCTCTGTCGCCGCGCTGCACCACCTGCCGGATTTCTGGAAGGCCGTTGCTCTTAAGCGCATCTATAATATGCTCAAACCGGGGGGTAAGCTGTATCTCTTCGACGTGGTGTTTTCTTTTCCGGTTGAATCATACCAAAGTGAACTTGATAAATGGGTTAAGGGGATGTGCGAAGAGGCCGGTCAGGCTATGGCTGAAGAAACAGTTTTGCATATACGCGACGAGTACAGTTCTTTTGACTGGGTAGTTGAGGGGATGATTGAGCGGGCGGGTTTCAGGATAGAACAAAAGCTTTCCGACTTTCCTTATTGCCTGACTTACGTTAATGTTCGCCTGTGAGCAGCCAGGGGCGGGGTGACGGGTATCTGGCGGCAATCAATATTTATCAATATAGATGTTTATTAACTGCCTGAAACCGCTAAGATCATAGTGCCGCCAGGGAACTCATATCATAATCTCATAATCCCGCCGGGGAGCTCAGGCGCATAGGCCGAATAACTCCGAGAATTATACCGGTTATCAGGATTACGCTGCCTTTTGGTAGTTTTACGGGGGCTTTGGTTATGAGCAGAGTACGGAGAATAGTATCCTTAGTGCCTTCATTTACAGAAATTGTGTACTTCCTGGGCCTGGGAGGGCGGCTGGCAGGAGTAACGGAGCACTGCGATTATCCCGGGGAAGCCAGAACCAGGGCCAAGGTGGGCACATTCGGACGGCCCCTGCCGGCCAGGATCCTTTCCCTGAAGCCGGACCTGGTCCTGGCGGACGCGGTCCTGCACAGGCCATGGGTAACTGAGTTGCGCAACGCTGGGCTGGAAGTATTGGCCCGTTCTCTTGCCAGCGTGGAGGATGTTTTTGGGGTTATGGACAGAATCGTTCAGCTCTGCGGTGTTGAGGATACCGGGAGAGAACGGATCAACAGTTTGAGGGAGAAGGTGGAGCAACTAAGACGCGCTGCCAGCCGGAAAAGGCCCAGGGTTTTTTGCCTGATGAGGACGGATCCTGTAATTACGCCCGGACCCGGATCGTTTCAATATGACGCTCTTGAAATAGCAGGCGCGCGCCTGATGGTTTTTCAGACCCAGGAGCCCTACGTAGAAGTGTCACCGGAGCAAATCGTCGCCTTTGACCCGGAAGTGGTTGTGTTTTGCGGTGTGGAAAAAGGTGAGAGGAAACCCCCGAGATGCCAGGGTTGCGTTGCTGCCATACCCATCTGCCAGAGAACGCTGGACGATCTTACCGGCGGGGAGTGGGAGCAGACCACGGCATTCCGGGAGCGCAGGGTTTATCCCATACCCTGCCATACCATTTGCAGGCCAGGTCCCAGGTTGATTGACGGAATGGAAAGGCTGCACCGTATTTTTTCCAATTTGTAGCCGTCTTCTTAATCACAATCATCTCTATCCAAAACTAAGGCCTTATTTTTCTAACGGCATTATGGTAAGAGCCGCCCGGGTGCCGGGGCGGCTGTTGCTTTTTCAGCCCCGGTTCAGCATAATCCCTTTAGTAAATTATGTTACGATAATGTTATCAGTAGATTGTGTTACTATATAACCAGTCATATAATAACCAGTCATAAAGTATTAGATCCTGTTGACATTTCTTTGCTGAGAGGAAGCGGCCAAAGGGACTTTTAGGGGATGTTGCAAGAAGAGGGTTTTCATTTCTTTTTTCCATTTTTTTGTTGAGAGTAAGCAGCCAACTCTGTTATTCCAGGCCTCCGTTGTTCTAAGACTGGAGATGATTGAAACTTGCTTAGACTGTTCAGGTTTTTACAACCATACTCAATTCAGGTAGCTTGCGTTTTAACCCTTGTTCTGCTCCAGTCGCTCTCTGAATTATATTTACCAACTCTAATGTCCAGGCTCGTTGATGTGGGCATCGTAAACGGGGATATCCCTTACATTATGAGGACCGGCGGGCTTATGCTGCTTGTTGCCGGGTGCTGCGCCTGCTGCGCGATTTCTTCAGTGTATTTTGCAGCCAGGACCGCCTCCGCTTTCGGCAAAACTCTGCGCAGTAAGATTTTTTCCCATGTGGAGAATTTTTCCCTTCAGGAATTCGACAGGTTTGGAGCTCCTTCCCTCATTACCAGAACCACTAACGATGTCACCCAGGTCCAAATGTTAACCCTGGTGATGCTGCGAACTTTCGTCAGCGCGCCGGTTATGTGTGTAGGCGGTGTGTTCATGGCGGTTTCTATGGACTCGACACTGTCACTGGTTCTGGTTGTTGCCGTCCCGCTACTGGCTGTGCTCATTTTTATCATTGGCGGAAAAGCCTTGCCGTTATTTAAAGCGATGCAGGGCAAAATTGACAGGATCAACCTGATCCTGCGGGAGAATCTCAGCGGTGTCAGGGTAATCCGCGCCTTTAACCGCACCGGTTATGAACGGGACCGTTTTAATGAAGCAAACCTTGATTTGACTGCTACTGCTGTCAGGGTTCACCGGATGATGGCCACTTTGATGCCGGTTTTGATGCTGGTGATGAACCTGACCGCCGTGGCGATTATCTGGTTCGGCGGGATCCGCATTGATGCCGGGCACATGCAGGTGGGCGCTTTGATGGCCTTTCTGCAATATGCCATGCAGATTATGTTTTCCCTGTTGATGGCCTCTATGCTCTTTGTGATGGTTCCCCGGGCCGCAGCTTCAGCGGAAAGAATTAATGAAATTCTTGATACAAGGCCATCCATCCGGGACGGCGCGAAGGTCAGGGACGGCGGCGGGGGCGGTCTCGTGGAATTTAAAAATGTTACCTTCAGCTATCCCGGTGCTGAAAAACCCGCTCTCCGTAATGTGTCCTTTAAGGCTAAACCCGGTGAAGTAACAGCGATTATCGGCGGCACCGGGGCGGGTAAGACAACTCTAATTAACTTGATCCCGCGTTTTTACGATGTCGATAGCGGGAGCATTATGATCAACGGTGTGGATATCCGGGAGATGGCCCAGAGGGACCTGAGGGCTAAAATTGGCCTGGTTCCGCAAAAAGCAGTGCTCTTTACGGGGACCATAGCCGATAATATCAGATACGGCAAAGGAGATGCCACGGATGAGGAAATCCGGCAGGCTGCAGACATTGCCCAGGCAACCGGGTTTATCTCCGACTTTAAGGAAGGCTTTGCTTATGCTATCACCCGGGGCGGCACAAACCTTTCCGGCGGTCAGAAGCAGCGGCTTTCCATTGCCCGGGCCCTGGCCAGAAAACCTGAAATCTACGTTTTTGATGACTGTTTCTCGGCCCTGGACTACAGGACTGAGGCCAGGCTGCGCAGGGCGCTGAAAAAGGAAACGGCCGGAGCCTGCGTATTGATTGTATCCCAGAGGGTTAGCGCCATTATGGACGCAGACCAGATTATCGTTTTGGATGAAGGTGAAGTTGCCGGGATTGGCAGGCATAAGGACTTGCTGGAAAGCTGCAGGGTGTACCGGGAGATTGTTTCCTCACAGCTAGCCGGGGGGGAAATCGCATGATTGAAAGGACCGGAAAGTCTAATTCCTCCGGAGAAAACTTAAAGGAACCCGGCTTTAGGAGCTTTAGAAGAGATGGCTGGAGGGGCCACCGGAGAGGTCTTCACCCGGCTGTGCCCCTGCCCGTTGAGAGGGCCAGGGATTTCAAAGGTACGTTGAAGAAGCTGGCGGGTTACCTGCGGCCCTTTAAATACCAGATTCTTTTTGTATTTCTCCTGGCTGCCTGCAGCACAGTTTTTAGCATTTTTAGCCCGGTAATCATGGGTAAGGCCACAACCAAGCTCTTCGAAGGGCTGATGCTGAAACTGAACAATGTTCCCGGTGCCGGCATAGATTTTCAGTATATCCGCCAGGTTGTCCTGATCCTGGCGGCCCTTTACCTGCTCAGCGCCTGCTTTGGCTATGCCCAGCAGTATCTCATGGCGGGTATAGCGCAAAGAATCGCTTATAACTTGCGTAAGGATGTCGTCTTCAAGCTGTCCCGCTTGCCTTTAAAATTCTACGACTCCCACGCTCACGGAGAGATCTTGAGCCGGGTCACCAACGATATCGATAATATCGGCAACACACTGCAGCAAAGCCTGATCCAGTTGATTTCAGCTGTAGTCTCCCTGACCGGTATGATCATCATGATGCTGTCCATTAGCCCGCTTATGACGGCAATTTGCCTTGTAACGATACCCCTTTGCCTGGTCGGGACAAGGGTAATCATAGCCCGCTCCCAGAGGTATTTTAAGGAACACTGGAAGGAACTCGGCCTGCTCAACGGCCACGTGGAAGAGATGTATGCCGGGCACCAGATCATAAAGGCCTTTGGGCATGAGACCGGGTCAATCAACCAGTTCGAAGAGATTAATGAGAGACTCTACGAGGCGAGCTGGAAGTCGCAGTTTATCTCCGGTATAATCATGCCCCTGATGCAGCTGCTCAACAATGCCGGATATGTATTTGTCTGTATAGTTGGCGGAATTCTTGTCACCAGAAGAACCCTGGAAATCGGCGATGTTCAGGCCATGATCCATTACTCGAAACACCTCACCCATCCCATAACCCAGACGGCCAATATCGCCAATATTATCCAGTCCACAGTGGCTTCAGCAGAGCGGGTTTTTGAGCTCCTGGATGAGGATGAGGAGGTTCCCGACAGCGACGACGCCGTGGTAATCGAATCTCCGAAGGGACAGGTAATTTTTCACAATGTGAAGTTTAGTTATCAAGAAGGCACCACCCTGATTGAGGATCTGAATATCGACGTCAAAGAGGGGCAGACAGTTGCCATTGTGGGACCTACGGGCGCGGGTAAAACTACCCTTGTCAACCTGCTGATGCGTTTTTATGAAGTAAATGGCGGCAGAATTACCGTTGACGGCGTTGAGATCGGGAAGTTGAAGAGAGAGGCCCTGCGCGGTATTTTCGGTATGGTACTCCAGGATACCTGGCTTTTTAACGGTACGGTCAGGGCAAACATAGCCTACGGCAGGGAAGATGCCACATTAGAGGAGATAGTCCGGGCGGCGCAGGCAGCGCACGCCGACCACTTTATCAGGGCCCTGCCCGACGGTTACGATACTGTCCTCAACGAGGATGCCTCCAATATTTCCCAGGGGCAAAAGCAGCTTTTGACCATTGCCCGGGCCATCCTGGCCGACCCGGCAATCCTCATTCTTGACGAGGCCACCAGCAGCGTTGACACCAGGACGGAGGCAGCTATTCAAAAGGCGATGGCCAACTTGATGAAGGGCAGAACGAGCTTTGTTATCGCCCATAGACTGTCCACAATTAGAGATGCGGATTTAATTCTGGTAATGGATAAGGGCAGGATTGTTGAAAAGGGCAAGCACCACGAGCTCCTTGCCAGGGGCGGCTTCTATGCAGAGCTTTATTACAGCCAGTTTAGAGATGTACCGGCAGCTGCCAGCTGTTCATAACTTTTTATTTTCCTGGGTATTTATAAATACAAATATTTAAATATTAATTGTTTGTATTGAGAGACGCAGGTTGATTCAACATTTTGTTCAAATTGAAACCTGTTTTCTGTTAAATACTTCCTTGATTTAACTCTTCTTTCCTGTTAACCTGTACACAGGTGACCTGTTCGATAGTTTTTAAGGCTCCCCTGCCCGGAGAGGGGGTGAAAAATCTTGGAGTTTGATTTTAGAGAAGCTTTTAGCCGGATCGGTTGCAGCGTTGTACAGGAAACAAACAAAAGGCTGAGAGAAATCATGGAAAGTGACCCTGATATGGATGCCTCAACAAAGACGAACAGGATCATAAATGAGATGATTAACGATAATATTAGGGTTACTATGGGGGTACTGGAAGAATACCACCAGGCCTTAATGAAGTACCTTAGCGAGAAAAAAGTTTAGCTGTTCTGTGATTCCTAAACTGCATTTTATGGTTAGTACATTTTTCAAGTTTCAAGCGGGGCGGGTGCTTTCTTAAATGGTGCCCGCCCAGACTTAAAAAATAGTCCCGGTGCCGCCGGGACTAATAACCTTTTACAGCTAGTTTTTTTCTGTTTCCGCTTCCTCTGTTTGGGATTCAGTCGAACTGGAAAAGATCTCGAAGAGGGGGCAACTTTTACCGTGGTTGTTAAAACTTTGCTCTTTTTCTGTCATAGAGCGTAATCACCCTCCTTATTGGCCAGATTTACAGGTTTGAATTGAATAGGGTTCCCTGTAATCGCAATTCATGTGAGTGACTGCCCGGCCGATTTTGCAGCTTAATTCCTCCTCTTCGTAACTGTCAAAGGTGTCAAAATGCCGGCAATCAAAACATGGCCATTTCTCCAATTGCATCACCTCAAAAATAGAATATCCAGGCGGCCTGAAATCATACTGGGAAGTTTACTGCGTTGCCTGTAGCGAAGACCGCAGGTTACAGATTGTTATCGTTATCCAAGTTTTAGGAGGTGTATTTTTGTGAATGGAAAAGGCAGCCTACCCGGCCGTTACGAGATACCGGATAAATTCAAGTGGAGGCTGGAGGACATTTATCCCAGCGATAAAGATTGGGAAAAAGACTTTCAAAGGGTTCATGCTATGATATCTGAAGTGGAGGCTTTCCGGGGGAAGCTCGGCCTGTCGGCCCGGACCCTACTGGAAGCCCTGGAACTGGATGCCCGGCTGCGGGAATTGAATGAGAAAGTCTTTGTTTATGCCCGGATGCGGCGGGACGAGGATAATACCAATCCTGTCTACCAGGCCTTGACGGACAGGGCGGAAAGCCTGTCCGCCCGGGTACAGGCGGCTCTTTCCTTTCTGGCGCCCGAAATCCTGGCCTTGCCGGAGGAGGTTCTGGAACGCTTCCGGCGTGAAGAGAGTGGCCTTGCCCTTTATGATTTTCTTCTGGAGGAACTGAGGCGACAAAAGGAACATGTCCTTTCCCCGTCTGAGGAACGGATAATCGCCCTGGCAGGGGAAGCAATTCAGGCTCAAGATTCCATTTTCAGGATGATTAACAATGCCGATATTTCCTTTCCAAAGATCCTGGACGAAACAGGAAACGAAGTGGAAATCACCCACGGCCGCTACACCCGGCTTCTGGAGAGCAGCGACCGCAGAGTGCGCAAGGATGCCTTCGAGGCTTTCTATAGTTCCTATCGCAGGCTTAAGAACACAATTGCCGCCACGCTCAGCAGCAGCGTCAAAAGGGACATTTTTTATGCCCGGGTGCGCAAGCACCCCTCTGCCCTGCAGGCCTCGCTTTTTGAGGACAATATCCCCCCGGAGGTTTACGATAACCTGATCCAAACGGTGCGGAACCACCTGGGCCTGATGCACCGTTACACGGCCCTGCGCAAAAGGCTTCTGGGACTGGATGAACTACATATGTACGATTTGTATGTACCCCTCGTAAAAGATATTTCGTGGGAGATTAATTATCCTGAAGCTGTGGATATGATCCGGGAGGGGCTGTCCCCCCTGGGCAGGTCCTATGTGGAAACCATGTCAAAGGGACTTGAATCGGGCTGGATAGACCTGTATGAAAGCAGGGGCAAATCCAGCGGCGCCTATTCCTGGGGTCCCTACGGAGTCCACCCCTATGTTTTAATGAACTACCAGAATAATCTGAGTAATGTATTTACACTGGCTCATGAACTGGGACACGCCATGCACTCATATTACTCGTTCACTGAGCAGCCCTACATTTATGCCCATTACAAAATTTTTACGGCAGAGGTGGCCTCTACTGTTAACGAATCCCTGCTCATGGACTACCTGCTGAAAACGGTAGGGGAGCGGGATAAACAGCTCTACCTGCTCAATCATTATTTGGAGCAATTCCGCGGGACCCTGTTCCGCCAGACCATGTTTGCCGAATTCGAGAAGATAATTCACGAAAGGGCTGAGGCCGGGGAAGCGCTTACGCCTGATTCTTTGTGTGAGCTTTACTACCGGCTGAATGTTGATTACCACGGGCCGGCAGTGTTTGTAGATCAAGATATCGCTCTTGAGTGGGCCAGGATCCCGCACTTTTACTCGGCCTTTTATGTTTATAAATACGCAACCGGTTTTTCCGCCGCGACGGCTATTACCCGGCTTATTCTAAACCAGGGTGAACCTGCCCTTGGCAACTACATCACCTTTTTAAAGAAAGGCGGGTCCGACTATCCCCTGAAACTGTTGAAAACAGCCGGCGTTGACCTTTCCACACCACGGCCGGTGCAGGAGGCACTCCAATTGTTTGGCCAATTGCTGGACCGGCTGGAGGAACTAACAGGCTAATTGGGAAAATCACTATTGACAGCAGGTCAAAGGATTGGTAAAATCCTCTTGTGTATTGAATATCTTTTAAAAATGACGATGACAGGGAATAGTAGGCATCACTTTTGAAGCCCGGTTCAGAGAGCCGCAGTTGGGTGCGAAGCGGTCGAAGGCAGGTGCTGAACTCTCCCTGGAGTAGCCGACCGAAATCCACCGGAGAGTAACCAGAGAGTAGGCCCGGACGGATACTTCCACCGTTAAAAGGAAGGGGATATCGGATTTTAAACATCCCGTATCCGCAGAGGGAACGGCCATGTGCCGTTAAATTGAGTGGTACCGCGGAAGACTGACCTTTCGTCTCAATGTATGAGGCGAAGGGTTTTTTGTTTTATTGCCTGCAGCAGGCAGGCTAAGCAGCAGCAGCTCTGTGTCCGGCTGCTGCAGGTGTTTGATGGAAGCTGATCGTTGCTTCAAATTTGAGGAGGTAAAGACAGAATGCACAGGGTTAGCATGTTAGATACCTCGCTGAGGGACGGGCAAAAATCCCTCGGAATAAATTTGAGTGTTAATGAAAAGCTGGAGATCAGCCGTCAACTTGTTAGACTCGGGGTGGATGTGATCGAAGCGGGTTACCCGGCTGCTTCCCCTCTTGAATTGGAAGCTGTCCGGAAGATTGCCAGGGAGATAAAAGGGGTTATCATCTGTGGTTTTGCGAGGGTCAATGAGCGGGAAATAGATTGTTGCGCCGCTGCACTGAAGGAGGCCGGGCAATCCAGGATTCATACGGGAATAGCCGTATCACCCTTTTACATGGAAAAGAAACTGCGGCTTACCCCCGGCCAGGTTGTTGATCTTGCTGTGGCTGCCGTAAAGCACGCCAAAAAATATGTAGGTGACGTACAGTTTTATGCGGAAGATGCTTTTCGCAGTGACCGGGCCTTTCTGGTGCAAGTCCTGGAAAAAGTCATAGAAGCCGGGGCAACAGTAGTTAATATCCCGGACACCCTCGGCTACGCCACTCCATGGGAATGCGGCGAGATGATTTCATATATCAGGAATAATGTCCGCAATATTCACCGTGCCGTAATCAGCGTTCACTGTCATAACGATCTGGGCATGGCTACGGCCAACTCCCTGGCGGGGATAAAGGCCGGTGCAGACCAGGTAGAAGGCACCATCAACGGTATCGGTGAGAGGGCTGGAAATACCTGTCTGGAAGAAATTATCATGGCCCTGTATAGCCACCGGAGCAGTATCGGCATCCAGTGCGGGGCAAAACCCCAGGAGCTTACTGCTACAAGCAGGCTGGTTTCCCGTTTGACCGGCGTGCCTGTTCCCGCTCACAAAGCAATTGTAGGGAGTAATGCTTACAGCGGGGACCCTGCGTCCCTGGAAGAGATAGGACCCGGGGAAAACGCACCCCTTGAAATAGTTGCGCAGGATGATCATGATCTGAGCGCTCTTGAAACAGGAATAGAGCAAAGGGGCATCTTAATTAAAAACATATCCATCACCACCACCGGCGCTTCCCGGGCTACGGCTACCGTAACCCTCGACCTTGATGGCAATACGGTTACCGAAGCAGCCTGTGGCGCGGGACCGGTGGACGCTGTATTTAAGGCTGTTGATCTCCTTGTGGGGGAACAGGTATACCTGGAAGACTTTATGCTGAAGTCGGTAGGCCGGGGCCGGGAGACCCTGGGTGACGCCACGGTCAAGGTGCGTTACGGGGATAAGGGACTGGTTGTAGGCAGGGGCGTCAGCAGCGACGTCATTGAAGCCAGCGCCAGGGCCTATGCCAATGCTTTGAGCAAGGTCAAAACAATGATCCGGGAGAACGCCGCCCAGGGCCGGGTCTGAGTTAGGCGGGTGGGACTTAATCTAGGCGATCTTTGTCTTTAGTTTTACAAAGGTTTTTGGAGGGAGGGATTAAATTGGCTGTTGTTGAAATTAGCGTTGTACCCATCGGGACTGGAACAACCGGCCTTAGTGAATACGTTGCCGGGTGTTTGACCGTGCTGCAACAGGCCGAAGGGGTTACCTGGCAGTTAACTCCCATGGGCACAATCCTCGAGGGCGAGCTGGACCGGGTGCTGGAAACGGTCAGGTGCATGCACGAGCAGCCCTTTAAGGCAGGAGTTCAGAGGGTTGTTACTACTATTCGTATAGATGACCGCCGCGACCGGGCATTAACTATGGATGGTAAGGTGGAGGCGGTCAAGGCCAGGCTGGACAAATAAACGGGGGAAATCTGAGTGAATTATTTTATTGAGCTTTTAAACAGCCTGAAGCGGGGGGTTATAGCCCCGGTCTATCTTTTTCACGGGGAAGAAGCCTATTTGCGTGAACAAGCTGTATTGCGTTTTAAGGAATACCTTCTGGAGGGCGGCAACAGTGAGTTCAATTTTGACCTGATTGAAGGTGAGCAGGCTACTCCTGCTGAAATTGCAGCAAAGGCTGAAATGCCCCCCTTCATTGCTGGAAAGCGCCTGGTAGTGGTCAGGAACCCGACCCTTTTTAAAGCCGGCAAAGGCTCCTCCGGGGAAAGAGCTGGGGAAGGTGGAGACGAGCCTGTTCCAAAGGGTAAGGAGGCGGCCTTGCTGGAATATTTGAAGCGACCCCTTGCTTCAACCTGTTTAATTTTTACTACGGGAGAACCTGTGGACAAGCGTAGACGACTCTATCAGGCCGTAAAGAAATGCGGCCGGGTTGTGGAGTTTACCTTCCTCAACCGGCGGGAGTTGGCCCGCTGGCTGGACCAAAGGGCCAGGGCGGCAGGAACGAAGTTTGGAGCAGGAGCAAAAGAGCTCCTCCTTGATGTCGCAGGACCGTCCCTGATGCATCTGGTTGCTGAACTGGAAAAGCTGTTCTGCTATACCGCTGGCCGGGAGCTTATTACTCCGGAGGATGTCCGGAAGGTGTGCCCGTCCAGGGTGGAGGAAAACATTTTTGCCATCGTGGATGCAGTGGGGGAAAAAAATTGCCGGAAAGCCCTGACAGGGATTAAGGACCTGCTGGCGGCCAAAGAACCCCCTTTGAGGATCCTGGCCATGCTCAGCAGGCAGTTCCGTCTCCTTCTTCAGGTGCATACGCTGCAGGAACAGGGTTTCCCCCCTGCTGAGATTCCAGCCAGGTTAAATATTCACCCTTACGTTGCCCAAAAAATTGGGAGCCAGTGCAGGAGGTTTAACCGGCCTCTCTTAATCAGTATCTTTGAGTCCCTCTCGGAACTGGACCTGGCAGTGAAGACCGGACGGCAGGAATTCTACCCTGCCCTGGAAAAGCTTTTGCTGGAGCTCTGCGCAGGTGCCTGACACCAACTTATCAACTTATGCTTTGGAAAAACTTTTGCAGGAGCTCTGTGTTAAGTATAGGAATAAAAACCACCCTCAACCCGGGTGGTTTAAAATTATCCCTTCATTTTATTAAACCGCTTGAACAGGCGGGATTTTTTTCGGGAAGCTGTATTTTTATGTAAAACGCCCTTTGTTACAGCTTTGTCTATTGCAATCACAGCTTTGCGAAGCTTGATACCGGCATCTTCCAGGTCGGCCTGCTTCAAGGCTTCTTCAAACTTCTTGATTGTTGTCTTCAGGGCGGATTTAATCCGGGTATTGCGCAGGGTCCGCATCCTGGTAATCTCAACCCTTTTTGCTGCTGATTTAATGTTCGGCATGTTGTTCCTCACCTCCCAACGGCAAACATTTTATCATGCAGCGGATAAAAACGCAAGGCTTTGCGGTATATCGTTTCATATTTTGGTTAAAGCTATTCCTAACAAAAAAGATGGAGGTGAAAATGGAGATGCAATGGTTGGGACTGATCATCAGGTTTGTCGTTTCAGCACTTGTCTTAGTTGTTGTGAGCTGGCTTTCCCCTGGTTTTGTAGTACACGGGGGTTTTGTAGGAGCCCTGATTGCCGCTCTCGTAATTGCCGTACTTGGTTACGTGGCGGAGGCTCTCCTGGGTGAGCGCATATCGCCTCAGAGCAGGGGCCTGGTTGGTTTCATTACGGCTGCGGTGGTCATCTATCTAGCCCAGTTTATTATCCCCAGCCTGCTCACAGTAACGCTGGTCGGCGCATTGATTTCCGCATTTGTTATCGGACTTATTGATGCCTTTGTACCCACAGTCCTGCGCTGATAGATGAGCACATAAACCCCTCCCGGCAGGCATAAGATTAACTGAACAAGCCTGCTGGAGGGGTTTTTGTGTTCCCTGCTTTGACCTTCCGCCGCCGGAAGGCTTCCACAGTATTAATTCGCCGGTTGTTCCTGCCGGCAGCTCTTTTTTTAATAGTCATAATACTGGTGTATTTGAGACCTGTTCCCCGGGGGATTGGATGCCCAGGTTTTCTGGAAATAATTGATGACTTCCCGCGCAGGGTGCTGGTCTTGTACCAGGGGGATCCTGTAAAAATACTCAAAACTGCTATGCCGCTGCTTGAGTGGGGGAGTTTCGAGGGAGATACCTCAAACCTCCCGGCGTCCAGGATTATTCTAGATGCCATCGCTTCCGTTGCAGGTGTTAGATTCCACAGTCCGGCTGTAATCCTGCAGTCTCAAATCCCCTGTCTTGCTGCGGTAACAATTCCGGAGGCAACCACGGGCCAATTAAAGGAGGATATTCCCGGCTTTGTTCTCCCGCTAGAAACAACAACCGTACTGTCGGAAGAATGCCTGGTTGGTATTTACAATACCCATACCGGTGAAACTTACAGCCGGACAGACGGGGTGGAGAGGTTAGATGGCAAACGGGGTGGAGTGGTTACGGCAGCCATAGCCCTGCAGGAGGTGCTGGAGGGAAAACACGGCATAAAAGTAGTGCGTTCGGACCGGATCCATGATGCAAATTACAACACCTCCTATCTTGAGTCCGAGAAGACCCTCCGGGCAATGCTGGCCGAACATCCCGGCTTAAAGGTAGTTCTGGATATTCACCGGGATTCGGGTAAAACAAGGGAGCAGAGCCTGGTCCAAATCGACGGCCAGGCTGTGGCCCCTATTCTATTTGTTGTGGGTTCTGACGCTCGCCGCCCTTTTCCTAACTGGCGGCAAAACTATAACTTTGCGCTCCTTCTTTCAGAAAGAATCAACCAGAGGTACCCGGGGCTATCCCTGGGGGTCAGGGTGAAGGACGGGCTTTATAACCAGTTCCTGCATCCCCGGGCGGTCCTGGTGGAGATTGGTACCACGGAAAACTCAACGGAAGAGGCGGTCCGCTCCGCACAGCTGCTGGCAGATGTTCTGGCAGAGATCCTGGCTGAAATCCTGGCCGGGGAGGCGACTGTGCCGGAAGAGCCTGAAGATTAGCCCGGGGTTGGAGCAGTCTGGCAGGAGAGCCGGAAGGACAAGCAGGAAGCGGGAAATTTAAACTGCGCACAGGTATAGGTCCAACCGGTTTTTATCCATACTACTAGTAAAAAAAATCAGCAGCCTAACTACTGGAGTGATCCCCATTAACCGTGCCTTTTATATATTGTCCCTATCCCTTTTTCTTTTAGCTGTTGGCAGCGGAGTTTATGTTGTCCTGAAGGAATTTAACCGGATGGTATGTCCGTCATCTCCGGTCCGGGTTTTTGACCTGGAAGCAGCCGGGGAGCAGGTCTACCGCGTGGAATTTTTACAGGAAGAGGTGGACTTTAAACTGCCGGTTGATTTAACCCGGGCCGGAGAGCTGGTGAGCCGTATTCAAAGGGACCTGGTGGCAGGAGGATACCCAGAGCTTGTTGCTGAAACCAGAAAAGTGGTGACTGTCTGGTGTTCCACGCTCCGGGAGGCTGGAAACAGGTTTATTTCCGATCTTATGTCCAGTGCTGCGGCAGCCGCAGGTTCCTTGCAGGTGCGGCTGCAGACCTGGAAGGCCGGTGAGCGGTATGAGTAAAATTAATGTGGGTTTTCAGTATAGGGAGCAGTAAAAACAGGTAAAAAAAG
>LFSA01000064.1 GCA_001512635.1 Pelotomaculum sp. DTU098 | reverse complement strand
CCGCTACACCATCTATAACGGGAAAATGAAGGACCCCTTCCTGCGCCTGTACAGTTACCATATCACCTTCCCGCTGGACGTTGAAGCCATGCGGGAGGGCGCCGGCTACCTGGAGGGCAGGCATGACTTCAGCGCCTTCCGGGCCCTGGGGACGCCCGTCAGGAACACCGTGCGCACCCTCTACGAAGCCGGCGTAAGCCGCCGGGGCGACCTGATCTACATCGACCTGCGGGGGGACGGCTTCCTTTACCATATGGCCCGCATGATTGCCGGGACGCTCATCCGGGTGGGCAAGGGCCGGATCCCGCCCCGGGAAGTGGCGGAGATCCTGGAAAGCCGGGACAGCCTGCGGGGGGGCCCCACCGCCCCGGCCCGGGGCCTGTGCCTGGAAAGGGTGGAATACGGCGAGTGACGGCTGGAGTCAAGAGATTGGCTGCCGGCCCTTAGGCGGGCAGGGTAAAACAGCTAAAACAGCTTATCATCCTGCTCCCGGACGCCCGTATCTGGATGTACTGTCACGCGTTTTATTGTAACCAGGGTACATGGTAGAAAAGATAAGCCTAATTACAAGCGTGGACCAATACGCTGAAAAATGCGTAACCAGGGTTGCATGGTATAAAAAATAAGTCTATTAAGCCCCGGGGAAAATAATTCAAGCCGGCGGGGCGCAAAAGGTTTCTTGACACTGGAAATACTATGTATTATAATTTTAAGCGTGGTTTTTAGCGGCTTCCCAGCCCCGGGCCGCTGAAAACGGGATTCCGGAGTTTAGATATCCGTGTTGCCGGCGCGGTACCGGCAGGTATTGAAAAAGCCTGTTTTCAGGCTCTTTCCCCATACCGGCGGCAGCACCACGAAGGGTGAAGACATCTATTCCCAGAATAGATAATTACCAGGACCCTTTGCTTGACATTGTTTTTTTTCTAAGTTAAGGAGGTAGCCTTCAATGAAGACCTATATGGCCAGGCCTCAAGATATAAAAGAGCGCAAGTGGTACGTCCTGGACGCCGAGGGTAAAGTCCTCGGCAGGCTGGCTACCGAGGCGGCCCGGATCCTGCGGGGGAAGCATAAACCCGACTTTACCCCCAACGTTGACACCGGCGACCACGTCATTGTGGTCAACGCTTCGAAAGTTGTGCTCACCGGGAAAAAGCTGCAAAACAAAAAGTACATCAGGCACTCCGGCTACCCCGGCGGACTGAAAGTCACGAGCTATGAAAAACTGCTCAAAACCCGCCCCGAACTGGCCGTGGAGAAAGCCATCGTGGGTATGCTCCCGCACACCAGGCTGGGAGCCGATATGGCCAAAAAGCTCAAAGTATACAAAGGGCCGGACCACCCGCACCAGGCCCAGAAGCCTGCACCATGGCAGTGGCAGGTTATCGGGAAGAAGGAGGTATAAGCACTTGGCAAAAGTCATGTTTTACGGTACCGGCCGCAGGAAAAACGCTATTGCCCGGGTTTTCCTGGTGCCGGGTGAAGGCAGGGTCACGATCAACAACAAGCCCGTTAGCGAGTATTTCGGACGCAAGACTCTGGAAATGATCGTCCGCCAGCCCATGGAGCTGACCGGGGCTGCTGCCCGTTTCGACATTCAGGCCAAGGTCCTCGGCGGCGGCATCAGCGGCCAGGCCGGGGCAATCAAAATGGGCATTGCCCGCGCCCTCGTACAGGCCGACCCCAACCTGCGCACCTCATTGAAGCGGGCCGGTTTCCTGACCAGGGACCCGCGGATGAAAGAGCGCCGCAAGTACGGCCTCAAGAAGGCCCGCAAGGCGTCCCAATTCTCCAAGCGTTAAGAAAAGCGCCAGGTTTATTTTATGGCTCTTTGAACCTGATCAAGAGCTAAACTTTGAGGTTGACTTATAGCAAACTCCAGAATTAACCTTAAGACTAACTATAAAGCGGATCGCAGTTTGAACTATAAGCATAAAAGAAGGAAGGAAACCCCTTCCTTTTTTTGTGCCCGGGATTAATGATTGAGGAAGCAGAAACCGGACAGGTGCGGCAAGTAACCTGCGCCGGCAGGAAAAAGTATCTGCGGATACCGGTATTTCCAAACCGGATGCATCTATTCCTCCCAGGGACGGTGAACTGGACGACATCATGGAGGAATAGGGCATGTAGGAAAAAAATGACGGGTATATGTCTATATTTTTATTGACAAATGTAAGATTAAGTAGCTTTAGAAGGATTTGACAAATAGATGAAGAATGAATACATGGAAATAAGAGTAACGATAGCAATTTAAGTTGCCGCTGGTTACCCGGAAAGGAGGTATCACAATCCATCCTCTCCTAATCCTGCCCTAATCCTACCTTAATTCTGTTCTATCCCCGGTTTTCAGTAAGGAAATCATTATTTCCTGCTTTAATTGATTGCCTTCAGGAAGACATAGGGATTCTGCCCGGGAGATATGATGGTCCGGCCTGAAGGTTCCGTCTTCATACCCTTTCACCAGGCCCTTTTCGCAAGAAGCGGCGCAGGCACCTGGACCTTCGAGGAGAATACGCTCACGGCCGTCGACTCGCCTGACAACTATGAATGCCTGAATCCCTGGCGGGGCATTAACGTTGATGGTTTTGCTGCAGGGGCGGGTCCGGTTTACTTTAAAAACAACACCCTTGACGGTTCCGGCACCAGTACCAGTACTGAGCTTCCCTGTGGCAGAGCGGTTTGGGGTGTACATATCGTAGATGATGTCGAAGACGATGCCGAAATGATCTTTGAAGGGAACACAATCACCGGTGTGCAGATAGGCTTGAAACGGGATGGAGGAAACCTTGATCTTCACGATGTCCTGGCCGACAACACCTTTGATCCCGGCAGCAGGGTTCTTGGAAACAAGATCCGGGTTCCACTGGAAAACACCGCCGTTTACAACGTCGAAAGGGACGAGTACTACCTCGGCATTCAGGAAGCCATTGACGACGCAGACCCCGGAAACACCATTCAGGTAGCGCCTGGGACGTACCACGAGTATTTGTTCATCGAAAAGCCCATCACCCTGCTGGGGCCCAATGCCGGGGTGCCGGGCTACAGTGCCGGGCGGGGCCCGGAAGCCGTCCTCACCGTACCAAAGGAAGTTGATCTGGAAAACCCGGAGGACAATATGGACGCAGTAATCTTCGTGAATGCTTCAGGGGTGACCGTTGACGGTTTCCGGATCACCGGCGACAACGGCAACGGCAAGATGAACTATGCCGGTTGCAACATCCAGGCAGGCATTGGTATAGTTGCTTTTAATTATGACCGTATGGACAACCTGGCGTTCCAGAACAACATAATCGACTGCTTCAGCGGTATGGGTGTGTTCACAGCTCGTATGCAGGAAATTGTGGAAATTATGGGGCCTATTGAAAACGTGACCGTAACCGGAAACCTCGTCCGGAACATCTATGATTTGAGGGAATCAGGTTGCGGTTATGGGGTATACATGCAGGGCACAAACGGCAGTGCTACCGGCAATGTGGTAAAAAACAGCAGGCTCGGAATCATGGTGCACCCGATTAGCGCCGGTGGCGGCGGCCTGGTGAAGGGAAATGACAGCGAGACCTATTTAGCCGGCCTGCTCTACAGAGGGGCTGAAAGTGGTGCAGGGGCATGGACCTTTGAAGAAAACTCTTCCACTGCTATTGACCCGCCGGATGGCGTGGAAAACAAGGCCTTCTGGCGCGGCATTGATGTTGGTTATTTTACTGCGGGAGCGGGTCCGGTTTACTTTAAGAATAACACCGTCGACGGCTCCGGTACCAGTGTTGAACATCCTTATCGCAGCAAGGTTTCGGGTGTAGTTATCCATGAAAATGTCGAAGACGGTGCCGAAATGGTCTTTGAAGGGAACACAATCACCGGCGTGCAGATAGGTGTAGAGCGTAATGGGGGAAACCTTGATCTTCACGATGTCCTGGACAACAACATCTTTGATCCCGGCAGCACGGTTATTGAAAACACGATCCGGGTTCCTGAGGAAAACACCAATTACAACGTAGAGAAGAACGAGTACTACGACAGCATTCAGGAAGCCGTTGGCGCTCCCGGTGATGGGAATGCCGTTGACGGGGATCCCTTTATTGGAGACCCCAGGACATACCGGGAGGAATTTGCCATACCAAAGATCAAGAACAACCTAACTCTGAATGGTGCTAACTCAGGCCCTTCAAAAATGGAGCAATTCTTAAAACTATAAAAAAAGAACGGGGTTTTGTAAGGACAAGTAAGACGGGCTGTCCGGGCACAAAGTGAAATTCTAAGATTTGTGAAGGTACTCAAAGATAATCGAAGTGCATTAAGGGAGGACTAAATTAGCCCTGGCAGCACTTGATTGTAGTGCTATCACTTATTTTACCAGGGGTAACAGGTGATATCTTAAAAAAGTGCTGAACGCTCGTAATGTCTAAAGAGGATTTCGCGTTCTGCCTGCTCGAAGAGGGCCGCCATTTTTGGCGGCTCTCTTCGTATTTAACCACTCCCCTTCAGGGTGGTTTTTGATGGCAAATATGGGCGCAGGGTGCTCTAAGAATTAAAACTGGTTTTGCTACATTGTTATCCCGCGGAATACACCAGGAAACCCCTTCCTTTTCTGGAACTTTTTCAGCTACAGCCTCTGGACCACAAACGTCCTGGCGGGCCTTTACGCCGGCGCCCTCTTCCCCGAATTTCGCAGCACGGCCATCATGATGGCCGCCATCGTGGGCAATACCTCCATAGTGGTCAACGTGATGATGGTGGACCCGGTCCTGGCCAGGGTCACCGACGCCGTGGCCCGGGGGGATGAGCCGGAGGCCGGGCTGAAGCAGATCGTCCTGTACCTCGCTATCTCCAACCTGCTGGGCACAATCCTGGCCCAGGCCATCTTTGAACCAGTAGCCTGGGGTCTGATGCTCCTGACCCGCTGGGTAGCCTGACACCGGACCGGCTCCTCCTGACGCCGGGCCTGTT
>LFSA01000103.1 GCA_001512635.1 Pelotomaculum sp. DTU098 | reverse complement strand
GGTCAAGGTAGTCACCGTGACCGTAACGGCCCTCGGCCTCGAACTCCAGGATGCCGTCTTCAGCGTAGGCCTTGGTGTCCCAGGTTACCAGGAAGTCGTCGGGGCCGCCTTTGAAGTTAAAGGGCTTGCGAGTTACCGGGTCAAGGATTTCCACCCGGAGGTCCACCTGCTCGTCGTAGTGGACGGAAACCTTAATGGGCCAGCCGTCACGCGGAGAGTCTGACCAAGTTTCATTCATTGGTGTGCAGCCATCGCCGAGCACCAGCGGGGTCACTTCGAGCATACAGGCGTTGTAATTGACTTCAATACCGCACTGTTCCCAGATCTTGTTTACTCCGTTGATGATGGCGCTGTACTGCATGTTAATTAAACCCGGGTGAGTAGGCATAAAGTATACTTTATTAGCAACTGATTCACCTACCGGGATGAATGTGTGGTCAATTTGATTCGCATCTTCATTCAGGCAAGGATCATCGTCATAGAAGATTCCGGCCAGTTTTTGCTTCCCATTCTCAAGGTAGTAAGCCTTCAGGTCTACCTTGATGTTGTGGGCGTCATATCCCTCACAGGAATCCACATTTTCAGTTACGTTGCAGTACTTGTCAATCAATGTAACATCGATCTCGTAAGACCTGCACTCATCTGCGCAACAAATCGGGTTCATGGGATTGGCTATTTCGATTTGGTCGGGAAGTACCGGCCCCCTGATTGCAAAGGGCGCTCCCGCGATAATTTCAACTTCAACATCTTTAGAAGCCACCCAGGCGTGGTCCGCGCAAGCCCGTTCATAGAGACCCAAAACGATATGTCTGCGTTCAGCATTTTGACCTTCGATTTCTTCAATCGCATTGGCAATGTCTTCTTTAGACTCGGCCGCCACCTGGTGTTCAGGTACGGTGACGAAATGCCTCAAGCAGCTATCCTCATTATTGTCCGCCGCCTCAATTGTCCGGGCAAAGACTACAATGTCCTTGTTTAATCCGGCAGCCGGCAACTCGAGGGTAGCATTGAATATGCCGTCTTTATCAACAGGGGTTGCTACGCACGGGATCGGATCACCACTAGAGGCGTCCATACAAACTTGATTCTTGCCGCAGGGATCCATTGTCCATACTGCATCATCCGCGCTGACGAGGGGCTTATAAGTATAGACAGGATTTTGATTGCAGTCATAATCTGTCTTCCTCTCCATCAGGCAGATCACCACAGGCCACGAGTTTTTACCGACCCAGGGAGCATACTCTTCGCAAGATCCTTCTGCAGGGTATTCGGTGCTATAAACTTGGCCTCTAACACTTACAACACTGCCGGCAACCAGACAACTGTCCTCAACTATCTCCAACTCCAGGTATTCAACCGTCGGCACAACCTCCAGGACGGTGCACATAGGAGCAAAACAATTGGTAACGGTATGGCTGACGCACAGATTATAGTTTGCACTCGGGGTCCTTGGGGTTAAAACCTCCAACCCCTCGACTTTGAAACCTGTTACCTTGGCGTTGCCCGCAAGAGCCAGGCTCTGCCTTTCAATAACCAGGTAAACCCGGTCGGCCACCGACGCAGGGTTGTCGCAGTCGGCTTCACCTTCTTCAACGACTGGCACCACGGGAACCATGTATTCAGTTCCATCAATGGTTAGATAGACAGGTATCTGCTTCCCGTCGGCACCCTTCAAGTTATCGGATTCAAAGTTATAGTTATTGGTACCCGTCCACGGGAAATCGATAATCAAGCCTTTAAACCCTGGGTGACCGTAAGGAACATCACTGCAAAATGTGTTCAGGTCAACTTCGAAACCACTGCCCTCGATTGTCAAATCGTAGGTGTGGTCCGCCTTTAATACATGTGACGGCTCGGTTACCGTAACACCGGCCAGAGCGGTACCGGCAAACACAAAGCAGCAAAGGGCAAGCACGGCGATAAGCACTGCTGCCTTATGCCACTTAAAACTGCATGTTGACACTAAAAATTCCCTCCTTTTAAATCTAATTTCTAAGTTAACATATCGTTAACTAAGGTGAATCCCTTAAATTTCCTATAACTCACCCCTTTCCTACCTTAGTTAATTGGTTACTCAAATGGGGACGGACATCACCCCTTTCAAGATTTCTGGGATGCGAAATCAATAACCCAACCAGGGTAAGCAAACAACCCTGGTTATGACTCTCTTTTTTAGACTCAAATGTGAAGTAAAAAGTTCCCTCTATGCAATTATTTCTGCCGGTTTTGGTCAACTTTGTTATATTTTTTTTAACCCATTTCGACACAAGGCGGAATGAATCCTTCCCACGATAAAAATTATTGCTTGTTGTGTTGCAACCAGCAACAAAAGCCGGGTAACCCAGAAATACCTGTGAACATATTTACTGGCGCGGCTCAAGTTGACTTCTTCTGGGAAATGTTAGTGGCAGGACAAGTTAATTATTACCCAGTCCGGTTATCCTTGTCAATAATTTATGTGTCGAACAGCCCTTGCTGCGTAACCGGTGGCGAGGTGCCAGCGCTGAAGAATCAGGAAGTGTGCCTGCTCTCTCCGCATATTTAGATATTTCTTTAATCTGTATGAATATGTAATTCCAGCAAAGATCTAACTGGACGCTGTGTCAACAGACCCGGGGGCATTCTTGAAGGCAGCGCCTCCAACGTTCAGGAAACCACACGCCTACAGTATATTCACCCGGCTTTCGGATGATTACCGGCCCGGCGCTGTTTGCGCTAATTACCGGACCGTGAAGGCGCTGCAGGTATTACAAACCGGCTAATTAGCGAATAATTCCCGGAAAAGCGGTAGCGGCACAGCGCAACGCGGCATCGCTGCCTCCCGCTGTTCCACTGCCGTACCCGCTATCCCGGGCCTGCGATAGGGCGCGGTGGTTCATGTTAATGAACATCCCGGCGGGGCGGGCGGGGTCCGAAAAACTGGTAGTAGTTGCACTGGATCCGGCCGTTGTAGAGCTTCCTTTTTTTGTCGGCCCGCCTGCCGAACAGGCGCTCGAAATCCGGGTGGGCCGTGAGCACATAGTAAGACCAGGTGTCCAACTTCCGGAAGGCCGCGCCCATTTCCCGGTAGAGCCCCTCCACCTGGGATCTGTCCCCCAGCCGCTCGCCGTAGGGCGGGTTGCAGATCAGGTAACCGTACTTTTGCGCCGAACGCAGTTCCGCTGCAGGCAGCTTCTGAAAAAACACATTTTCCGCCACGCCCGCCTGACGGGCATGGTAGCGCGCCAGGCCCAGCACCCCGCCGCCGATGTCGGAACCCAGGGTCCGGACAGGCCGGTCGCGCCGGGCGAGGTCCGCGGCCTCCTCCCTGGCCTTTTTCCAGAGGGATGCGGGAACAGCGGGCCATTTCTCCGCGGCAAAGGAGCGGTTGGCGCCGGGGGCCAGGTTCAGTCCAATCAGGGCGGCCTCGATGGGCAGCGTGCCCGAGCCGCAGAGAGGGTCAATAAAGGGACGGTCCGGGCACCAGCGGCTCAGCAGGACCAGCGCAGCGGCCAAGGTCTCCTTGAGGGGGGCGGGACTGCCCAGCCTGCGGTAACCCCGTTTGTGCAGCCCGGCCCCGCTGGTGTCCAGGGTGAGGGTGGCCAGATCGTTGAGCAGGGCCACCTCAATGGTGTAGCGGGGGCCGTCTTCTTCGAACCAATCCCGCCTGTAAACCTGCTTCATCTTTTCCACAACCGCCTTTTTGACGATGGCCTGGCAGTCCGGCACGCTGTGCAGCCGGGATTTGACGGATTTGCCCTCCACGGGGAAGGCGGCGTTTTCCGGAAGCCAGTCCGGCCAGGGCAGGGCTTTGGTCTGCTGAAAGAGTTCCTCAAAGCTGCGGGCCTGGAATTCGCCCATTTTGACCAGCACCCGGTCGGCTGCGCGCAGCCAGAGATTGGCCCGGCAGATGGCGGCCTCGTCCCCGGCGAAGGTAACCCGCGCGTTTTCAACCATCATATCTTCGTAGCCAAGCTCTTTTACTTCCCGCGCCACTACGGCCTCCAGGCCGAAGGTGGCCGTGGCGATCAGCTGAATTTTGCTCATGGGTCGTCTCCTTCCGGTCAGGCCGTAGGCCGTAGGCCGGGGTCAGGCTTGAAATATTCACTTATAATAAGTGAATATTTCAAGCCTGACCCCTATACTGCTATGCTGTCTTTCTTACTATACTTTACCATCAGCGCAACTGCCTGTCATGTTTGAACAAAGAATTAAAAAGGGTTTTAATATTATGGTGCCGAAAAAAAAGGCGGGTATACTCTACCCGTCTAAAATAAGCTCAACGCCTGAAAATAATGTGCTTCTGCCAGCGCCGCCGGGTGTCGGGATAGTCGACCCGGTAGTGCCCGCCGCGGCTTTCCCTGCGGGCCAGGGCCGCCTCGGCCACCATTTCGCCCACCTGGAGCATGTTTTTGACCTCCATCTGTCCCGCGTCTTCAACCCCGTGCCGGAACAGGTAGCCCCAGTGGTCGAAGAACTTGAGGGCTTCCTTGAGACCGCTGCCGCTGCGGACCGGCCCCACCTTGTCCCCCATCAGCACTTCCAGTTCCTTGCGGAGGGCCGCGTAGTCGATCCCGGCAGGCTCCAGGAGCCAGTCACAGGCAAACTCCGGGCGGCGCGGCTGGTAGTCTTTCAAAAATTTCCTGGTCTCCTCCACAATCCGGCCCCCGAACACCAGGCCGTCCAGCAGGGAATTGCTGGCCAGCCGGTTGGCGCCGTGCACGCCCGGACAGGAGACCTCGCCGCAGGCGTAGAGACCCCGGACGCTGGTTTCACCCACCAGGTTGGTTTTGACACCGCCCATCATGTAGTGGGCCGCCGGGGCCACCGGGATCGGGTCCACGGTGATGTCCAGCTTGTAGGCGGCGCAGGTTTTGGTGATATTGGGAAACCTCAACCTGACCACTTCGGGGTCCAGGTGAGTCAGGTCTAGATAGACGATGTTCGAGTTGGTCACGGCCATTTCCTTTAAAATAGCCCGCACCACGATATCCCTGGGCGCCAGCTCGGCCAGGTCGTGGTAGCGGGGCATGAAGCGCTGCCCCTGGCAGTTGCGCAGGTAGGCTCCCTCCCCCCGGACCGCCTCGGAGATTAAAAAGCGCGGGGCGCCGGGCAGGTTCAATACTGTGGGGTGGAACTGGATGAACTCCATATCCATAACTTCCGCCCCGGCCCGGAAGGCAATGGCTATGCCGTCCCCCGTGGCTATCTCCGGGTTGGTGTTATGCTCAAAGAGCCGGCCCAGGCCCCCTGTGGCCAGGACCACCACCTTACCGCGAAAGACCCGGAAGGAGCGCCTGTCCCTGTCGTAGGCCAGCACTCCGTAGCAGGTGTTTTCCCGCACCAGCAGGTCCACAACGTAGTGGTTTTCCAGCACTTTGATGTTATTGTCCTCCTGGACGCGCCCGGTCAGCACCCGCTGGATCTCCGCCCCGGTGGCGTCACCGCTGGCATGCAGGATTCGCCGCCGGCTGTGGGCTCCCTCCCGGGTCAGGCACAGGCCCTGGCTGTCGCAGTCAAATATGGCGCCCAGGCCGATCAGTTCCCGGACCCGGTCGGGGCCTTCGCTGACCAGGGCTGCCACCGCCTCCGCATCACACAGGCCGGCCCCGGCCACCAGGGTATCCTCCCGGTGCAGCAGGGGCGAGTCCGTGTCCCCCAGGGCGGCGGCGATGCCCCCCTGGGCCTTGTCGGTGCCGGTGTCCATCATGGTCTGCTTGGTCAAAACTGTTACCGATCCCCCTGCCCGGGACGCGGCAAGGGCAGTATACAACCCGGCGATACCGCTTCCCAGGACGATATACTCGTCATCTTCCTGGGGCAGCTCCCGGGTGTCGAAATTCAACATGTAGTTATCCGGCAAAGGAAATCCTCCTCTTAGGCAACTTCCAGTTTCAGCGGTGCAGGGCAGTTGCAAACCTCACCGGCCCTGCAGCAGGAAACCTTCTCTACGTAACCTCCAGCATCCTCTCCAGGCAGCGTTCCGCCCGCTTTCTGGTTTCTTCCGGAACAGTCACCCTGGGCTCGAGGCTTTCCAGGGCGCGCTGAACCTTTTCCAGGGTGGTCAGCTTCATGTTCGGGCAGATCAGTTCCTCCGATGCCAGGTAAAACTCCTTGTCCGGGCAGTGCTTGCGGAGCTGGTGCAGGATGCCCCTTTCTGTGTCGATAATAAACTCGCGTGCCTTGCTTCCTGCGGCAAAGCGGATCATCCCGGTGGTGCTGGCCACAGTGTCGGCCAGGGCCACAACCTCCGGGCGGCACTCGGGATGAACCAGCACCAGCGCCCGGGGGTGCTGTGACTTTGCTTTAAGGATGTCATCAGCGGCCAGGCGGTTGTGAGTGCCGCAGAAGCCTTCCCAGCAGATAATTTCCCGCCCGGTTCTGGCAGCCACATAGTTTCCCAGGTTCCGGTCCGGCACAAAAAGAATGGGCCTGTCCTCCGGCAGGGAGGCCACCACCTGCACGGCATTGGCCGAGGTGCAGGCAATATCGCTTTCGGCCTTGACTTCTGCGGAGGTATTGACATAACAGACAACGGTGGCGTCCGGCAACTCCTGCTTCTTTTGGCGCAGCTCCGGCGCGGTGATCATATCGGCCATGGGGCAGCCGGCGTTTATTTCCGGCAGGAGCACCGTCTTCTCCGGAGACAGGATGAAGGCACTCTCCGCCATAAAGTGGACACCGCAAAAAACTATCACTTCAGCATCGCTGCACGCTGCCTGCCGGGAGAGGCCCAGGGAGTCGCCCACATAATCGGCAATTTCCTGAATCTCCGGCGGCTGGTAGGTATGAGCCAGGATCACGGCATGGCGTTCTTTCTTCAGTCTCCTGATTTCGCCGGCCAGCTCCTGTGCCCTGGTTTGATCCGACATTTATGCTTTCAACCCTTTCCAGGTCCGGATAATAACTTGACTGCCGGAACTTGCTGCAGAAACTTGTAAATAAAGGCAATTTCATGCAGGTTCCGGCAAACTTTCTTACTATTTTATACACTTAAGTTCTTCTCTGTCAAGAACAAGTTCTTTCAGTAACCAGTCAATCTTAACCCAAATCCCCGTGGGCTTCGCCCCGCCTCAATTCAATGATCCTGTTGGATGCGTCCACCATCACGACGGTGGGGCGGAATGTCCGGGCCTCCCGGCTGTCCATAAGGGCGTAGGAAATGATAATTACAGTGTCCCCGGGCTGGACCAGGCGGGCAGCCGCTCCGTTCAGGCAGATCACTCCGGAATCCCGCTCCCCCTTGATTACGTAGGTTTCAAAACGGCTGCCGTTGTTGTTGTTGACCACCTGGACCTTCTCGTTGGGAAGGATCTCCGCTGCTTCCAGCAGCGCTTCATCAATGGTGATGCTTCCCATATAATTGAGGTTGGCCTCTGTTACAGTGGCGCGGTGGATCTTTGATTTGAACATGGTCAAAAACAACTTCTATCCCTCCAGAATAACATTATCAATCAGCCGCGTCTGGCCGAACTTAACGGCCAGGGCCAAAAGCGCCTGTCCCTGAAGCCGTTCCACCGGCTCCAGGCCGGGGTAGCTGTAAATTTCCACGTAATCGATCAGGGCCAGGGGTTCGGCGCGGATCAACTCCTCCACCAGCCGGCGTATTCGCTGAACATCCCTCTCCCCCGCCCGGACGGCTTCCACAGCCCGGTCCAGGCTTTGGGCAAGGACCAGGGCGGCCCGGCGCTGCTCCGGGTCCAGATATACATTGCGGGAACTCATGGCCAGGCCGTCGGGCTCCCGCACCGTGGGCACCGTCACGATCTCCAGGTCCATGTTCAAGTCCTCCGCCATTCTCCGGATGACCAGCGCCTGCTGGGCGTCCTTCTGGCCGAAGAAGGCGGTGTCCGGCCGGACAATGTTAAAGAGCTTGGTCACCACAGTGGCCACTCCCCGAAAGTGTCCCGGCCGGGAAGCGCCGCACATTTTCTCCGTAAGCCGCTCCACGTCGACGTAGGTGCAGTAGCCGGGCGGGTACATTTCCTCCACAGGCGGGTTGAAAATAACGTCCACACCCACTTCCTCCGCCAGGCGGGCGTCCCGCTCCAGGTCCCGGGGATAGCGCTCCAGGTCCTCGTTGGGACCAAACTGGGTGGGGTTGACAAAGATGCTGGCTACCACAACGCCGCAGCGCTCCCGGGCCCGGCGCATCAGTTCCAGGTGCCCCTCGTGCAGGTAGCCCATGGTGGGCACAAGGCCCACCGTGCGGCCTGCGAGCCGGGCCTGGCGGACAAATTCACGGATTTCGGCTATGGTGTGAACGATCTTCATAATAACCCCCCGTAAATTTCAAGGATAGATTTTCAATCACTGTACCCCGGTCTTAATCATTCCCGGTTTCAGATTCTGGTCACAGGCCTGGTTTATGGCCCGGGTTCTATTTCAGATCATGTTCAGATTATGGTTTTCCATACCCCGGTCTCTCCACTTCAGCCCTGTTCTCCAGGCGGAAGCCGGGCCGGAGTTGAACTTAACCAGAAAATTCTACGCTTCTAATACAGTTTCTTCAGAACCTCTTCCGACATTGTAAAACTATGCTCGGGTCCGGGGAAGGAGCGCTCCCTGACTTCGTCGATATATTGTTTTAAGGCCCCATTAACCTGTTCGTGCAGGTTGGCGTATTTTTTGACGAACCTTGGGGTATGACCCGGGTAAAGGCCCAGGAGGTCGTTTACCACCAGCACCTGGCCGTCGCAGTGGGGGCCGGCGCCGATGCCGATGGTGGCAACCCGAAGCTTTTCAGTTATCAGCCTGCCCAGGGGCGACGGTACGCATTCCAGGACAAGGGCGAAGACACCTGCCTCCTCCAGGGCAAGGGCGTCGTCGATCATTTTTTCAGCTGCTGCCGTATCCTTGCCCTGCACCCTGTAGCCACCCAGCTGGTGAACGTACTGCGGGGTGAGCCCCAGGTGGCCCACCACGGGAATTCCTGCGTTTACAATAGCCCGGACCGCTCCGGCAAATTCCCGGCCGCCCTCCAGCTTGACCGCGTGGGCGCCCGTCTCCTTCATTAAGCGGCCGGCATTGCGCACGGCCTCCTCCAGGGAAACCTGGTAGGACATAAAGGGCATATCCGCAACGACCATGGCCCGGCTGACGCCGCGGCAGACGGCCCTGACGTGGTGGACCATGTCGTCCACGGTCACGGGCAGGGTGGAGTCATAGCCGAGAACGACGTTGCCCAGGGAATCCCCCACCAGGATCATGTCTATACCCGCATCGTCAACGATTTTCGCCATGGAGTAGTCATAGGCGGTAAGCATGGTGATAGGCGTTCCCTCCGCCTTCATCTTCCGGATGGTTGCGGTGGTTACTTTTTCGCTCATAATCAATCTGCCTCCCTAGCTTTTCATATTCCTCAAGTTCAGTTCAGATACTTTACAGAGCAGAAACACACCGGGCCGGAACTTTTAACAAGAACCACTTGTTGCCGGGAGAAGCCTAAGGACACGTTACCCTGAGAAGCGCAACTCCCCCTCTTTAACCCGGGCCTGCCCCGGGCGGGCCATTTAAGCAACCCGCTCCGGAAATTGAAAGATGCGGGCCAGGGCCAAATCAGGCCGGATTTGATAATTCGCTCCGGACCATAGCGCAGCCGGTCTCAAACTCCTCATAGGGTTTGAACAGGGATTCCAGCTCCAGGGCCTGGGCAGGGTTGATGCTGCCCTTTTCCAGCGCCACCCGGACGGTGTAGAGGCAGAGGGTACGGTAAAGATCCAGCTCCAGGGGATCCCCCTCTTTCAAAACTTCCAGGTGTCCTGCCAGGGTAGGGCTGTCCCCCCTTGAGACGGGGCCGGTAAGAGCCGGGGCAGGACCCACCTGGCTGATATTCCGGATGGTTCCCCGGATCAGGGGGTAGAGGGCCTCAAAGGCCTCCCTTCTGGACAGGCCGAAACGGCCGTACAGCCCGGTGGCTAAATGGATCAGGGAAACCAGGCAGTTGGAGGCGATGCAGGCGGCGGCGTGATAGAGCACCTTGTCCCTTGCGTCAATGGAAAAACTCTTTCCATCGAGGTCCCTGACAATTTGCTCCGCCAGGGGCAGGGCCCCGGCGTCGCCCTCCAGGGCAAAATAAGAGCCGGGAAGGTTTTCCATGGCCATGTCCACGTCGGCAAAGGACTGCAGGGGGTGCAGGGACGCGGCCAGGGCGCCACAGGAGCGGGCCGCCCCGACCTCGTCCGCGGAGTGCGCCCCGCTGGTGTGAAACACCACCTGTCCCGGCAAAAACCCCCCTTTTTCGGCAATCCGGCAGGCAACCCCGGAAATCACCCGGTCCGGGGTGGTAATAAAAACAACACCGGCCTCCCGGGTTACCTCCTCAGGCCGGACGGTGGCCGGTACACCCAGCTTGTCCGCCACGCGCCTGGCTGAAGAAAGGCTCCTGCTGGCAATCCCGGCTACGGGATAACCCTGGCGGTTTAAAAGGAGCGCCAGGGCCGAACCTACCTTCCCAGCGCCAACTACGGCTATTCTGGGTTTGCCCATGAAAAATCCCTCCCTGATTCTAAAAGTTATTGCCGGGCATCACCATAAACTAATGTGGTTTAATTTAAGATGTTTTAAGACGCTTTCCGCTACAAAAACAAAAGCCTTCCGGCAAACCCGAAAGGCATCTTAACCCAACCTCCCGTCTCGGTCCAACCCGGCTCCAAGCGGTACATTAATAAGTATTAAGTTTTAAGGATTCTGCTACAGGTGTGGTTCTTGCGATACCACCCTGCTCTCATTATTTTAGCACAGCCCCGGGGGGTGGAGCAATCCATCCAGCCAGAATATATATATATTTTATTTTACAGAAGGTATCACTTTGGCTAAATAATAAACTACCAGGATAATATCATCTACCCTGAAAATAGACGCTTACTACCTGCTGGTGCATCATCAGCAGTATGGATATTTAACAGGTTTTTTAGACCAGATATTCTATGTGCGCCCCCGGAAGATAGGCCGCAGCCAGGGAGTTGAAATGCTCTTTTATTTCCCCCAGCAACTCTTTGGTATAAACGTATTTACCGTAACCGAACTGGCCGAATTTAAAAGTCCTGGCCCCTTCGTCCAGGTCCAGGCGCGTATTCGGGAAGACCTCCAGGATGGCGCTTTTGGCCCTCTTCGTAAAGCGGTGGGTGATCAACTCCAGGGTAAGGTCCGGGGCGGCGCCGGACAGCTCCGCCGCAGCTGCCTGAAAGAGTTCCCGGTAGCTCTCCCGCCACCCTTCCCCGGCGATAATGGGAGCAACCAGAAAACCCAGGGGGTAGCCCGCCGCCGCCACTTTTCCGGCCGCAGCCAGCCTTTCCGCCAGGGAAGGGGTGGCGTGCTCGTACCGCCTGATCACTTCCGGGGTATTGATACTGAAGCGAATCCGGGTATGCCCGTGGTGAGGAACGTCCAGCAGGGTGTCCACATCGGTAAACTTGGTAACAAACCGGAACCGCCCGTATTCCTGTCCCGCAAAGAACCGGACGGCGCTTTCCAGAATTCCGGTGTAGGGTTCCGTGGGGACGGGATCCGAAGTGGCGGCCCCTTCAAAAACGGTTATTTCGGGTTTTCTCTTTTCGATGTAGCCGGCGGCGGCTTCCAGTATTTCTCCGGTGTTGACGTAAATGCGGACATAGGGCTTGTTTCCCATGTTGGTGAGGAGGTAGCAGTACTGGCACTTGCCGGGGCAGGAGGTGGCCAGGGGCAGCTGGAAATGGGCCGAGGGCCTGCATGTTTCAAATTTTTTGGTGCGCCTCACCCCCACCACGAGGGTCCTTTTGGCTTCGGCGTAAGCTTCCGGGCGGGTCTTGCCGGGAATGGAAGTAACCCTGTTGTGGGAGGGCGTCCGGCTGATTTCCACGCCCCGCTCCCTGAAATAGCGGTGCAGCTTTTCCCCCAGGGGGTACTTCAGCGCGTCCGGCTCAAAAATAACCCTCTTGGGCTCAAATACCATTTTTTAAATTCCCCCTGTTTTTTTATATATTATTTTCCGGGGGAGCAATAAAAAAACACCGGCTGTTCCCGGGCCAGCTCCGTAGCCAGGGTCGCTGCCGGGCCGTGACCGGGGATAACCAGATCCGGCGCCAGTTCCGCCAGGGGCACCAGGACAAAGGCGCGCCCGGCCAGGCGGGGATGGGGAACAGTTAAACGGGCTGACTGAATCTCTTCTTCGCCGAACAAAAGCAGGTCCAGGTCCAGGGTCCGCGGCCCCCAGCGCACGGTGCGGACCCGGCCAAGCTTCCCTTCAATGTCCAGCAGGAGTTCCAGCAAATCATCGGGGCTCAGGTCCGTTTCAATTTCGGCCACCGTATTTAAAAACCAGTCCTGTCCGGTGACCCCCAGGGGCCCGGTCCGGTAAAAGGAGGCGACTTTTTTAACCCGGACACCCGGAGCCGCATCCAGCAGTTCCAGGGCCTTTTTCAGGTAACCTGCTTTGTCGCCCAGGTTGCTGCCCAGCCCGATATAGGCGGTGGTGGTCAACTCAATCCCCCCTCTGTAAATCAGCGGGTTCTCTTTATTTCCACGGCCATCCAGGTGAAGTGGCCGGGAACGGGGGCCCGGGGCTT
>LFSA01000139.1 GCA_001512635.1 Pelotomaculum sp. DTU098 | reverse complement strand
GCAGGACGGTGATATCTTCTCTTTTTGTCTGTAAAACTCCTACAATAACTTTACACTAACTATTTTACATGGAGCCTTTGTCCAACTCTACCCTGCTGGAACACATCTATTCCAATTCTTTGCTCTTTAAAGCGATAGCTCCGGCTTATTATGCTACCCTGATCTACCGTCCTAAAACTTTAGAGAGCCTTGTTATCCGGCAGGCTCTCTAAAAGTCAGTAATCTATTGCTTAGGCCAGTTTCAAGTTTCCCAGAACCTTATAAATCTTTTCCTTTTCCTCCGCAGTAGCTTCAACCAGCGGCGGGCGTGGTCTACCTACCTGCCAGCCGCTCATATTCAAGGCTGCCTTGACGGGGACCGGGTTGGTTGTAATAAACAAAGCTTTGAAAAGGGGTAGAAGCTTCAGGTGGATTTCCGTGGCCAGAGTATTATTGCCTGAGCTAAAGGCATTGACCATTTCTTTTAAGCTATTTCCTACAAGGTGGGAAGCAACGCTGATCACGCCTTTACCACCCAGTGCAAGAATCGGTAAGGTCAGGGAATCGTCCCCGCTGTAAATATCGAAACGGTCCGGGAGGATGCGGCGCAATTCACTGACCTGATCCATATTCCCGCTGGCCTCCTTGACGGCGACAATGTTTTCAATGCGGGCAAGCCTGGCCATTGTATCCGGCAGTATATTTACAGATGTCCTGCCCGGAATGTTATAGAGCAGGATAGGTAGCCTGGTATTTTCAGCAACAGTTTTGAAGTGCTGAAAGATTCCTTCCTGGGAGGGCTTATTATAATAGGGAGCGACTAGCATGACCCCGTCAACTCCTACTTCCTGGGCGGCCAGGGTCAACTCAATGGTATCCGAAGTGGAGTTGCAGCCCGTGCCTGCAATCACCACAGCTTTACCGCCCACTTCCTCTACCACTGCCCTGAATATTTCGATCTTTTCCTCTCTGGAGAGTGTCGGTGATTCTCCTGTGGTTCCGGTAATAACCAACCCGTCTGACCCGGAGTCAACCAGATGGCGGGCCAGTTTCCTGACTTCACTGTAATTTACAGTCAAATCCTCATTAAATGGTGTTACCATTGCAGTCAGGACATTTCCAAAGTCAATGTTCAAGTCATTCACCTCAATTCAAAATGGTGATTCTTTAAATAAATAATACAGCAAATCGCCTACAGGACCAGTTTTACCGGCAGGGATCAAACCTCCGGTGCAGGGCCCTGATGCTTTTTTCCATATCCTCTTTTTTAACCAGCACCCAGATGGTTGTATAAGAGTCAGCTGACTGCAGGATTTGAACATTTTCCTCTGCCAGGGCATCTACGATTTTGGCCATAACCCCCGGTACCCCTGTCATACCGGCTCCTACAGCTGCAACTTTAGCGCAGTCCGGCAAGATCTCGGGCTTTATTTCCATATTTTCCAGTATTTTAACGGCCTTTTCGGCATCCGTGTTTTTTACGGTAAAATAAATAACTTCAGGATGTACGTTAATAAAATCCACACTGATACCTGCCAGGGCCAGGGCATTAAAGATCCTCCCCTGGAAAGCAGGGATGTTTGCAGCTTCCCCCGTGTTTATTTTAATCCGGGTTATGTCCTGAATATGGGTAATACCGGTAATTGTACGATCCCTGGTAATATCAATGGCTCCTTTATTTATTTCGTCCTGGGAAGTGACCAGTGTCCCCGGAGCTTCGCTGAAAGTGCACTTTATTCTGAGGGGAATTCCCTTTTGCATGGCGATTTCTACAGCACGGGGGTGGATAACTTTGGCCCCTTCCCGGGCAAGCTGGCAGATCTCGTTATAGGTTACGATTTCGAGGGGCCTTGCGTCGCTAACTATCCTTGGGTCCGCAGTCATGATCCCATCGACGTCGGTGTAAATGTCCACACTTACAGCTCCCAGGGCAACACCCAGGGCTGCAGCCGTTGTATCGCTGCCCCCTCTACCCAGGGTTGTAATTTCGCCTGCTTCAGAGATTCCCTGAAATCCGGCTACGACGACGACTTTCCCCTCCCGGCAGTGTTTGATAATGTGCCGGGGATCGACCTTTAAAATCCTGGCGTTATTATAATTGCCGTCGGTAATTATTCCCGCCTGGGCACCTGTCAGGAAAACCGCGGGACAACCGGATTCTTGCAGGGTTGTGGACACAATCACCCCTGAAATAATTTCACCACAGGACATTAAAAGATCGGCCTCTCGGGGCGTCGGCTCTTTTTTATGTTCCCTGGCAAATGACAGAAGTGTATCGGTGGCATAGGGATCCCCCGAGCGCCCTATGGCGGAAACCACTACTACCGGCGAAAAGCCCTTGTTTTTGGCTTCTATGACGATGGAAGCAACTTTTCTGCGCTTTTCATCGTCGCTAAGGGAAGTGCCTCCGAATTTTTGAATCAAATACTTCATGCCATAATCTCCCTTTCTCAACGGGGCACAGAAGAAGGAAAAGGGGTGGCTTAAATAAACCTATTTTTTCATTAAACAGCCGTACTTAATCACAAGCTCGGCAATTTGGACGGTATTTGTTGCGGCCCCCTTGCGGATCTGGTCTGCAACAACCCAGATATTCAGACCGTTGGGGATAGAATTGTCTTCCCTGATCCGGCCGACAAAAACCTCATCCCGATCCGAGGCATACAGGGGCATCGGGTACTTTTTGAGGGCTGGATCATCCAGGACGATGATTCCAGGAAATTTTTCAAACAACTCCCTTGCTTCCTGGGCGGTTATTTTCTTTTCTGTTTCGATGTTTATGGATTCCGAATGGCTGCGGTAAACAGGAACACGTACTGTTGTGGCGGTTACTGCTATTGATTCATCGTGCATAATTTTCTGAGTTTCCTTGACCATTTTCCACTCTTCTTTGGTATAGTCCATGTCCATAAATACATCAATATGGGGAATGAGATTAAAAGCAATAGGATAAGTGAACACTTTGGGAGTGGTTTCCTTCCCCTCCATAACTGCTTTGGTTTGCAGCTCAAGCTCATCAATACCTTCACGGCCTGCACCGGAAACGGCCTGATAAGTTGATACCACCACTCTTTTAATTTTGGCGGCATCATGGATGGGTTTTAAGGCAACTACCATTAGTATGGTTGAACAGTTTGGGTTGGCGATAATACCCCTGTGCCATTTTACATCGTCGGGATTAACTTCCGGCACGATCAGGGGAACGGCAGGGTCCAGCCTGAAATTGCTGCTGTTATCAATGACCACTGCCCCGCGCTCCACTGCGGCAGGACCGAATTCCTTACTGGCTGCGCCTCCGGCAAATAGTGCCAGGTCCATTCCGGTAAATGAATCCGGGGTGGTTACTTCAACTGTGTAAGGCTGTCCCCGGAAAAAAAATTTTTTTCCGGCGGAGCGTGAAGTAGCACAGAGCTTTAGTTCCCCCACCGGGAAATTACGTTCTTCTAGAATTTTTAAGATTTCCTGGCCAACCGCCCCGGATGCTCCTACAACTGCTACATTATACTCTTTCAAAGGTACCCCTCCTAGTTCGAAAATGTTTTATGTTAACTTTTCAGCGTGTTCCATATTCAGGCGGGATTACGCAAGGCCTGGCACGTTTAATATTTTTGATGTTAAATGAAGCTACCATTTTTCTTTCTCAGGTATTGTACGCAACGAGAATAGGTTGATATTGTTTGCCTTTTAATGCATATAAAATTGTTTCCGGAATCAGTTCCCACTTGGCCATTAAGGAATTCGGTTTACTGTGAGGGTTATCCTGCCCGAAGGGAACCATGTAAAGATTTTTGACATTGAGTAAAAGGCCTATGTTTTTGGCATTCATGCTGAGACCGTCATTGGTTGAGATTGCCAGCACAACAGGCAGTTGATTGCGCAGGTGTGCCTTTACCGAAAATAATACTGCTGTATCCGTAATCCCGTTGGCCAGTTTAGCCAGGGTATTCCCGGTGCAGGGAGCTACAACCAGCACGTCCAGCAGTTTTTGAGGTCCGATGGGTTCAGTTTCCACCATGGTTGTCATTGGTTCCCTGCCGGTAATATCTTTCAATTGTTTTTTCCAGTAATCGCTGGAACCGTATCTGGTATCTGTTGTATCAATGGCTTGGCTGATAATCGGAAAAATATCGGCACCTTCGTTGATGAGGTTACGCAACTGGGGTATAACAGCTTCCAGGCAGCAATGAGAACCTGTTAAGGCGAAGCCGATTTTTATTCCTTGCAAACGCATTAAAAGCACCTCCGTAACCCAAAGCCATTAACCATTACCCATTTCATCAAGTAGAAGCCTGGATATAACCTTTGCCAAAATTAAACCGGCTGTCCTCGGTGCAACCTTTCCGGGAAGCCCCGGCGCCAAAACTGCTTTTATCCCCAAAGCCTCCGCTGCCCGGAAATCTGTGCCCCCCGGCGCCGAGGCCAGGTCGATAATTACAGCTTCAGGCGATACCTTGCTCAGTATTTCTTCCGTAAGGACTTGTGCCGGAACAGTATTAAAGATGATATCGATATCGTGAAGGCATTCGTCCAGTTTATGAAAGGGAACGGGGATTAAATTAAGTTCGGTTATGCGGGCCAGGTACTCGGGTCTTCTTGCAGCAACCATGGTCCGTGCGCCCATGGCGCCAAGAAGCCGGGAGAGTGTTGCGCCGGTCCGGCCAAAACCCAAAACAAGAGCTTTACAGCCGTGGATTGTAATCGGCAGCATTTCCATCGCCATCTGGACAGCGCCTTCTGCAGTGGGAATAGAATTTAGTATGGCAACTTCATCCAGCTTCATCATTTCTATAAGACGAAGGTTTTTTTGAGAGGCAATTTGAGCCAGTTTAGGTTTAGCCAGTCCCACAAAGACAGGGGTGTTCGGCTGAACCCTGTCCAGCCATTCCCAGTTAAAGTACAGCGGCCCGGCTGCAAGGGGGCAGTAAAGGCAGCCCCTATCATCAATTCCTGGTACAGGTAAAATCAAGGCCTGGATCCCGGCGAGTTCTTCTTCCGGATTACGGATTGCAGTAACGCCGGGCATGTCTTTAACAGGCAGGCCCATAACCTTGATCAAAGCCCCCAGTGAGACCAGTTTTTCAATGACGACAAGTTCCCTTGCATCGCCTCCCAATACGGCAATGGACATGCCTCTAAGGTCAGGCCTCATGGTCCTGCTACCTCCCAAACCTTTGTCTTTCAAGACAGTATATGTTTTTTTGGAAATGGAGGTGCTTATCCTTATTTAGTTGTTAAAATTCAAACAGTAACTTATCTAAGCCATAAACCACCCTTTCCAGGTTCATAACCTTGCGGATACCTAAAAGAACCCCGGGCATAAAAGATTCCCGGGTTATGGAGTCATGCCTGATGGTAAGGGTTTGCCCCAGACCGCCAAACATGACTTCCTGGTGGGCCACAAGACCCGGCAGCCTTACGCTGTGAATGCGAATGCCCTTTGCAAAATCACCGCCGCGGGCGCCCCGGATCTTTTCTATCTCGCCGGGTAGGCCCTGGGAAAATTGCTCTCCCCTTTGTTCGAGAATAGCCTCAGCTGTTTTTATGGCTGTACCTGAGGGAGCATCAATTTTTTGATCATGGTGCATTTCGATGATTTCCACGTGGGGCAGGTAGCGAACTGCTTCAGCTGCAAATTTAATCATCAATATAGCCCCAATGGCAAAGTTGGGTGCTATTAAGCCACCCAGTCCTGCCTTCTCTGATTGCTCAACGATTTCATTTATTTGTTCCTGGAGTAAGCCAGTGGCGCCGATTACAGGGCGCACACCGTTGCGAAGATAAGTCTGCGCGTTCTCATATACAGATTCAGGTCCGGTAAAATCCACGGCGACATCCGGGCGGACCCGCCTCAAGACCTCTTCCAGGTTATTTTCAAGCCTTATCTCCAACGGCCCTGCTCCTATAAGCAATCCAACATCAGTACCTTCACCGTAAGTGTCGACGGCGCCAACAAGTTCCATATCTTCGGCATTCCAAACTGTTTTTAGGGTTTCACGTCCCATTTTCCCGTTAGCGCCGACAACAACAACTCTGATCAAAATTACACCTCCTAGAAATATAAGACAATGAATAGAGTCAGGTAGTCTGCAGCTTATAAAGTTAATTTTCTAATAACAAACTAAATATGTCAATATCCACCCGCTGGTGGGATAGTGTCAAGGCACTGTTTGATAAAGAGAGATAACTATAACCGTCTCAGAAAAGGACA
>LFSA01000051.1 GCA_001512635.1 Pelotomaculum sp. DTU098 | reverse complement strand
CAGGACGGTGATATCTTCTCTTTTTGTCTGTAAAACTCCTACAATAACTTTACACTAACCAGGCCAGGACGCTTCCAGTTATTAACAATAAAGGATTTTACCCATAACCACACAAATGTTTAATAAACACCCCTTCCCGGGGCGCTTTTATTTAATATTTACTATTTTCCAGGCCTGGTTACCTTTAACGAGGTGGTATTCTACGGTGGAAATAAAGGTAACACCGCTTAATACATCGGTTTCCAGGATTTCCGCCTGGACAGCAGCCATATTCTCTGTTTGTCTCAGTACGGTAATGCGGCCTAACCGGGTTTCATAATGCCAGTCTGTAGGTACGCTGATAAAGTCCCAAACTGCATCGCTCAGTTCTGAAAGGAGAGGCTCGCCATAATAAGCAGCCAATAACTCCCGTACCTCCTGACGGGAGGTTGCTGCCAGCCACCCTGAATCCTCAACGGCTCCCTTGAGGACGCTGGTTATTTCCTCTTCGCATCCCCGGGACGGGTAACCGGAAACCGGGTTCCCGGCAGCTGAAATAATAGTAAAACCACAGGTTAGAATGATAAGGAAGAATAAAGTGTTTTTTAACAAGCGACGGCACCCCGCTTTCACATTAAATATACGGTGCATCGCCTGTAAATTCCTTCCATATTTTGAAATATTACATATTCTTAATCGCCAAAAGATATCCCCACTTGTCTGGCCGTACGGACCAGGTCACCGTCAATGGGAACAAGCCGGAGTTCTCCCACGGCCTCCGCCAGTGCAACGGATTTGATCTCCGGTGTCCGCAGGCAGACCATTTCACCAAAGCGACCGGCCATAACCAGGTTTACTGCCCCGGCACCATAACGGGTTGCGAGTACCCGGTCAAAGGCGGTGGGCGATCCCCCCCTCTGAAGATGACCGAGAACGGTAACCCGGGCTTCCATGCCCGTCCCTTCCTCAATCTGTTTAACCAGCACATTCCCTATCCCGCCCAGACGCACAGGTTCGAAGCTATTAGGAACCATCCTTTGTACAACCATTTGTCCGCCTACCTCCCGTGCTCCCTCGGCAGCAACAACAATGCTGAATTTTTTACCTGAAGCCTGCCTGTCCATTATTTTATCGATTACTCTTTCAATTAAATAGGGAATTTCCGGAATTAAAATTACATCGGCCCCTCCCGCCAAACCGGATTGCAAAGCTATCCAACCGGCATAACGGCCCATAACCTCCAGAACCATAACCCGGTGGTGTGATTCAGCCGTAGTATGGAGTTTGTCAATAGCCTCTGTTGCCGTAGTCAGGGCGGTATCAAAACCAAAGGTCTGGTCTGTAGCCGACAGATCATTGTCAATTGTTTTCGGTACCCCTACCACCGGCAAGCCTTTTTCTTCAAAAAGTTTTTTGGCAATGGTCAGACTGCCGTCGCCGCCGATAACTATAAGCGCGTCAATATCGTGGATGTTGATATTTTCAATGACGCGGTCCGAAACATCCCTGAACTCAGTCTTTCCTTTAATAGTTACCGGGTAGTGAAAGGGGTTGTCCCTGTTCGTGGTCCCAAGGATGGTCCCACCCCGGGGAAGGATGCCAACCACATCTTTCTCTGTCAGTTCCCGTGCCCTGTTCTGGATCAGGCCGCCAAAACCGTTTTCAAAGCCAATAACAGAAAGATTGTATTCCCTGATAGCTGTTTTAACCACAGCACGAATAACCGCGTTTAAACCAGGGCAGTCGCCTCCACCAGTAAGTACGCCAATACGCCTGATTCTTTGAGAAGCCACAAACCTACCTCCTTTTTACCAAAACAGGCCTGATTTTTTCCTTACAAACACCGGCACCTGGACCAGTAACATTGCATGTTAAAATGATCCAGGCAGCCGTATTATTATCTCTCTTTGCACTTTAAATAGTTCATTCTTCCGCCTGGCCGGCCAGTTCATTCAAAGTTTGCTTGAGTTTTGCCAGGGAATCACCATAGCCGGCCCAGTCTCCCGCTTTAAGCCTTTCCTGAGCTTCGTCGTAAAGCTGGTTTGCCCTTTGCGCCAACTCCCGCACACTGGCTGCAGTCTGCGGTTGTTCTACGGTGCCGGGTTCACCCGCAGGTCCTTGGGCTTCAGCACTTACTCCCTCCCCAAAGATTCTTGCCAGGGCCAGCTCAAGGGAGGGCTCCATGACCACCCTTTCCCCGTGGGTTACTATTACCCTGCGCAACTCGGGCATCCTGCTCTGCTCTGCCTGCAGGTAAAGCGGCTCGACATAAATAAGAGCATCTTTGATGGGAATGGCCAGAAGGTTGCCCCGGATCACATTTGAACCCCTCTGATCCCACAGGGAAAGTTGCTGGGATATGGTTGTATCCTGGTTGATTCGTGCTTCTACCTGCATGGGACCGTAGACCAATTCCTGTTTCGGGAAATAATAGGCCAGCAGCTTACCGTAATTCTCCCCATCCGAACGGGCCGCCATCCAGGCAATCATATTGTTTTTATTCTGCGGTGTAAAGGGTAGGATCAGGACAAACTCGGGCTCGTTCTGGCCGGGCAGCTTAATTATGGTATAGTAAGGTTCCATTGGCCTTTGCTCACTGGCATAGATCTCCATGGGCAGGTTCCACTTATCTTCCCTGTTATAAAATACCTGTGGGTCCTCCATATGGTAGGAAGCGTACATTTGGGCCTGGATTTTAAAATAATCCACAGGATAGCGCACGTGTTGACTCAGATCCCCGGGCATCTCTTCCATGTTTTTAAACATCCCCGGAAAGATTTTACTGTATGTTTGTACCAGGGGGTCTTCCGGGTCGCTGATGTAAAAATCCACCTCGCCTGTGTAAGCGTCTAGCACAACTTTTACCGCGTTCCTGATGTAATTATCAACATTGTTAAAGGGCTCGGAATAAGGAAATTTATCTGTTGTTGTATAGGCATCCCAAATCCAGAACAGCCTGCCCTCGCTTAAAACAATATATGGATCCTCGTCGTAACTGAGGAAAGGAGCTATTTTTGGTACCCTTTCCTGAATTTTGCGGTAGTACAGGACCCTGCTATTATTATCGATATCAGAGGCAAAAAGGATCTTGTAATCCCCCAGGGCGAAGGTAAACATAAGCCTGCGCAGAATATTCGAAATCTGGACGCCGCTCTCCCCAGTGTAGGTGGTGTAGACATTTTCCTCTCCCCTGGGATAGTCAAACTCCTGGGCATTGGTGTTTACAATAACATACTGGTCGGTTTTTTCGCCATAGTATATTTCGGGCCGTTCCACTTTTAAGTTGGTGTTTGTAACCGGGGGAATGTCTTTAAGGAAAAAGGTGGGTAACCCTTCACCGGTAAATTCATTGACCGGGCTCATGGCAATTCCGTAGCCGTGGGTGTAACTAAGCCTCTGGTTAATCCAGGTCTTGGCCTGGGGCTGCAGGTGTTCCTGGTTTAGCTCCCTGGCCGCCAGCATAACCTGGCGGTAATTGCCGTCTACAACGTAACGGTCCACGTCTATGTCTACAAACTGGTAATAGGGGCGCATTTCCTGAAGCTGGCTGTAGGTTTGCTGAAGAGGCTCCCAGTCCCAGAGCCTGATGTTTTCTATTGTATCCTGGTTGTTCCGGATATCTTCTGCATTAAGCACTCTTCCGGCCGGAAAGTCTTTCTTTTCAATGGAGTCAAGCTTATAAGCCATTCTGGTGAACTCAATATTTCGTTCCAGGTAAGGCTTCTCCATAACTATCTCATTGGGCTGCACCCTGAATTTTTGTACTATTCCCGGGTAAACACCGCCAAGCAGCACGGAAGCCACCAGCATCACAGCTATACTGTAAACCACCAGCCTGAACCGGCGAAGGAAAAGATTGATGATAATGGCCAGGGCACAGACAAGGGCAATGATGGTCAGGATGTTATAGGCCGGCAGCGTGGCGTGCGTAGCCGTATAGCCCGGACCCCATACCGCGCCGGTATGGGTAAAAAGTAAAGCGTAACGCTCCAGCTGGTAACCGATGGCTTTTAAGATAAAGAATAGCGCAGCCAGGAATGAGAGGTGATAGCGTGCGGCAATGCTTTTAAACAGCCCGCCCGCGCTACCCTGGGCGAGGTCCGCAAGAAGGTAGGCTACTGCCGTCCAGAAGGCAATAACCAGAAGCGCAGCGCTGGCAACATGGTAAAGAAACAGGAAGAAAGGCAACCGGAAAACATAAAAGCCAACGTCCAGATTAAAGACCGGCTCACTGATCCCAAAGGATGTGGGATGTAAAAATTTTTGCAGTGTAACCCAGTCTCCCGCCACTGAAAAACTGAAAAGAAAGGCCATAATCAGGCTTAAAGCAGCAAAGGCAGCAATTAAAAAACGGTTAGTCAGAAACCTGCTCCAGGGAGAACCCTGGATCGTCAGAAGATCGTCTTCTATTAAAACCGTAGACTGTTGGGCAGCCCGGAGCAGGTAACCGCGGGTAAACATAAGGCTTGTGAACAACAGAATGAAAAATGCTACCCCGACACCAAGCCTGAGGCCAATATCGGAAAGAATAATGGTCAAAAAAACGCGCTGGTATTCGAGGGACTGGAACCAGAGCCAGTCTGTGTACAAACGTGCTCCGGCTACTGCAAGTATTACTAACAGAAAAAGTACACCAAGAAAAGTGTAATACACCCGCCGAAAATTGTTCTGCAAGCAGTTTACCTCCTAAGAATATGCTGTTCTTAGTATTTGTTATCCTGCTGTTTCTAATTTATGGCTGTTAACTTAATTATTTAACCTATACAACTTACATTGGTTTGGGCATTTTCTGCACACCGTCTGCCTCGCGCTTGAGCTTGGCCTGGCACATGAGACAAACCTGCAGGGGTTTCTTTTTGGGCTCATCGTCATATTCGTCATCAAATTCATCCACTGGTTGGTTGCTAACCAGTTCCTCTTCGATGGGCTTCCCGCAGAGCATGCAGCGCATTTTCATTATAATACCCCCCAAAATTGATTAGTTAACCTGATAAAATTTAATTTCGCTAAAACTTAAGTTGATTCCTGCCCGTTATAAAAATATTCGGAATGCGTTTGGTTTTAAAAAAAGAAGCCCGGCCTGCAGTTGAGAGGATCGTCAATGGCCGGGAACTTGTTCCATATTAATCCATTTCATTGATAATTATGACTCCCGAACTTGTACCCAAACGGTCAGCACCTGCCTCGAGCATGGCAAGTGCCGTAGATAAATCACGAATACCCCCCGCAGCCTTGACACCCACCCCCGGTCCCACTGTCCTTTTTAAAAGAGCAACATCCTGCACTTTAGCGCCGGATTTTCCAAAACCGGTGGAAGTTTTAACGAAATTTGCCCCCGCCGCCACAGCCAGCCGGCAGGCCTCGATTTTCTCCCCTTCATTGAGAAGACAGGTTTCCAGAATGACCTTGATTACGGTTCCGGGATTTTCCCTGCGTGCGGCCTGGACAACTCCCTCCAGGTCCTTTAAGACCATATCCTTACGTCCGCCCAGGAATAAGCCGACGTTCATTACAACATCCACTTCCGAGGCACCCTCCCGAACGGCCAGGGCTGCCTCCTGTGCTTTCACCGGGGGAGCGTTGGCTCCAAGGGGAAACCCAACTACCGCGCAGACAGCGACGGGCGAGCCGGACAGCAGGTCGTAAGCAACAGGAACATAGCACGGATGGACACAGACCGAGGCGAATTCGTATTCCCTGGCCTGGCGGCAGTGCTCGGCGATGTCAGCTGGCGTGGCTTCGGGCTCCAAGAGGGTATGGTCGATCAGGCGAGCCAGTCCGGTTTTGGATAAATAAGCAATTTTGCTCCAGTAATTCATTTTTCCAGGGCCAGCTTGACAATTTGATCCACAAGCTGGGGAAAGTCGATCCCCGCAGCCCGGGCAGAATCGGGAAAGAGGCTGGTGGCAGTCATCCCAGGAATGGTATTGACTTCAAGGATATAGACTCCCCCTCCCGGCTCCACCATAAAGTCAACCCTGGCCAATCCACGGCAGCCCAGGGCTTTAAAGGTGCGGACAGCCAGCTCTTTGATCATTGCCTGTTGTTCCCCGGGAATCCTCGGGGGGATGATGTGATCGCTCATTCCCGGCGTATACTTGGCCTCGTAATCATAAACCCCGGTGGCCGAGACAATTTCAATCAAGGGCAGGGTTACAGGGTCGTCGTTGCCCAACACCGGAGCTGTCACTTCTATGCCCCCGATAAACTGCTCCACAAGGGCAACCCGGTCGTAGCGATAGGCTGTTTCCAGGGCCCTTACAACATCTTTCCTTTCATGGACAAAGGTAGTTCCTATAGTTGAACCCTGGGTTGGAGCTTTCACAACCAGGGGTAGGCTCATTTCCCGAAGCACCCTTTCAGCGGTTTCCTCCAGTCCCGCCTTTAAGGCATCCTTTTCCCTAACCTCTATAAAACGCGGTGTCGGCAAGCCTTCATAAAGAAGGATTTTTTTTGTGGCAATCTTATCAATGGCCAGGGCGCTGGCCAGCACACCCGAACCGGTATAGGGAATGTCCAGCATTTCAAGCAATCCCTGAATGGTTCCATCCTCCCCGTAACGGCCGTGCAGAGCCAGGAAGGCAAGCTCCACCCTTTCCTCCTTTAATCTTTCCACAAGATCAGAACCCACGTCGATTTTTACAGTGTCGTAACCCGCCTCGATCAGGGCCTGGCAAACCGCCTCCCCGGTCCGCAGGGACACCTCCCGTTCGGCTGAACGCCCGCCCATCAAAACACCTACCCTCGGTGCCATAGCCTCCACCTCGTTTTTTCTGAATTAATCATAATTATATTCAATCCATAACCTAAAAATCCTGCGTCACAGGGTTTTCTCTTGACTGGAGGAGATTTTTTTTATATAATGTTTATCGCAGAAAAGAGAATACAGGGGTGTAGCTCAATTGGTAGAGCACTGGTCTCCAAAACCAGGTGTTGCAGGTTCGAGTCCTGTCTCCCCTGCCAGTTTTTCTCAAGGGTTAGGCCCTTGGGAATTTTTATTTACATGGAGAAATAAAAAGGCGTCGAATAAGTCCAATTCCTTGCTAAATGATTGGCCTCTTACTCAACGCCATTTGTCAGATCTTTTCTTCCAGCAGGCAACTGGTAATTATATCTTGCATGATTGCTGCTGGTTCCAGGATCCTACCGTTATTTTCAATCAAATTGGCAATATGGTTTCCTAAACCGGTGCTGTACCCGGGTTCGTAACAGCAACAACCTTATTGTCTATTTTTAAATCTTACCATCCCTGGCAGGAGGTCCTGCAAATTACATCCAGGCTATTCTAAGCCTCAGCCTCAGCCTTGGCTTTTTTAATAATCTCCTCCGCGAGGCGGGCAGGCACTTCTTCATAGCTGCTAAATTCCATCTTAAAAGAGCCTCTGCCCTGGGTCATAGATTTCAAATCTATGGCATAGCGGTACATCTCAGCAAGGGGAACCAGGGCTTTAATCACAGTTCGTTTACCCATGGGCTCAGTCCCCAGCACGCGACCCCGTTTGGTGTTAAAATCACTTATTATATCTCCCATAAAGTTATCGGGAACCGTTACTTCCACGTTCATAATTGGCTCCAGAAGTACCGGCTTGGCCTGCATGGCGCCTTTCTTGAAAGCCAGGGAGGCAGCAATCTTAAAGGCCAGCTCTGAAGAGTCAACAGTATGGTAAGAACCGTCGTAAAGGGTTGCCTTAACCCCGGTGGTTGGGTAACCAGCCAGAACCCCTTCAGCCATTGCTTCCCGCAAGCCCTTTTCCACAGCCGGAAAATACTGTTTGGGGACGGCACCGCCAAAAATTTCCTCGGCAAAGACAAAATCTTCATCCGTCGGCTCAAAGCGAATCCAGACGTGACCGTACTGGCCCCGGCCACCGGATTGTTTCTTGTGTTTCCCTTCCACTTCGACCTTGGCCCGGATTGTTTCCCTGTAGGGGACTTTGGGGTCGGTCATAACAACATCCACACCGTATTTCCTCTTCAGCTTTTCCAGCATGATATTCAGGTGCAGTTCACCCATACCGGTAAGCAGTGTTTGCTTGGTTTCGGTATTTTTCTCAACCCGCAGGGTCGGATCTTCTTCCAAAACTTTATTAACTGCATCCCCCAGTTTGTCTTCGTCGTTTTTACTTTTTGGTGCAATGGCCACGGTCAGTGTGGGCGTCGGAAAGTCAATACCCTCCAGAACAACCGGCTTATCTTTATCGCATAGGGTATCTCCCGTAGACGTATCCTGTAGTTTTACAACAACGGCAAGGTCGCCGCAGGGAACAACGTCGGTCTGAACCGAGGTTTTGCCCCTGACGTAAAGAACATTACCGACTTTTTCGGTCTTTTCTTTTTTACTGTTATATACAACAGTATCACTCTTAAGCGTTCCGCTGAATACCCGCAGGAAATTCATTTTACCCACATAGGGGTCGGCAATGGTTTTAAACACCAGGGCCGCCAGTGGACCATTGTCCTCCTTGGGGGCAGGCAGGTAGTCAGCCACCACATCCGTTAGCTGGGCAACCCCTGTGTTCTTCGTAGCAGAACCAGCCAGCACCAGGACAACCTTTCCCATAGCAATTGTTTTCTTGAGACCATCTTTAATCTCTTCCGGAGTCAACTCTTCTCCTTCCAGGTATTTCATGGTCAGGTCGTCATCGCCTTCGGCAGCAGCTTCAATCAACTGCTCCCTGTAAACGGCCAAATCATCCGCCAGCTCAGCAGGTATTTCCGCTTCTTTACCTTTACCTTCCCCTGTATAGGCCTTTTCATTGATAACGTCCACTACTCCGGTAAAAGTATTGAAAGAACCGATGGGAATTTGAACGGGAACAAAGTTAGCGTTAAATTTAGCCTTGAGGTCATCGAGTACCCTGCTGAAATTAGCATTCTCGCGGTCCATCTTATTCACAAATACTATCCTGGGGAGGTTATATTCATCAGCTATTTCCCAGATTACCTCATGCTGCACTTCCACCCCGTCGACAGCTGAAACCACAAACATTGCAGCATCGGAAACCCTCAGAGCACCCTTAACCTCACCAATAAAGTCTGAAAACCCGGGAGTATCCAAAAGGTTAATCTTAACGCCGTTCCACTCGCAAGGAACAAGGCTGGTATGGATTGTAACCTGTCTTGCTATTTCCTCCGGGTGATAATCGGAAACAGTTGTACCGTCCTCTACCCTGCCCAGGCGGGAAAGCACCCCTGTATTATAAATCATCGCCTCTACCAGGGAGGTTTTACCGGCACCTCCATGTGCCACCACCCCCAGATTGCGTATTTGCTCAGTTTTATAGTTCTTCAAAATATATGCCTCCTTTTGTAAATAATGGTTTCCCTAAATGTCTTTTTCTATACTTGCCCAGGTCACAGTCGGGCGTTTTCAGCTATAAACAAAAACAACCCCTCTAGGCCTGCTTAGTTTGTAGCAACTAAACGCCTTAAGTACTCGAGTATATACGAGTATGTAATTGTAATTGTTTATTAACTACTTCTACAGTTATATACTAAAATCCTTGTTTAACGAAAAATAAGTTTACCTGACCTGATTTTATTACTCTTTAACAGTCATAGGTAAATTCAGGATGCATAGATCTTAACTGGAAAGCTCCCTTCCCAGCCTGCTTGTATTGCATGTGGTTAGAAGCTACCGAGAGGAAGGTTTACCTTGAACTACAGGCAATCCTTTTTAAAGGGAACCCTGGTGTTGTTGACAGCCAACCTTTTTAACAGGGTCCTGGGCTTTGTCTACCAGATCTTTTTAATCCGGCTGATTATGCCGGAAGGGCTAGGTCTATTCAATATGGTCTACCCCATCTACGTACTTGTGCTGGTCCTGGCCACGGCAGGCATGCCAGTTGCCATATCCAAGCTCGTAGCCGAAGAAATGGCTGTTGACAACGTGCGGGGAGCTTACCGGATCTTTAAATTGTGTTTCTTGATTATAATGGTTAACAGCGTCATTTTTTCAGCCCTGTGTTTCCTTGGAGCCCCCTTCCTACTTGAACATGTTTTCCCCAATCCAGGAGCGCACATAATATTCCTCAGCCTGATCCCGGGAATTATCATAGTGTCTATTTGCTCCGCTTTCCGGGGTTACTTCCAGGGTTTGCAGCAAATGTCGCCCACAGCCATAACCCAGGCCCTGGAGCAAACAGTCAGGGTGGTTTGCGGTCTTACCTTTGCCTCCCTGTTACTTCCCCGGGGGCTGGAATACGCAGCTGCTGGAGTCTCACTGGGTGTAGTGGCCGGCGAATTCGCTGGATTAAGCCTGATGCTCTTGTTTTACCGCAAGAGGCGTCCCCCCAGGACTAACGTTACAGCTAAAACCCCTGCTGAACCTGCCGTCCGTTCGGTATTGAGGATCTTTAACCTGGCCGTCCCAGTCACCCTGACCCGTTTTGCTTCCACCGCCCTGATGTCCATTGATGCAGTTTTAATCCCCCTGCGCCTCCAGGCCAGCGGTCTTAACTTTAACGAAGCTACCTCCACCTTCGGGCAGTTTATGGGAATCTCTCAAAGCCTGTTATTCGCTCCGGGAATCATTACCATATCCATGGTTATTGCCCTGATTCCAGCTGTATCCGACGCTCTGGCCCTGGAACGGGGCAAGCTTGTCCGCAGCAGGTGTGAAGAAGCAGTCAGGGTCACCCTTTTGGCCGGGCTACCCTGTGCCGCCATTCTCTTCCTCCTTTCTGAGGAGCTGTGCGGCCTCATCTTCGGCTACCCGGAAGCAGGCGGCGCCCTGAAGATCCTGGCCCTGGGAGGTCCCTTTCTCTACCTGCAGCAAACTACGACGGGTATTCTTCAAGGACTTGGCCAGGCTTACCGGCCTTTCTACAACCTTGTTCTGGCTTCCATTATTAAAACTACCTGTATCTATTACTTAACCGCCCTGCCTCAACTGGGCATCCGGGGAACAGCCGCAGCCCTGGCAATGGGATTTATGATCATGGCCTGGCTGAACCTTGCCGACCTCCGACGGCTGACCGGATTCCGTATTGAAGGTTCCACCTATCTCCCGAAGGCTCTCCTGGCAACTGCAGGAATGGGAGCACTCCTGATCTATTTCCAGCATTGTGTTTATAGCTGGACCCAATCAGAGCTCCAGGCAACCTTCTCAGCCATCCTGGCCGGATTATCCGGTTATGTTCTCCTGCTCATCCTGAGCGGCGGCATCAAGGGTAGCGATTTGCGGCGATTGGCAAGAACCCTCAGTCCCAACTCCAGGTTGTAATTACCCTTTAGGAATTATTAGATTTCCAGCTTCAGGACCATTTTTTTTAATTTTTCCTGGTACGGGTAGTCTGTCAGGTCAAAGTGAACCGGTGTTATTGAAGCATAGCCTTCCTTGACGGCACAAACATCCGTGCCAGGGTCGTCATCATCCACATCAAAGGGTTCGCCGGCCATCCAGAAATAAACTCTCCCCCTGGGATCCGTTCTTTTGTCAAAAATATTTACATAACGCCTGTGGCCAAGCCGGGTAACCCTGATACCGCGGGGCGGGCCCGGTGGCAGGTTAATGTTTAAGAGCGTATGGGGAGGAAGCTCTCCTTTCAGCTTGGTAATTAACTCCCGGACCAGCTTCCCGGCAAAGGAAAAATCATTGAACTCCCAGCTGGCAAGGGAAACGGCAATGGACGGCAAACCGTTGATCGTTCCCTCAATAGCTGCGGAAACAGTCCCGGAATATAAAACATCCGTCCCCAGGTTCGGTCCTTGATTAATACCTGAAATCACAAGATCCGGAGGTCCCGGCAACAAAGCTTCCAAACCCAGCTTGACACAATCTGCCGGGGTTCCGTCTACGGCCCAACCTTTTGTTTTACTTTCCGGGTAAGACCACTCCTTGACTCTCAGAGGCCTGTGCATGGTAATTTTATGGCCTGTGGCACTTCTCTCCCGATCCGGAGCCACTACATAGATCTCGTTTTCTTGCACCAGCTCAAGGTCCATCCTCAATTGATTGATCCCCTTTGCCTGGATCCCGTCGTCGTTACTGAGCAATATACGCATAAAACCTCTCCGTTAAGTTTCATAAATAGAAATGGTCATAGTCCCCTGCTTGATATTCTTGGTCAGGCCGAAGATAACTCTCTTATCCTTAAGAGTTTTGTTTAAAAAGTCCACCACCTTATACATATCATCGTATGATTTAAAAGTCTTTGCAGAGATTAGCTCCAACTTGCCTGTGCTACTGTTTTCCACTTCCACCCTCCTCAATCACTCCAGCTTAATGTCGCTTGGATTATTTAGTAAATTTTAGCCCTTGATCAGCGAGAAAGCTTCTGCCCGGGTTGCTTCATTTTTTTGAAAATATCCTCTAACTGCCGAGGTCACAGTCTTTGAACCGGGTTTTTTAACACCCCGGAAAGTCATGCACATATGTTCAGCTTCAATAACTACAAGGGCGCCAATTGGATTGAGCCTGCGCATAATGGCGTCGGCCACCTGGGAGGTCAGGCGTTCCTGCAATTGAGGCCTTTTGGCATAACCCTCCACTACCCTGGCCAGCTTCGACAACCCGGTAACATTGCCTTTTCTCGGAATATAAGCCACATGGGCCTTCCCGTAAAACGGAAGCAGGTGATGTTCACACATGGAATAGAGGGGAATATCCTTTACAATGACCATTTCCTCGTGGTCTTCGGAAAAATATTTCTGTAAATGCATCTCCGGGTCCTCCCTCAGGCCGGAGAAGATTTCTTCATACATCCGGGCAACCCTAAATGGTGTCTCCTTTAATCCTTCACGGTCCGGGTTCTCCCCAATAGCCTCGAGGATCATCTTGACGGCCTGTTCTATTTTTGACCTGTCTATAGTTTTTTTTTCATTATTTAAGCTATCTGTGCCCATTACCTCTCCTGCTTTCACACAAGAATACTGTAGTTAGGCTTTTTTCATGACACATTTCTTTATAAAAAAACGCGGAAAATAAGTCAGATCATTTTGACCTGCACTGGCATAAGACTGCCGCGTACTTTCCAACCAGGTTATTCTAGTATAACTCTTATATGTAAATTTTAAAAGATTCGATTTTCAATGATATCGTCCCAGCCGGAACTTAAACCTATAATCTTTTTAATCTACCAGGTCATTGCCTGGGGTTCATTAGCCGGTTAAACCCTGCTACCTGTTTAGTTCACTTCATTATTATAAGTGTTTCCCTTTGGACCGGGCGGTCAAAAATCCAGTACTGGGCCAGTATAACTTTTAAAAATCCGCCTGATGACCGGCACATAAAAAAATGATCGTTAATTTATACTAATTTATACTATAGCTAAAGGAGGTTTTACACTTGGTCAAAGACAATAAGGGTAGCGCCTTTGTACGGGAAAAAACAGGTTCGGCACCATTTATTAATCTGGACGGTCAAGGAGAGCATGATTTTGCAGACGATCCAACGCCGGCAGGTGAAAATATCCGGAATTCGGCCCAAAAAAAGGGTAAAGAGAAAAATGCAACTTAATCAAACATAATTTGACGCTCAGGAAGGCATATCCTTCACTTCCCTTAACATAAGAATAATTAATAAACTTTAAGGGGGTGTTGCCTTGCCTTCAATTAATAAGAATAACATTAAGGGCACTGTAAATATCCCTGCCCTTATCCAGGGTACCATTATTACGGTAGCAGTCTCCCTGCTTTTAAGCGCGGGCGCGGGTGCTGTATATTACCTGGCTCCCATTACAGAACAGACCCTTCCCTGGTCCACAGCTGCAATTCTTGCTGTAAGCACCTTCTCCGGTTCCCTGGTGGCCGGAAAAAAAGCAGGCAACAGAGGCCTTTACCACGGCCTGGCTATCGGTGCGCTTTTCTTTTTAGCAGTCTGGCTTACCTCGGGACTATTTATGCCCGGCCAGACAGTTTTGGGTGTATTTCCTAAACTTCTAGTCTCCCTGACAGCAGGGGCTGCCGGCGGTGTGTTGGGTGTCGGCTTCTCCTAAAACTCTGGAGAACCGTGCTAGGGTTGAAAAGACATAGAGACCAGAGGTTTCTTAAGTTATACCGGATCACAGAATATCCTTAACAGCTTGTCCCAGTTCTTTTAAAGCTCATTTTCCCGGATGGTGAAAAAGCACCTGTAACCCGTGATTTAACGGGTTCACAGGTGCTTTTCTTTTACAAGCGTCGATAAACGTTCCTTTAGAATTCAGGCGGCAACTGCTTCAACTGGGCCAGGGTAAACACCGGGCCGTCGATGCAAACGTACTTGCTGCCAATATTGCAACGGCCACATTTGCCTATACCGCACTTCATCTTCATTTCCAGTGTGGTAACAATCTGGTCGTCGGCAAACTTCAGTTTTTCCATAACCGCCAGGGTAAACTTAATCATGATCGGCGGTCCGCAGATGATGGCAACCTTGTTCTTGGGTGAAGGGTTGATCTCTTCCACGTAACTGGGAACAAAACCCACGTGCCCGTCCCATCCCTCTTCCGGGCGGTCAATGGTGGTGTAAACCTTGGTATCTGGGCACTTCGGCCAGCGTTCGAAAAGGTCCTGCTTAAAGCACAGGTCATTATAGGAACGGGCCCCGTAAAGTATTTCCACTTTACCGTAATCTTTACGGTATTGATCAGATAATACAAAGTCGATCAGGGAACGGATAGGCGCCAGGGCAATGCCGCCAGCGATGAAGAACAGGTCCTTCCCTTTCATCATCTCATAGGGGAACCAGTTCCCGTAAGGCCCGCGGACACCGATCTTCTGGCCAACTTCAAACTGGTGCAGAACATTGGTCAACCTGCCGACCCGTCTCACACTGAATTCAAGAAACTTCCCGCGGGTCGGAGAAGACGTAATGGAGATGGTGGATTCGCCTTCTCCAAAAACCGACAACTGGGCTACCTGGCCGGGCTTATTGCCGAAATTTTCCATTACCTCAGGATCGTCAATTACCACTGTAAATGTCTTGACGTCGCCGGTTTCATCAACAATCTTGGTTATAGTGGCAGGGTAGGGTGTTAAAGGAGAAGGATTATGCATTCTGCCCCACCTCCTTCAGGTCCTTTATAATTTGGGTGATATCAATATTCACCGGACACTTGGCAATACATCTTCCACAGCCGACGCAGCCGTCCAGGTTATAGCGGTCCATGTGGTATTTAAGCTTGTGCATAAAGCGGTTGCGCACCCGCTCTTTCCTGGACGGACGGGGGTTGTGACCCCCTGCCATTAGTGTAAAGTCCGGGAACATGCAGGAATCCCAGCAGCGGAAACGGTTTCCGGTAAATTCTCCGGTAGTGTAATCGAAAATATCAAAGCAGTGGCAGGTAGGGCAGACATAGGTGCAGATACCGCAGCCCAGGCACTTCCTGAATACTTTTTCCCAGTAGGGCAGCTCAAAGTTCTCGTCGAGTACCTTCTTGACCCCATCCAGGTCCACTTTTCTGGTAAACTGTCCCTCCAGTTTTTTAGCCTGTTCTTCTTTTGCCTTGGCCAGCTTCTCTGTGTCCTCTTTGAGGAAATACTGGCTGTAAGCTTCTACCAGGCTTTTTCCCTTTTCTGTATTTACTTCCACGTAATACTTGTCGCCCAGTTCAGTAAACATCAGGTCGGCACCAGTTCCGTCGCAGGGCCCGCTGTTAAAAGCGGTGCAAAAACAGGTGCTTAAGATTGTCTTACAGCTGAGACCGATGATTACCGTGTTTTTCCTTCTTTCAAGGTAAAAGGTGTCTAAAAATTTCCCCTCGAAAACAGGATCCAGGGCTAAAATACTCCTAACATCACACGGGCGCACACCGAAAAGGATCGTTTTCGGGGGAGCGTCCGGTTCTTTCATTTCCAGAGTATCCCCTGTATAGGTATAGGAAAGGGTTTTTTCCGTTTGTGGGAATATCCACCCCTTGGGGGAAACATCTGAAGTAATGTAATCCAGTTGGACTTCACTAGCGCCGGATACCCTTTTGAACAGCGTAATATTCTCCTCTTCGCGAACCGGAGCAACCAGGATATGGTCCCGCGCCAATTTGTCCAGCAATTCAGGCAGTTGTCCTTTATTTACAACCCTCGAGTCCATCTCAGTACCACCTTTTTACATAAACTCCTCTGGGTCGCCTGTAGCAAACTCACCCAGGGGTGATGCTAAACCTGCTTCGGATCCGGGCGTGGGAGCATTAAACAGGTCTTTTAGATCCTTCTGTATCTTCTGGTTCAAATTGCGCAGAGGTATATCAACCGGGCAGACCCTGTCGCATTCACCGCAATCAATACAACGTCCGGCTACGTGAAATGCCCTGATCAAATGGAATGCTGTATTTTCGGAAAGGTTGTTCCTCTTTGAAACCCACATGGGCTGCATTTGATCGAAAACACACGTGCGGCAGGTACATACCGGACAGACGTTGCGGCAGGCATAGCAGCGCAGGCAGCGGCTGAACTGCTTATCCCAGTATGCGCTTTTCTCCTCTGTTCCCAATTGTTCCAGCGCTATTACATCGGCAAACCTTTCCTTGTAATTCCTTACCGGCTGTTCTTTCCCGATTGTTATGTCTGATACCACTGGATTTGGGTTCTCACAAACAAGGCACCTGGGTAACATGGATTCCTTTTTATCAAATCTGTAATCCCCAGCGTCTGTCTTTATCGTAAAGCTCTCTCCGTCATCACTGAATCCTTTCAGCTTAGCTGCCGGATCCGCTGCAGCAGCCACGACCCGCCAGTCCAGCTGGCCGGGACAGGGTACTCCCAATACAACCACTTTATCCCGGTTAATCTGGTTATCAGTCACCAGCCTGTTTATCGCTCTGGAATCACATCCCTTAACAACAACCGCTATATTTCCCGGCAGGTTTTGATAATCAAGCAGGTATTTAACTAGATTATTGGCGCAGAGCGGACCCCAGGTCAGAGCGGACACCTCTTCCGGATTTGTAATAAAGACAGGGGTTGTCCGGGCTAACTCCGTTCCTTCGCCAAAGCCGATTACCATATCAACCTTTTTCCCTTCCAGGAGCTTTTTGGCCTGCTCCCTGAGTTGCTGAATAACGTCCATCATGCGATATCATCCCTCATCTTTTTATTGGAACCCAGGGATTTTGTTATTTCTGCGATATTCTTAATAGTCTCGGCGAATTTAGCTCCTTCCGAACCGGAAATCCAGCGGGCATGGAAGCGACCTGGCTCAAAGCCCACATACTCCAGGAGCCGTTTAAAGATCAGGAAACGCCTCCGCGTAAAGTAGTTGCCACTAGCATAGTGGCAGTCCCCCGGGTGTCACCCTGAAACTAGAACACTGTCCGCACCCTTTTGAAAGGCCCTCAAAACAAACTGAGGATTCACCCTGCCGGAACAGGGGACACGTATAACGCGAACATTTGGAGGGTATTTCATCCGGCTAACCCCGGCCAGGTCTGCACCGGCGTAACTGCACCAGTTACAGGTAAAACCAACTATCTTTGGTTCAAAATCCTTCGTTTCTACCGACACAGGGCATCCACCTCCGCAAGCAATTGATCATTTGTGAATCCCTTCAGGTTTGCCGCGCCAGACCGGCATGCCACCGTGCAGTTGCCGCAACCCTGGCATAATCCGGTATTGACACTTGCAACCACCCTCTCCACGGGCTTACCGTGGACACGCTCGGTGATGGTCTTTTCTTCAATAGCTTTATAGGGGCAGACACCTTTGCAAACCAGGCAACCTGAACACAGGGCTTCATTAATCTGACTGATCATCGGATCAGTAGCAAGTTCATCGTGGGATAAGAGCGCGACTACCTTGGCGGCTGCGCCGCTAGCCTGGGACACCGTATCGGGGATATCCTTGGGTCCCTGACAGGCCCCGGCAAGGAATAAGCCGGCAGTCATGGTTTCCACTGGCCTAAGCTTGGGGTGCGCCTCCTGGAAAAACCCGTCCTTATCGGTGGGACAACCAACCAACTGAGCAATCTTATCAGAATCTTTGCTGGGAACCATGGCCGTGGCAAGAACCACCAGATCGGCTTCCACCTCTACGGGCCTGCCCAGCAGGGTGTCTGTGCCCATTACAATCAGTTTGTCACCTGACGGATAGATTTTAGATACGCGGCCCCGGATATACTGGACGCCTTCCTCGACCGTGCGCCGGTAAAACTCATCGTAAGCCTTGCCCGGTGTCCGGACGTCCATATAGAAAACATAGGCGCTGGATCCGGGGATCTTGTCCAGAACCTGGTGCGCGTGTTTGGCAGTATACATGCAGCAGGCCCGGGAACAGTACTCCTTACCTTTGGCCTCGTCCCTGGAACCGACGCATTTGATGAAAACAACCGACTTGGGTTCTTTTCCGTCAGAGGGACGGATGATTTTTCCTCCCGTAAGGCCGGAAGCGTTGGACATGCGTTCAAAGTGAAGGCCGGAAATGACATCCTTATAACGGCCGTATCCATACTCCCCGTAAGCCTTTTCCCATTCAAAGAGGTCAAAACCTGTAGCCAGGACAATGGCGCCCACTTTTTCCTGAATCAATTCTTCCTTCTGCTCGTAATCAACAGCTCCGGTGGGGCAGATCTTTTTGCAGATTCCACACTTACCTGTTTTAAAGTAACGGCAATTCTCTGCATCAATCACCGGCTTATTGGGCACTGCTGTGGGGAAGTCGATGTAAATAGCCTTTCTGGTACCCAAGCCGAAGTCATATGAACTGGGCACCTTGGAGGGGCACTTTTCAAAACAAGTGCCGCAGCCTGTGCACTTACTATGGTCAACATAACGGGCCTTCTGCTTGATGGTTACTTCAAAGTTCCCGATATAACCACTGACATCAACTATTTCACAGTAAGTCATCAGTTTAATTTTGGGATGCTGCGCCGCAGCAACCATTTTAGGCGTGCTAATTCAGGCGGAGCAGTCAAGGGTGGGGAAAGTCTTGTCCAGCATGGCCATCTTCCCACCGATGGTTGGTTCCCGCTCAACCAGGATGACTTCGTGGCCGCTGTCCGCAATGTCAAGGGCAACCTGCATCCCGGCAATCCCGCCACCTATAACAAGCGCCTTTTTAGTTACAGGAATGTGTGACTCATACAGGGGCTCCACTTTGGAAACCTTGGCCAGAGCCCGCTTAACCAGGGCAATTGCTTTCTCAGTTGCCTTTTCCTTTTCATCCGAGTGAACCCAGCTACACTGCTCGCGGATGTTGGCCATTTCAAACATGTACGGGTTCAGACCGGCCTTGGCTAGTGTTTTACGGAAGGTCGGCTCGTGAAGCCTGGGTGTACAGGACGCCACTACAACCCTGTCCAGATTGTGTTCCTTGATGGCCTTAATAATCATATCCTGGCCCGGTTCGGAACACATATACTTGTAATCCGTGGCATAAACGACTCCTGGGAATTTGCTCGCTTCCTGAGCGACTCTGGGAACATCTATAACACCACCGATGTTAGAGCCGCACCAGCAAACGAAGAGACCAATCCTCTTTGCCATATTACATCGCTCCTATAAGGAATTAATTAACCAACTTTGCTCAGTACTTTCTGGGTGTCTGTAAAGTGCGTTTTAAGCCCAAGTTCGTCTTGATTTATCCCCATTGCCAAACCCAAGAGTTCGGTAAAATAAAACACTGGCATTTCATAATTGGTGCCAAGCTGTTTATTCACACTCTTCTGGTGCCAGTCAAGGTTGAGGTGGCAGAACGGACAGGCTACAACAACACAATCGGCACCACTATCTATGACACCTCTGAGGATCTTATCAATCAACCTAACGGCAATCCCCAAATTGGAAACACCCAGAGAGGCCCCGCAGCATTCGGTCTTATGGGCCCAGTCCAGCGCTTCCGCTCCGGCCAGTTTCATCAAATTATCCATAAACATGGGGTTTTCCGGATCATCAAAGCCGGTTATTTTGGGGGGCCTGACCAGCAAACAGCCGTAATAAGCGGCAACTTTCAGCCCGCTCAGCGGCTTGACTATATGGGACTTAATCAGTTCCGGGTCAACAGTTCCGATAGCCTCCACCAGGGATTTAACCTTAAGGTTTCCTTTGTATTCCCTACCAATTATCCTGTTGACCTTATCCCTGATCTCTTTATTTTCAGTCATTTCTTTGTAGGCGTTGGCAAACTGCTGGTAACAGGCCGCGCACCCTGTGGTTAAATTATCCAGGCCCATGCCTTCCGCTATGGCCAGGTTACGTGCCGGTAAAGCGACATTTAACAAATGGCTTTTACCATGTGCCGCAGTTGCACCGCAACAATTCCAGTCGGGTATTTCAACCAGTTCCATACCCAGTTTTTTGGCAACTGCTTGGGTTGAAGACTCGTACTCCTTGCCAGTACCGTGGGCACTGCATCCTGGAAAGTAAGCGTATCTCATTTCACACCACCTTCCATTTTACGTGCTTCAGAAAAGATACGGGCAATTTCAGCCATGCCCTTTACCTTGGACGGCGTCAGCTTGAGTTTACCTCTCTGCAGCATGGGCATGCCCATATCCGCACCATTGAACAGTCTCCCGCTTTTTAAATTGTTTTGCATAACCAGGCCGACTTCATAGGTGCGTCCGTACTTCTCAACAGTGCCCAGCAAAGCGTTGTACATTATTTCTACGTACTTGGCTTTACCAGCAGGTGCCGTACCACTTCTACCCGCCATAATCCTGAGTATTTCCATTACTTTTGCTATTTCGACGTTACAGGGGCAGCGGGTTGAACAGGTGGAACAGGAGGCGCAGATCCAGATGGTGTGGCTCTTGAGCAGTTCATCCTTCATTCCCAGCTGAACCATGCGGATTACCTGGTTTGGAGTGTAATCCATAGCAAATGCCACCGGACAACCGGCAGTACACTTGCCGCACTGGTAACACTTCTGAACAGGCTGTCCACTTTCCTCGCCCACTAGTTGAATAAAGTCGGCGTTCTTGGAAATTGATTGATTAAGATTAATCGACTCCATAGTAGACTCCTCTTTATCAGATTAATTGAACATCTTAAAACAATAACTACACCTTAAACATCATTGCAGTCAAAGCACCCGCCAAAAATGGCGCATGATCTATCACCCCTCTACTTCCGCTTGTCCGTGTCAGGGGCTCAGTAACTCCTTTAGATATCTGAAAATGCCTGAAGCAATGCGCATTTTAGCTTACCATTTTAATATATCACCCGCTATTATAAAAGTAAATGCTTTTCGCGAACAAAAACTCTGCAGTTTTATGGAAGGAGAAGACAGTTTTTTCAGGGCGGAAACAGTTTTTGTAAAATACTGAGTGGTAATTTTAGCTAAGGCGAAGGGCAGACAATAAAGCCTGCCCGAGCTCGTTACTTGATGAATCTCATTAACAGTGTTCTTAAAAAAGATGGCAGTCTGACAAAATATACGCGCAAACTGTTCACATCCCTTCATTAAGTTAGCTGTTAATATAGTATTTCAATACATGTCTGAATGTGCTACTTTTTTTCACTTGACATGCTGCCAGGTATTTACATCTGGAAATATCTCTATCCAATCAGCGATTTTTTTGAGGATTAAATCGATGCCTCCCCTGAAGTGACTTTTAACAGGTAGAGATCTCAAGAAATCGCGTCCATAACTCTTATCCAGGATCCTCGGGTCCAGGACCACCACGCAACCCCGGTCATTGCTGCTGCGAATCAGCCTGCCGAAGCCCTGTTTGAAACGAATGACGGCCTGGGGAACGGTGAGAACCCGGAAACCGTTTCTTTCACGCCTGGCCAGATCCTCAAGGCGCGCCTCGACCACGGGGACCGATGGGGACATAAAAGGCAACTTCACCATTACAACGCAGGATAAGGCTTCTCCAGGCACATCCACGCCTTCCCAAAAACTGGAAGATCCAAACAGAACAGTGCGCTCTGTTGCTTTGAACTCCTCTAAAATTTTCGTCCTGCTGCCATCATAGCCGTGGCCCAGTAATAATATATCTTTCTCCTCCAGCCTTGGTTTCAGGCGCCTGTAGATTTCCCCCAGGACCCGGTGCGAGGTAAAGAGTACAAGTGTCCGGCCGCCGGTAATCTGCAGCAGTTTATAAATAGTATTTTCCAGGTGGTCCAGATATACCTGTTCAATCACCTCTCCCTGGGCGGGAAGATCACGGCTGAGGCAGAGAAGTGCCTGGCGGTCGTATTCAAAGGGAGAATCATAACTGGCCAGAATTATTCTTTCTTCTGCCACATGATTTAGGCCGGTTCGCTCCATAAAGTAATCAAAGGTTCCATTTACCGTCAGGGTGGCTGAGGTCAGCACCACGGTCTTTTTCGTTTTAAAGAACTTTTCGAAAAGCAATGTTCCAACATTTACCGGAGCCGCCATTAAGGATACCTGTCTAAAGGAACCCTGCATAGTCTTTTCAAAATCTGCCCAGTAAGCAAATTCCTGGTCCTTGCTTTCGATTATAAAAAGCAGGTCGTCCGCCAAGTCAGATCCTGATTTAATAATTTGAATGAGATCCCGGGCTGTTCCCGCCCACACCTCTTCAGAAACCGACCAGGTTTCCACGAGCTCGGCGCAGTCCTTGAGCCGTTCCACAAAATCACGGATAAATCCGGCGCTCCTTACGCCGCTGTCCATCAATTCCTGGTAACTATCACTTTTACAGGGCAGCCGGAGGGAGATCCGGGCGTAGGCAGTCTCACCTCCGGAGGAACTCTCTGTTGCCAGTTCCCAGAGCAATTGAAAGAAATGTTTAAGTGCTTCCGAAGTTTCCAGCTTAGCTTTCTGGGTCTCTTTACTTATTATAGACCACCTGGCACCGTCACCGGGAGGAGCATTTTCTGCTACCTTGGCCAGGTATTTACCCGCCAACCCCAGCCAGCGGTAAACCGAACCCTGGGAAAACTGCCTCCCCAGGTGAGCAGTGGCAGCATCCTCAAGGTGGTGCGCCTCATCAATTACCACAGGCCCGAAGGACGGAAGCAGCCGGTTTTCAACCCGGACGTCGGAGAGGAGCAAGGAGTGGTTGGCGATGATCAGGTTGGCCTCCTCTGCCGCCTTTCTGGCTTTATTTACATAGCAGCGACGGCTGTACCGGCAGCGGGAGCCCAGACACCCTTCTGCTTCCCCGCATAGATTATGCCAGTGGTCGGCATCACCAGGGAGCATGTTCAGCTCGTTCCTGTCACCTGTGGCAGTTGTTGTCAACCAGGTTAAAACGCGGGCATAAAAAGCAGCTTCTTCAGGCTGGTGGGTACTGTTTAAAACCGCATCCCACCGGCGCAGGCAGATATAATTCTGGCGCCCTTTAGTCAGGGCAACCCGGAAGGGTTTATTAATCACACCCGCCAGAAGCGGGATATCCTTTGACCACAGTTGCTCCTGAAGGTTTATCGTATGCGTGGCCACCAGGACCCTTTCTTTGTTGGCAAGACTCCATAAAATCAACGGGATCAGGTAAGCCAGGGATTTGCCGACCCCGGTGCCCGCCTCCATCAACAAAATTTTTTCTTCATTAAGTGAGCGGGTGACCTCACGGATCATGGCCTCTTGCTGGGGGCGGTATTCGTAACCCGGCAAGAGGCCGGACAGGGGGCTGTCTTTTCCGACCAGGGAGCATACTTCCGTTTCCTCCAGGATAACCTTCTTTTCCCCGCCGGTCCGGAGCTCCCCAGAGACCTGCGCCCTTTGTCCTTCCTGGCTATCTGCCCCGCTCCAATAAGGTATGGTTGATATTTTTTGAACAGGGAAGGTCTTGATCCGCTCTTTAATTAAACCTGTTATAAAACTATGCCAGCAGGAGCGTGCTTCTTCCAGCAGGATGTTCAACCGTGTAAGAACAGTAAGGTCCATCGTCTTTAGTTTTTCAATCAGGATATTTAAAAGGCTGCCTGTGCATAGCGCATCGTCCAGCGCCCGGTGGGTAGCGGCGGTTTTAATGTACAATAGGCCACAGAGCTTCTCCAGGCGATAGCTGGGTAAACCGGGAATAACAAGGCGGGTCAACTCCAGAGTGTCATAGGACGGGTTAGGTAGAGGATGCCCCCGGGCAGCTCCCAGAAAGCGCAGGTCATACTGGATATTATGCCCTGCCACTGCACAGTCGCCGATAAAATCCAGGGCATCTGGGAGAACCTTATGGATTGGCAAAGCCCGGGCAAGGTCAGCGTCAGCCAGGCCGGTTAACCTTTTAATCCTAATTGAAAGGGGCTGCTCCGGATTGACGAGGGCGTGAAACTGTTGGGTGATTTCGCCTTCTTCCAGCCTGACCAGGCCAATTTCAATGATTTTGTCCGATAATGGGTCCAGGCCTGTGGTTTCAAGGTCACAGACCACGAAGGTTCTTTCCATTTTCATCCTCAAGTTCTGCCGAATACTGATTCACTATCCGGATTTGTTTAAGTTATCTCTGGTTTCACCTTTAAGACGTTCTATTTCTGCTTTAAGTTGCCGGTTGAGCCCGCTCAGTTCCCGGATTTGGATAGTGGCGCGAATCTGCTTGACTAGAGTAAGCAAAAAAGCTGCCAGTGCTCCCCCTGCGAAGGAAGAGAGCATGATCATCACCAGGGATACCCGGGGAACCTCCCACCATAAAAACTTGATGTCCACCTGTACAGCGTTTTGAACTGCAAACAAGGCCACCAGCAAGGCAATTACCAGAACTATTAAGATATACTTCAACATTTATATCACCCTGGCTTTATATTAGATTTTACCTATTCCAAGTGCTATTCTATATTTTCGCGCCAAAGAGATTAGATCCTCTATAGAGCCATAGAAATCATGCCATTAAAACTTTTAAAAGCATAAAACCACAGCAGCTTACTGGCTACCTTAAAACACCGCTCCAAATAAAACTATTACCTGGTAAAAGACAGGTATGGGCATTACAGGAGCGCCTAAAAAAAACCCGGTACAAAGATGTACCGGCCAGCGCTCTGGGTTAGAACTCAAACTGGGCATTATAGAATTTTTATAACTCCAGGCTTTCTCCGGGAGCCAGAACTGTAACTTTACTTTCCGTTGCTGCTTCAACATCTTTCTTAAATTGCTCCGGATCCTGTTCAATCAACGGCCAGGTATTGTAATGCATAGGAACAACAAGCTTTGGCTTCAGCATTTGCACTGCCTTGAGGGCATCTTCCGGACCCATGGTAAAATTATCGCCAATGGGCAGCAAGGCCAGGTCGATTGGATAAGCATTACCAATCAACTCCATGTCTCCGAAAAGACCTGTATCACCGGCATGGTAGATTATTTTACCGTCCAGCCAGATTAAAAAACCACAGGGTGTTCCCAGGTATTCCATAGGCCCGTCCCCAAAGCCTGACCCGTGCCAGGCTGGTGTGAGCTTAATCTTGACCCCTTCTATGGTATTGCTTCCGCCGATATGCAAGGAGTGCGATTTAGCGCCCTGACGGCTAGCGAATGTGGCCAGTTCATGAACCGACACCACAGTGCCGCCGGATTGCTTGGCAATCGCAATAGAATCACCCAGGTGATCGCCATGTCCGTGGCTGACCAGAACTAAATCTGCTTTAATATCCTCCACCTTCGTTTTTGCTACGGGGTTCCCCGTTAGAAAGGGATCAATAACGATACTTTTACTTCCTTCCAAAAGGAAACCCGCATGCCCCAAGAATGTTAATTTCATGCCTACATCTCCTTTCCAGTTATTCTCTCTGTCTGATTATATCAATTCTCTGATTTATATCAATATGATAGCACATTTCACTTCTTTTTCCAAAAATGCGTTATTTATGTCGCACAATTATCACGCTTAGTTCTTTTGAAAACCAGCATTCTCAATTATTTGTTTGATAATCATGCTTGATGCCGTGTAAGGATCGATTTCCCTGGCAGAAACCTTATCAAGCATTTCACTAACCGGCCCCGGCTTGCCAAGATACTGTCTTACCATTTGTTCCCAGTAGTAGTTGACAATATCCAAAACTTCGTTACTGGCCCTTTCCTGGCGTTTCTTTAAGAAAATGCCTTTTTCAGACAGGTAGGAACGGTGTTTCTTCACCGCATCAAGTAGTTCAACAATCCCATGGCCGGAGTTATAGGTGGAAGTTTTAATAACGGGAGGACGCCACTTGACATGATCATCCCGGAAGTTCAGCATTAAATTAACTTCCATTTCAATACTGTCAGCGCCGGGGAGGTCGCACTTATTAATGGCAAAAATATCTGCAATCTCCATAATTCCGGCCTTCATCGTCTGAATGCTGTCCCCTGCACCCGGAGTCAGCACTACTATAGTGGAATCGGCGATATACATGATATCGAGCTCTGCCTGCCCCACGCCCACTGTCTCAATAATAATCCAGTCCATCCCAAAGGCGTCCATCACTTTGACAACTTCCTTTGTGGTTTTAGCCAGACCGCCCAGACTGCCCCTGGTACCCATACTCCGGATAAAAACTCCTTCGTCCAAAGCATGGGCATTCATCCGGATCCGGTCTCCCAGAATCGCCCCCCCTGAGAAAGGACTAGTGGGATCCACAGCAACAATTCCAACAAGTTCTTCACTTTTTCTAATTTCCTTGACCAGACAATCAACCAGCGAGCTTTTTCCCGCACCGGGCGATCCGGTTACACCCACAATGTAGGCCCCGCCGGTTTTCTTATATATCTCTTTTAAAATTTCGTCTTTTTCCGGCAATTCATTTTCTACTGTGGATATAACCCTGGCCAGCGCCCGGTGATCACCGGACCAAAACCTGCTCATGAGTTCTTTCAAGAATACACCCCCAGTTTGATAAAAAGGTCAGAAAAATATGAATCTTTATTTCAGAGATTCTTCATCCATTATAAATTCCCTTTAAAAAAACGCATTTATTTAAAAAAGATTCTCCGTGCCGCAGCGGAGCCTGTAAACCATAATAAATGAACCACTGGAAATGTCCTTGCCTTGTTTATGATAATTTCATTTCTTCCAGGTATTTTTCCGCAGCAACCGCTGCAATTGCCCCGTCTGCTACCGCCGTAACAACCTGCCGAAGGAGTTTTTGCCGGATATCTCCCGCTGCAAAAACGCCGGGCCTGCTGGTGTGCATATTTTCGTCCGTTATGATGTAACCTTTTTCGTCAAGCTCAACCAGGTCTTTAACCAGGTTTGAATTGGGCCGGTAGCCTATGTAGATAAAAACGCCGTCCACAGCGAGGCTTGTTGTTTTATGATCACGAACGTCTCTTAAGACCAAAGACTCTACCAGATCGCCGCCCTGGATTTCATCAACCACACTGTGCCAGATAAACTCAATTTGAGGATTAACAAAGGCTCTCTGTTGAATAATCTTTGTTGCCCTTAACTCTCCGCGTCGGTGAATGACAAACACTCTTTCTGCAAATTTCGTCAAAAATATAGCTTCCTCTATAGCTGCGTCCCCTCCACCCACAACTGCAACGCGCTTTCCCCGGAAGAAGGCGCCGCCACAGGTTGCACAATAGGACACTCCACGGCCGGTAAACTCTGATTCACCCTTTACTCCCAGTAGATTCGGCTCCACTCCAGTGGCTACAATTATAGCCCTGGTCGAGATCCGCCCGTGATCTGTCTCCAGGATGATTTCATCTCCGGCGGGCTGGATTTCTTTGACACCGGCAAACCTTATTTCCAGACCAAAACGGCGTGCCTGCTTTTCCATCTGGGCCATCAACTCAGATCCACTGATACCGTTCTCAAAACCAGGGTAATTTTCAATATGCTGTGCTCTGATCACCAGGCCGCCCGGGATCCCCCGTTCCAGTAGAACAGTTTTTATAGCTGCCCGGGCTGCATAAATCCCGGCTGAGAGGCCGGCAGGACCGCCGCCGATGATAACAAGTTCGCATTTATCCATGGATATACCTCCCCAGTATTTTTGTAGCTATTCCAAATATGATATCTTAAAAAAATGATTTGCGTCAATAAAAACACTGGTTTAGTTTGTGTCAAGTCAATGTGGGCCTTTCCCACTTTATGGAACTCTCTCCAATAGTTT
>LFSA01000142.1 GCA_001512635.1 Pelotomaculum sp. DTU098 | reverse complement strand
TAACACAGGACTGGCAGCACCTCTTCCTGGCGGTTACCATACACACTACGCCAGTTTTGCAACCAGTCTTGCGGATGGCCATATACACAAAGCTACGCTTTATGTAATGGCCGTACAAGATGATTAGCGGGTTGGACTAATTTTTTTGATTCCCCCCTTAAATTTTCATGGGGCTAAATTCCATCAAATGCAAAGTAATAAAAGCTCTTTTCCTGTTGTCTTCGTTGCTCGGCTTTGCTGGGGCTCTCGGTTGCTGTGGTTGTCCCTTCTCAAATGCACCATCAGCATAATTTTTGACCCTTCTGCCAGAGCCTGTTTCGTCGTTCCAATGAAACAAAACCTCCAGATCTTGCGGCCAGGTCACCAGTCCTTATTATTAACCCCGCTGTGGCTAACTAAAGGAAAAGGAGGGCTACCACTCCTCCTTTTCCTTTAGTTTTACAGGTGAGCTGATGGAGCCATTTACCCATTAATAACCTTTTGTCTTCAAAATTAATCACGATTTAACACCACTCTATTGAAGATATTCATTTGTAACCTCTTTCTGTATAGAAACGCAGCTGCTGGCCTATTCCCATGCCCTTGAGAGGGACTAATGATAAGCCTGAAGGAAGTAAATCAACTAAATAGCGTCTGTATTCCTCGCCGGTATGAAATACAAACTTCTGTACTTTTCCTAAATCCAACCGTCCGGCTTCATTCTCTGCTTTAAGTTGGAGTATGACTTGGGCAGCCCATTCCCTTTTTTGCCCAGCATTCATGCTGGATAAGGTAATATCGTATGGTTCAATGATGGCTTTAGGTTCTACTAAGCCATACTTGGCAGACAAAATGTAAACTCTATCATAGTGATCATTGCAGTATGCGTAGGCTTTACGAAATAAAGCCGACATGCTGTACATTTCATAAGCAGGACATGGGTAACCTTTCTTCCGTTTTGTACAACCAATAAAGGCCACCTGCATATTTCTTTATAGCTCCTTCAGTTATCAGCTCTTTCAGAGCATACTCCTTCTAGCATCTCACCAGGACCTGGCCATGCTCAGTATACCGTGATCAGGTCCTTAAGGGCGTCAAATTTTTTATCTCCAATGCCGGAGACATTTTTGATATCCTCCACTGCCCCGAAGGGGCCGTTCGTCTCCCGGTAATCGATAATCCGCTGGGCCAGGGCGGGACCGATGCCGGGCAGGGAATCCAGCTGACTGAGGTCTGCTGTATTGATATTGACAAGTGCCGTCCCGGAACTGCCTGACATAGATCCTGCGGGAAGTGCAAACATGTTCCTGGTCGAAGATATAGCGGGTGTCCCGCCCTGGCCGCCTGCAACGATTCCGGCCTGAGCGGTACCCTGCAGGTCCCGCAGGCCTGGCACATTAATGGTCTGACCATCATTGACTGGCGCAGCCAGCTTTAAAGCATCCAGAAGTGCATCATCCGCCGGGAGGGCCATTTGAACGGCGTCAATAATCCTGGAACCCCGGGGCAGTTGGTAAACCCCCGGCCTGGCAACAGCGCCCGCAACATGAACTTTGATTACATCATTCTCCTTTATCTCCTCTTTTTCCAAAACCGGCTTGTTGTTTTCAGCCGCCCGCTGCTTTACCTGGGCAAGCCGGTATCCCGCACCGAAAATAATAATACCAACCAGCAGGATAACTATAAACTGCTGCCTGCGTTCCAGCTGGAACATAACCTTACACCGCCCCGAACTAAACTATTGGGGTTCACAATCCAACTCTGTAATTTTTATCTAGAATATATATATATTGTGGTTGGTTCTACCAGCAGCAGCTTTTTCCTCCTATTAATTGGGATATAAAGATAATTTCTTTAATAATTTTGCATTAATTAGTGACGCTTCCTTTTCAGTACAAAATTCCTATAAACTGCCGGGTGTTTTCTTATTTTTTACTGACAAAGAGCCTGCCGTCTGTTCCCAGGGTTGCCAGCAGGACATTGCTGGGGGAAAGGCCTTGCTCTTTCAAAACATCGCATAGCCACTTTTCATCCAGATTAATACTCTTTAAATCCTTTTTCATTATGTTACCATCCATAACCAGCACCGTAGGCAGCCCTTCGTAGGATGTCGGGATCCCCAGATCCGCAGGTGTAACTGGCCGGTGCTGGGACTTTTCGATAACACTCAGTTTTCCGGATGTTTCGAGAACGGCAAATTCCACATTAGCCGGGTCAAAAATTCCCTTTTCCCGCAAGTGAGCCAGTAACTCGTCAAGGTTATAACGCGCTTTCCGCATTTCTTTCCTCAGGAGAACCCCGTTTTTAATAATAATCTGGGGATGCCCGCAGATTAAACCACGCAGGGTGTGGCTGAAAAGAGTGGCGTAGGAAACAATAACTTCCAGAAGGCCGAGGATAACCAGAGGCAGAATACTATGCCAGAGCGGCAGGTCCCTGCTTTCCAGGGGTATGACAGCAAGCTCAGCAATTATGATGGCCACAACAAAATCAAATGGTGAAAGCTGGCCGATTTCCCTCTTTCCCATGGCCCTAATTACAACCAACACTAAAAAATATACAAAAATTGTGCGGTAGATATATTCCCAAAGCAACTAAAACACCATCCGTCTGCATGTTTTAGGCCATGGTTTATGATTTGCCTTATTTAATAAAAAATATTACTTTACAACAACTAAAAAAAGAGTAAAATAATAATAGAGTTGTTTGTGTATTATTATGAGATTTATGTCAAATTGATACAACCAATACTAATTCTAGGTTTTAATATTCTGAAATCTCAGTTTGATACAACAATGGTTAATACGTTACCCTGCGGGGGATCTTTTTTCATCGCAGGGGATAACCATAATTCAGCAATGTATCCAATATGCAGTAAACAGAATACAAAGTCAACATAAAGAGGTAACATCTATGGCTGAGACATTATCAAAACTATCACCTCAAAAAATTATTCTCCACAAAGAATGGTGTAAGGGCTGTGGTATTTGCGCAGCTTTCTGTCCAAAAGTTCTGGCTATGGACAGCCGGGGCAAGGCGTCTGTGGTTAATCCCACCCTGTGTACCGGTTGCCGCAGATGTGAACACCATTGCCCGGACTTCGCCATTTATGTCGGTCAGGAGGTGAGCTGAAATGAGTGCAGTACTCCCCCTGGCCCGCTTAATGCAGGGCAATGAAGCTATTGTTGAAGGCGCCCTGGCAGCCGGTGTGCGCTTTTTCGCCGGCTACCCCATTACACCCTCTACGGAAATCGCTGAAATCCTCTCCGACAAACTCCCCACCGTGGGCGGGAAGTATATCCAGATGGAGGACGAACTTGGCAGCATGGCCGCCGTTATCGGGGCTTCACTTGCTGGACTGAAATCCATGACCGCCACCAGCGGCCCTGGTTTTTCCCTGAAACAGGAGAACCTGGGCTTTGCCATTATGGCGGAAGTACCCTGCGTGGTTGTAAATGTTCAGCGTTTCGGCCCGAGCACCGGTATTCCAACGGCGCCAGCCCAGGGAGATGTAATGCAGGCGCGCTGGGGGACACACGGTGACCACTCAATCATCGCCCTCTGTCCCGACTCAGTCCAGGAATGTTATATTTTAACAGTAAAGGCATTTAATTTGTCGGAAAAATTCAGAACACCTGTTATTATTCTCACAGACGAGGTTATCGGCCACCTGCGGGAACGTGTTTGCCTGCCCCAACCAGGTGAACTGCCCGTTATTAACCGCAAAAAACCACCTGCCGGTATCAAGGATTACAAACCCTACCAGCCCGGCGAGGACGGTGTTCCGGTCATTGCCAACTTCTGTGAAGGTTATCGTTTTCACGTAACCAGTCTGGTCCATGACGAAAGCGGTGCTCCCAGCACCAATCCTGTTGTAACCGAAAAATTGATTAATCGTCTACATGATAAAATTATGAAGAATCTCGACGAAATCCTTCTCAGTGAATCCTACCAGACGGATGACGCTGAGATTATCGTTGTTGCATATGGTGCGGTTTCACGTTCCGCCAGGCGGGCAGTAAAGGAAGCCCGCGCCGCAGGAATTAAGGTGGGTCTCTTCAGGCCTATTACCATCTGGCCTTTTCCGGAAAAAGAAATAGCTTCACTTTCCCGTCAGGCCCGGGCTATCATTGTTGCCGAAATGAATATGGGGCAGTACAGAATCGAAGTAGAACGCGCAGCTCAGGGTAATACCAGGGTTAGCGGTGTTAATAAAGTTACCGGTGAACTGATAACACCCTCGGAAATCCTGTCTGCCATCAAATCGTTATAGGAATGGGTGAGTCATAAAATGCAGCATGAAGTTCAAAAATACTTGCGTAAGGAAAGACTCCCCCACATCTGGTGCCCCGGATGTGGAAACGGTATTGTCCTGGGCGCCCTGCTCCGGGCTTTTGACAAGATCGGCTGTGATCAGGACAATACAGTTATCGTTTCCGGAATAGGCTGTTCCTCAAGGGCCAGCGGCTATCTGGACTTCAATACTCTACACACCACCCACGGAAGGGCCCTGGCCTTTGCCACCGGAATCAAGTTTGCCCGTCCGGAGTTAAAGGTTTTTGTCCTGATGGGTGACGGGGATGCCAGCGCAATTGGGGGAAATCATTTGATTCACGCAGCCAGACGCAATATCGACCTCACTGCCATTATTTTCAACAATAGTATTTATGGTATGACTGGCGGCCAGTATTCTCCCCTCACCCCTCAAAACTCCCGCGCTTCCACTGCGTCCCGGGGAACAGTAGAACGCCCCTTTGACCTGGCGGAACTGGCCAAAGCCGCAGGGGCTACCTATATCGCCCGGGCCACAACCTATCATACCAGCCTGTTGACCGAACTGATCTGTAACGGTGCCAACCATAAAGGATTCAGCCTCATTGAAGCTGTTACAGCCTGTCCGGTATCCTACGGAAGGCGGAATAAAATGGGGAGCGCCTATGACATGCTAATGTGGCAGAAGGAACACGGAATACCGGTGGAGAAAGCCAAAAAGCTAACGCCGGAAGAGTTGCAGGGCAATTTTATCATCGGCGAACTCTATAAAACAGAAGCTCCAGAATTTACAGAAGCATACCAGCAACTCATGGAAAGAATATAAAGAATAACGATACCCGAGGAGGGATGATTCCGTGAATCAAACCTGTGAGATTATTTTAAGTGGGTCTGGTGGCCAGGGACTGATTCTGGCAGGACAGATTCTGGCTGAAGCCGTCATCAGGGAAGGAAAAAACACCGTACAGACCCAGTCCTACGGGCCGGAAGCCCGGGGAGGAGCCAGCAAGTCGGAAGTCATCATCAGCAATGATGATATTGATTACCCCAAGGTAACAAAACCGGACATCGTGCTGGCAATGAGCCAGGAAGCCCTGAACCGTTATGCAAAGGAACTGGGCCCCAACGGGACACTGATCGTTGACAGCACTTATGTACAGGCTCCTGAACGGGACGGCATCAGAATGGTTTCGGCTCCCTACAGCCGGATAGCCAGAGAGTCCCTGGGCAAAGAGATAGTGGCCAACGTGGTAGCCCTGGGAGCACTGGCTGCCATTACCGGCATTGTCTCTCTGGAATCATTAAAACAGGCCCTGTTATCACGCATTCCCCCGGGAACAGAGGCTTTAAATAAAAAAGCCCTTGAACTGGGCTGGGAATGTGCCCGTCAGGCCGCTGCCTGAACTACCTTTCCCGGCGATACTCACAAAACCCTGAAATATTCACAAAGCAACAGGCGTTTTTATAGATTAAAAGTCCCCTTTTATTACTTTTATTATCCATAAGTAACTTGCTGTCAACCTGTTGCTCCCTGCAGCGGGAGCATTTTAACCAATAACCTGTAAGAGGTTATGATAATGCTTCAGCAGCTAAAGAAGTTGCTTCTATGTAAACTGGTTTTTATGGTGGTTTAGTGCCACATCGAAAAACTGAAACCAGCTCATCGTCGACAATTGCAATTTCAACAACGGCCTGAACCGCCTTATTCAAGGCGGTTTACGGTTTATATTTATATACTTTATTTATATACTTTTTTAAACAGGTAGGATAATTATCTGCCTTGCGAGAATAGAATGTTACCTGATTATCTCTTGGGGGAGCTGTAAGAAAATGACCAGGCTAGGACAGGTTAGCGAAAGCTGCCAGAAAGTAGCTGAAGCAATAGCCACCGTGTTGAAAATAGAGGTAGAAATTATCGACACGGATCTGGTACGCGTAGCCGGCACTGGCATTGTCCGAAATGATGTGGGGACCCGCCTTTTGCGCGGGTTTGTAAACAAACACGTTTTGCAAACAGGCAAACATATATTCATCAGTGAAGCCGGGTTCCACGGGATTTGCCTCTCCTGTCCCCTGACAGGACGGTGCTTTTACAAAGCCTCGATTGTTTATCCCATCATCGCGGCATCCGAAACCATAGGTACTATCAGTTTGATCGCCTTTAATAATGAACAGAAGGAAACGCTGGGCAGAAATACAGATTCCCTGATTGAGTTTATCGGAAGAATGGCCGATCTGATCAGCAGCAAGGCCCTGGAGCGGGAAATATTGACTGAGCGGATGGTCATGGCCAACCGGCTCGAGGCAGTAGTAGATTCTGTGGCGGAGAGTGTTATAGCCATTGACAGCGATGGTATAATCACCCACTTCAACCGTTCTGCAGAAAGGGTTTTTGGAACCAGAAAAAAATCTATTATCGGCAAAAATTCAAAAGAAGTGTTACCCTCTCTGCCCCTGGCGGAGGTCCTAAAGGATGGTAAGGGTTTTCAATCAAAGGAAGTGTTCATTAATTACGAGGGGCGCAAGCTCCACCTGCTCAGTACGGCTAAGCCCATCAAACTGGAAAACGGCCAGGTTGTAGGCGTAGTGGCATCTTTCAGGGATTTCAAGGAAACGCAAAAGCTGGCTTACGAAATCATGAACACCCAGGAGGTTATCCATTTTGAGGATATCGTGGGGGTGAGCCAGCCGCTTATATCGGTTAAAACCAAGGCCCAAAAAATAGCTTCAAGCAACTCAACTGTACTGATCATTGGCGAAAGCGGCACAGGTAAAGAGGTGTTTGCCAGGGCCATTCACGCTGCAGGTCCCCACGGCCATAAACCCTTTATCACCATAAACTGCGGCGCTATGCCTGAAAACTTGCTGGATATAGAGCTTTTCGGCTATGCCGAAGGGGCTTTCCCCGGCGCCAAGCGGGGCAGCAAACCAGGTAAATTTGAACTTGCCGACGGGGGAACCATTTTTCTGGACGAGATTAGCAACTTGTCACTGTACCTGCAGACCAAGCTCTTAAGAGTCTTGACGGAGCACAGGGTCGAGCGGGTCGGCGGTACCCGTTTGATCCCTGTTGACACAAGAGTAATCGCAGCAACTAATTCTGATCTGCAGGAGCTGGTCCGCAAAAAAATTTTTAGAGACGACCTTTATTACCTTCTCAGCGTCATCCCCCTGGTCATACCTCCTTTGCGGGTAAGGCAGGAAGATATCCCGTTGCTTCTGGATTATTATATGAAGCGGTTTAATAAGTTACTGGGTAAAAACATTACAGGGTTCTCCAGTGAAGCTTTAAACGTCTGCATGAATTATTACTGGCCCGGCAATGTGAGAGAGCTGGTCTATGCTGTAGAATATGCCATCAACATGGAAGAAGGCGATACTATTAGTGTTGAAAGCCTCCCACCGGCCCTGCGGGAAACAACCAAAAAAGGGCTTCCCAATCATACCACCAGTGACGGAAGGCTCCTGCCCCTGGCCCAGCTTGAGAAGGATGCCATCATTACGGCGCTGGACCGGTACGGCTGGACGGACGAAGGGAAAACCAGGGCTGCCAGGGTACTGGGGATCAGCCGTGCCACCATTTACCGGAAAATTCAGCGGTACGGCCTGCAGCCTAACCGGGGATAATGAGCAACCTTAGAAATGTTTGCCTGTCGTTATTTTTTATTTAGCAGTTGATAAAAACAGGATCCACTTACGCCTTTACGAAAAGGAGCCCGCTGTTTGCCTGTGCAAAAAGCGGGCTTTGGATCTGTATTGAGGTTTTATCATCTTTTGAAGCATAGGCCGGAAAACTCTAGCTAATTTAAGGCACAGGCCTCTTTAAAATAAACCAGGGGAAGTCGAAAGGGCTCCCCCTGAATTATATTCTAACATGGCACACAGACATAGCCATACATAAGACAGTCTCCATACCCACTGCCCGGCTCAGGTCAACTCTTTAGGGATGTGCCTGGGCAGCTTACTTGACCACAATATTTACCAATTTTCCCGGCACCGGTATGATTTTTATGATCTTCTTGTCCTGGATTAACCTCAATACCCTGGGTTCCTGCAGAACTCTTTCCTGCATCTTTTCCGGCGGCAGGTCCGCTGGGACCAGCAGCCGCTCACGCACTTTACCGTTAATCTGCACCACTATCGTTATTTCATCTTCCTGAATGGCTTCAGGATCATAAGCCGGCCAGGGTTGCTGGTGGATACTGCCCTCATGACCCGTAGCCTCCCAGATTTCTTCGGTGATATGAGGGGCAAAGGGTGCCAGCAGGAGCAGCAGGGTGTCCAGGGATTCCCTTAATACGGCAGGGCTGCGGTCAGTCTCAGGGATTTCCTTGTACTGGTAAAGGGCGTTCACCATCTCCATAATGGCACTGATTGCCGTGTTAAAGTTGAAGCGGTTGCTGATATCCTCAGTTACCTTTTTAATGGTGTTATGTGTAATTCGGCGCATTTCCCGGTTTGCCCCCACAAGGTTGGCAGCAGGCGCCAGTGGTACGCCTTTTAGGAAATCCGCCAGAGGCGCCGCCAGGCGCCAGACCCTTTTCAGGAAGCGGAAGCAACCCTCAACCCCCTGATCGCTCCATTCCAAATCGCGGTCGGGGGGAGCTGCAAAAAGGATGAACAGCCTTGCCGTGTCGGCCCCGTAACGAGCCACAATATCTTCCGGGCTCACTACATTCCCCCTGGATTTGGACATTTTAACCCCGTCTTTGAGGACCATGCCCTGGGTGAGGAGGTTGGTAAAGGGCTCCTGGGTGTTGACCAGCTTTAAGTCATAAAGAACCTTGGTAAAAAACCGGGAATACAACAGGTGCAGAATAGCATGTTCAACTCCGCCGATATACTGATCGACGGGGAGCCAGTAGTCGACTTTCGCCTTGTCCCAGGGCCCTTCTGTTTCCCTGGGACTGGTATACCGGTAATAGTACCAGGAAGAGCACATAAAGGTATCCATAGTGTCGGTTTCTCTTTTGCCTGGCCCTCCGCAGCTGGGGCAGACTGTATTTACAAACTCGGGACAATCCGCCAAAGGTGAACGGCCGGTTGGTTTGAATTCAACATTCATGGGCAGCATTACAGGCAGATCACTTTCAGGAACCGGAACTGTCCCGCAATTGTCGCAGTAGATAATAGGAATGGGCACTCCCCAGTAACGTTGCCGGGAAATCAACCAGTCCCGCAAGCGGTAGTTTACCCGGAACCTGCCCTTCCCCAGTTTTTCCAGCTCCCGGGTTACGGCCTTCATGCCCTCCTTATTGGGCAACCCGTCAAACTTGCCGGAGTTAACCATTACACCTTCCCCTTCGTAGGCAGCCTCCATGGTTGAAGGATCCAGTTTGTCCCCGGCGGGCTGAATGACCACACGAATGGGAAAATTATATTTCCGGGCAAATTCAAAGTCACGCTGGTCGTGGGCGGGAACACCCATTACGCAACCTGTGCCGTATTCCAGCAGGACATAGTTGGCGATTAAGACAGGTACCTTTTCTCCGGTCAGAGGATTTATGCAAAAGGCGCCGGTGGGCAGACCTATCTTCTCTGCCTCCGTGGAAGTGCGATCAAGCTCGGACAAGTTCCGTACTTTTTGAATGAATTTACGGATTTCGGCTTCTTCCCTTTTACCTTCAATTAGCTTCTCCACCAGCGGGTGTTCCGGGGCCAGGACCAGATAGGTGACGCCGAAAAGGGTATCAGGCCGGGTGGTGTATACGGTAATGGTTTCATCCATTCCATCCACCTTGAAGTCAATCTCGGCGCCTTCGCTGCGCCCGATCCAGTTCTCCTGCATGATCTTGACCTTTTCCGGCCATCCCTCAAGGAGCTTCAGGTCGTTGAGCAAACGCTCGGCGTAGGCGGTAATCTTAAAGAACCACTGGGACAATTCTCGCTTTATCACCGGCGTCTTGCAGCGCTCACACCCCCCGTCCTTAACCTGCTCATTGGCCAGAACGGTAGCGCATTCAGGGCACCAGTTTACCGCCGCCTTCTTTTTGTAGGCCAGTCCCTTGTGAAAGAGCTGGAGAAAAAGCCACTGGGTCCAGCGATAATAATCCGGGTGGCAAGTAGCTACCTCCCTGTTCCAGTCATAACTAATTCCCATTTGCTTCAGCTGGGCACGCATATTATCAATATTATTAAAAGTCCATTTAGCAGGGTGAACCCCGTGCTTTATGGCTGCATTCTCCGCCGGCAGGCCAAATGCATCCCAACCCATGGGATGAAGCACATGATAACCCTGCATGGTTTTAAAACGAGCTACTACGTCACCGATTGAGTAATTCCTCAGGTGCCCCATATGGAGTTTACCGGAAGGGTATGGAAACATCTCCAGGCAATAGTACTTTGGCCTGTCAGAAAAATCGGGTATCTGGTAGATGCCCTCTTTTTCCCAGCGGGCCTGCCACTTTTCTTCCAGAGCTCTAAAATCATAATTGTCGTTCAACTAAAAAGTCCCCCCTAAATTAACAGGCGCAAGCCGCTCATAGCAGCAAGGTATCCAGTTGATTTTTACATCTACAGAGCAGTCGGCAAGTTAATCAGTACTAAGCCGGTAATTGATGAGAAACCCAATTCATAGGCAAAAAACCGTCTTAATCAATCACTTTTTCTCACAAATAAACCAGTTTATATTTTCGATAAAAGCAGCAGATGAATTTTTTAGTAACAAACCGCTTATTCGCGTCTTTATAAGCCATACCGTCCATTTGATGATTTTATCACAGAAACAATAATTACTCAAGTTTTTAACAGGTTCAAACTTACAGGCATTCCATTTTAAACATTCTAAAACATATCAATGCCATAAAACATAAAAAACCTCCCTGAGTCCCCTGAAGGGACGAGAGGTTCTCCCGCGGTACCAATCTTAATGGCATAATATGACCCCTTTGGGTTAGCGGAAAACTGCCATCCGCTTTCTCTTCCTAACCATTAAGACTGTAAACAGCCTATGCCCTATTTCTTTGCCCTCTTTGCGCGATAACGGTGCTCCCCCCGTTCTGGAGCAAGCAACTTTCCTCCAGACAGTTCAGAGGCGAGTTTCAACAGCCTAGTTAAATTATCTAAATGTTTACAGGCACCCCCACCACAGGGGCGTCCCCCCACAGGCGCTCCAGGTTATAAAATTGCCGTTCAGCCTCTTGAAAGACATGAATCACTACATCACCGTAATCCAGCAAAACCCATTCACCTTCCCGGAAACCCTCCCGGCGCAAGGCGTTAATGTTCTTTTCCTCTAGTTTTTCTTGAATGTTTTCAACAATAGCCTGTACATGGGTGCTGGAACGGCCACTGCAGATAAGGAAATAATCAGCGATAATCGAAATCTTGCGAATGTCAAGAACAGTAATGTCTTCCGCCTTCTTATCCTTTGCCGCCTGCACAGCAATATTAACCAGTGCCTGTGGACTTAATGACAACGCCACTCCCCCTTATTAGTTTTGCTATTGTTTTTCTATACTATTCTCTTATAGCCTTAGATCTCCTTCAATTAAAGCCATTGCCAAAGTGCCTCTTTCCTAATATCTTTATTATATATTATTTTACCCGGATAAAACTGGACATTTTATCTTATTACAAAAATTATAAAAAACACACGATAAAAAAACCTCCTTACGGAGGTTTTTAAAGATTTAGCGCTGTTCATCCCGTGCTTTGGCCTCATTCACTGTAATAATTATGCCATTAAGCTCCGTCCCGTTCATAGCGGCGATCATGGTATCCGCATCTTCGTCCCGGACTTCAACAAAGCCAAATCCGCGGGAGCGACCGGACTCACGATCAGTAATAACGCGGCTACTCAAAACTTCTCCGTGCGCGGAGAAAGCATCGGCAAGATCTTCAGCTTTAGTAGCCCACGGTAAATTACCAACATACAAGGTACGCGCCATTAACTAATCACCTCTCTCCAAAAGAAACTTTTTTCTTGAAGCTATTATTTGCAGAAGGAAATAACCTAATGCAATGCTAAACAGACAAAGATTTTTCCAAAATCCCTACCTGTAAATTTTGTTCTTAATAATATATTCTTCCACAGGCTCGGGCAGCAGGTACTTAATAGGCCTCCCATCCCGTAAACGCTGCCGGATATCTGAAGACGAAATAGCCAGTGCGGGCACTTCCATGCAATGAATTCTATCCTTTAATTCCCCGGGCAACCGTTTTAGTTTTTCCCACATGTCGTCCATGCGGTACCCGGGCCGGGTCGCAGCAATAAAGTGGCAGATGGACAGCAGTTGCTCCGTGTTCTTCCAGGTCAGGATCTCCGAAACTGCATCTGCGCCTGTTATAAAGTATACCTCCATCCCGGGATAAAGCCGTATGATCTCCCGCACTGTATCAATGGCATAAGAAGGACCTGGACGTTCCACCTCCAGAGGCAAAACCTCAAAAAAAGGATTGGATTGAACCGCCAGGCTGGTCATGGTGAAACGCTGCCAGGGATCGGTGATCTTATAATTGAGTTTATGGGGAGGCCTACCCGCCGGCACAAATATTACCTTTTCCAGGTTAAACTCATAGCGCGCACCTTCAGCGGCAACAAGGTGTCCATAATGTATCGGGTCAAAGGTTCCACCCATAATACCTAATCGACTTTGTTTAATTATAGCCTCTTTACTCATAAGCAAATTGTACAGTGTGGTTAGGAGAAAAGCAAGACAAAATGTCAAATGGGGTAAAATAACGACTAAGCATCTTTAAAAGCATGTCCATATCCATACCTTATATTTCAAGAACCATGTTGTTCCGGTGCACGACTTCGTCGTAGTCCTTATGCCCGATAATGCGCTGAATATCCCTGGACTGCTCCCCTTTAATCAAATCGATTTCATCTGAAGAATAATAAACGATACCCTTGGCGATTTCCCGTCCGTCCGGGCCCACTATCGAAACTGTATTACCCATTTCGAAATTGCCTTCCACCCTGGTAATGCCGGATGGCAAAAGACTCTTCCCGTGCTTTAAAAGCGCCTGGGCTGCCCCTTCATCCACATACAGCCTGCCGCATACGGATGAATTAAAGGCGATCCAGCGCTTTTTATTTTCCATTTTATTGGCGCTAGCCCAGAAAACAGTCCCCACCGGCTCACCGTTTAAAATGCTACGGACAACATCCTTTTCTTTCAAATTCGCCAGAACTGTTACCACACCGGAATGCATGGCGATTTTTGCCGCCTGTAACTTTGTGGACATACCGCCAGTTCCCAGTCTCCCCGCACCGCCGGCCAGTGCCTCGATTTCAGGTGTGATTTCCCGGATTTCTTTGATCAGGCGGGCATCCGGATTTATTCGGGGGTCTGCTGTAAATAGCCCGTCAATATCTGAAAGCAAAATCAGCAATTCTGCATCAATAAGGCTGGCAACCAGTGCTGAAAGGTTGTCGTTGTCACCCAGTTTGATTTCATCCACGGCCACGGTGTCATTTTCATTTATAATCGGAATAACACCAAATTGAAGCAGGGCGTGCATGGCATTCCTGGCGTTTAAAAAACGCCGCCTGTCGGCAAAATCCTCACGCGTAAGGAGCACCTGGCCCACCGTCACTCCGTACTCTGCAAATATTTTTTCGTAAATATGCATTAAAACACCCTGGCCCACTGCTGCTGCCGCCTGCTTCTCGGGAATGGTCTTGGGACGCCCCGGCAGGCCTAGTTTTCCGGCTCCGGTACCAATGGCCCCTGATGTGACCAGGATAACTTCCTTGCCCTGGTTATGGAGGTCAGCCAGTTGCCTGACCAGAGTTTCGATCCGGTAAAGGTTGGGTTTTCCGGTATCATGGGCAACTGAACTGGTGCCTACCTTCACTACAATCCTCTTAAATGTTTGAAAATGACGTCTTTCATCACCCATATCAGATGCTCCTGCTCCCAAATTTAATAGAAAAAGTAGATCATAACTAACTACACAATAATAACAATTAATAGTACAAACAGCAGTCCGGAGCAGAACAGCCTTCCGCTGCCGGCTATTCAACGTATTCAAATTCCAGCTTGCCTATTTTAACCGTGTCGCCTTCTTTAATACCGGCTTCCTTAAGGGCATCTTCAATACCGCTGCGCTGGATAATCCGCTGCAGTCGTTCTACGGCCTCATCTTGCTCCATGTCGGTCATGGCCACAAGTCGCTCGATTTCCTTTCCTTTCACCAGGAAGATACCACCCTGGCGGGTTACGGTAAAACGGGGCTCCGGGGTGTGAACCACATGTTCCGTTTCCTCAATAGCTGTTAAATCCCGGGGAAGACTATCCAAAAGGTCGATAATCCGGTAGACCAAAGCATCCAGACCTTCACCGGTAGCAGCAGAAACAGGGAATATTTCATATTCTTCACCAAAGGCATCCCTTAGCCTGTCCAGATTGGGGCCGGCATCCGGCAAATCCATTTTATTGGCACAAATAATCCTTGGCCTTTGGCCGAGCACAGGATTGTAAAGGGATATTTCCCGGCAGGTTACTCGGAAGTCCTCCACCGGGTCACGTCCTTCGCTACCCGCTGTATCGAGAACATGGACAAGCAGGCGGGTCCGCTCCACATGGCGCAAAAATTCGTAGCCCAGCCCGGCCCCTGTATGGGCGCCTTCAATCAGGCCGGGAATATCAGCCATCACAAAACTGCGCCCGTCTTCCACCCTGACCACGCCGAGAACGGGAGCAAGCGTAGTAAAAGGGTAATCAGCAATTTTAGGCCGGGCAGCTGAAACACGGGAAATTATAGTGGACTTTCCGGCATTGGGGAAACCAACCAGGCCAACGTCAGCAATCAGTTTAAGTTCCAGGAGCAGCCAGCGCTCTTCCCCGGGTTCTCCAAGTTCCGCCATCCTGGGCGCTTTATTGTTGGGGGTAGCAAAACGGGCATTACCCCGGCCTCCCCTGCCTCCCCGGGCTACGACAACTTGCTGGCCGTGTCGAATCAGGTCCGCAATGATTTCCCCGCTGTCGTCATCCCTGATCACCGTACCCACCGGCACTCGCAAAACAAGGGCTTCTCCGGATGCCCCATGCATGTTTTTGCCCTCACCATGTCTTCCCCGCTCGGCCTTATAGTGCCTCTTGTACCGGAAATCCACCAGCGTACGCAATCCTTCGTCAGCCAGGATAATAACATCGCCACCACGGCCCCCGTCACCTCCCCAGGGACCGCCTTCTGGTATGTACTTTTCCCTGCGCATGGCTACGCACCCATTGCCGCCATCGCCACCTTTGACATAAATCCTGGCTTTATCGATAAACATCATAATCACCTGTGGTTTAGTTTAACCAATTATTGTTTTTCATTACCCGGAAAAACCAAAAATATTTCTACCCCACCATTTGCTACAGCCATGTTTACCCGGCCGCCGTAAGGACCCAGGAGACTCCCCACAGAATTCAGTTCCTTTTCAAAGTATTCAAGATCACCCAGCAGGGGTTCGGGAAAGAGAAGACGGCAGATACTGTTTTCTTCGTTCTCTTGAAAATACACCTTAATGAACCTTTCCTGAGCCTGCGGGGATTCCATCAACTTAAAGAAAGGAATCAGGCAGCACTCCAGTGCTTCAGCCACAACAGGACCAGGTACAACACAGCCGGTAAAATCGGAAGTTACCTCCAGTTCCAGGTCAACCTGGTTCATAGCAGCTTCGTGGAATGCATTTAAAAGGCAGGCTGTAACATCGGGAATTCTTATTTTAGCTGTTTTACTTAACCTGGCCAGCTCTATACTTACCTGGGACAGGTAATCACGCAAACGTTCCTCTTTTTTCAACTGAAGTAGACCGGAAATGACCTGTAAGTGGTTTAAAAAATCATGTCTCTGTCCCTGAATTACATCTAGAAGTTTTCTGAATCTCACCTTCACCCCTCCCCGCAGGAACCTTGACGGCACCCGCTCTCAAAACCCGAAGGTTACTCCGCTCCGCACTAAATTTTATATGCTTCCCAGGCCCAGTTGAACGCCTGTCCCAGGGACCTTTAAAAAATAAGCGGTCCCTGAAGGACCGCATCTTTTTATACCTATACTCCAGTTGCTGCTTGGGGAATGACACTGACGGTTTTCTTAGAACGGCCCTTTCTTTCAAAGCTGACCACACCGTCGACAATCGCAAAAAGTGTATCATCCCCACCCCTGCCAACGTTGCGGCCAGGGTGAATTTTTGTGCCACGCTGTCTGACCAGAATGCTGCCGGCAAGGACAAATTGACCGTCAGCCCTCTTTACGCCAAGCATTTTAGGCTGGGAATCCCGGCCGTTCCTGGAACTACCTACACCTTTCTTATGTGCCATGTTACCACCTCTTTTCCATCTTCATGCGTGATCGCAAAACTAAATTTAAGCTTCAATTTTTTCTACAATAACCTGAGTAAAGGGTTGTCTGTGACCCTGCTTGCGGCGATAGTTCTTTTTGGCTTTAAACTTAAAAACAATAATTTTTCTCCCCCTGCCGTGCCGGACCACCTTTAAGATGACCCTGGCATTCTCAACCAGAGGTGTGCCGAATTTATACTCGCCGTCCTTGCCTAAAGCTAAAACCTTATTTACCTCCACAGTTTCACCGGCTTCAAAAGGGAGCTTTTCCACATAAAGGGTGTCACCCTCCTGAACACGGTACTGCTTGCCGCCAGTCTCAATAATGGCGTACATAAAGTGCACCTCCCCCTATTTAAGGACTCGCCGGAAAAGGTAGGGGCAATGCAGCTAAGCCCCTTTTACATAAAACCCGTCCCGTGCGGTGTCAACAGGCACTACTGTACCTACAGTATAACATTCTAACATATCCACTAGCAATGTCAAGGATGAACAGTGTTCCCGATAGTGTCAAGGCACTGTTTGATAAAGAGAGATAACTATAACCGTCTCAGAAAAGGAC
>LFSA01000034.1 GCA_001512635.1 Pelotomaculum sp. DTU098 | reverse complement strand
TGTCCTTTTCTGAGACGGTTATAGTTATCTCTCTTTATCAAACAGTGCCTTGACACTATCAACCGTGCTATTCTTGTTTTTATTTAGATTACCTTATGATATATTTATCACATGGAAAGCCCCTGAAGTCAGCTCTACCCCAATCCCTGCCCCAATCCCTGCGGGCTTTATATACGGCGGTCGCAGCTACCCGCCTAAAAAAACAAGGGGGTCATATGATGCGCTATAAATTGTTTCCTTTTGTAATGGTTGCTTTTGTGGTAGTTTTGCTGATCAGTAATACAGTGGCAGTAAAAGTTACTCAGTTGGGACCGTTCTATTTTGATGGGGCTACGGTACTTTTCCCGCTGGCCTACATTTTTGGGGACATACTAACGGAAGTTTACGGTTTTAAAAAAAGCCGGTTTGTAATCTGGTCGGGTTTTGTAGCTTGTGCGTTTATGGCATTTGCCTACTGGCTGATTGGGGCTCTTCCTTCTGCCCCGGATTGGGGTAAGCAGGAAGCGTACAATGCTATCCTTGGGCAGACACCCCGTATAGTGCTGGCGTCTTTAGTTGCTTATTTCTGTGGAGAGTTTGTAAACAGCTTCATACTGGCAAAAATGAAAATCCTTACCCGCGGCCGTTGGCTATGGACTCGAACAATTAGCTCAACGGTGGTAGGCCAGGCAGTAGACACAGCTCTTTTCGTGGTTATCGCCTTTACGGGGCTTATTCCCTGGATGGCTTTGTTCTATATGGCGATGAGCAATTATGTCTTCAAGACTTGCTTTGAGGTGGCAGTAACACCTGTGACTTATGCAGCCTGTGGGTGGTTAAAGCGGGTAGAACAAGAGGATTACTTTGACGACGAAACTAACTTCAACCCCTTTGCTGTTTCGATAGAAGACTTAAAATAGACCATTACTACAAAGTATTGGAAAACTACATTGTGCAGTCTGTCATCTATTTTAAGACAGGTTAGGAATAGTGGATATAACGATTTAAGATTCCGCATTAAAACACAGTATTTTGTTTTAAAAGGAGCATCCTTAACTGTGAAATAAGTTGACAAGGAGTTTTTAACCCGGTTATAGTTATATATCCAGATTTAAGTAACTATAGAAGAGGAGGGATTTGGTGTTAAAGGAATTTAAGGAGTTTGCAATGCGTGGAAACATGATAGATTTAGCTGTGGGTATTATTATCGGTGCGGCTTTCGGAAAAATCGTTACTTCGTTAGTTAATGACATAATAATGCCGCCAATCGGTCTATTGCTGGGTAGAGTTGACTTTTCCAACCTATTCATTGATCTAAGCGGTAACCATTATATAACGCTGGCCGAGGCCAAGGAGGCTGGGGCGGCAACGATAAACTACGGGCTATTTATTAATAATGTTATAGATTTTCTCATCGTATCCTTCGTGATTTTTCTCCTTATCCGGCAGATAAACCGTTTCAAGCGCCAGGAAGAAGTGAAGGCGCCGGATACAAAGGAATGCCCTTACTGTATCACGGTTATATCAGCTAAGGCTAGAAAGTGTCCAAACTGTACAGCAGATTTATAGGCGTTCTAAGAGAAAACCATTAAAGCAGGTCATTTAACATCGCAAATGAAATACCTGTAATATGACTGAAAATGGCTGGCAGGTTTGCTCCTGTCAGCCATTTTTTTGATGGGCAGAAAAATGTCGTTCCCGTTTCAATAGGGGTTTTATTGTTAGCCTGCTTCTATTCCCCTTCAACCGTCCGGTCGCGAGAACCGGCTTCCGTCAGCTGCCCACAAAAAAAAGGCCGGGTGTTTGAACACCACGGCTATTAAGGTGATAAACGGATGTTTACTCCACAGCATCTGCTTTTGCGTTTTTTGCTTGAGCGTAAGCATTGAGAGCTTCTCTTAAACCGTCAACGTCGATTTCACCGCAGAAAATCAATACCAAGCTTTCTTCAACTTCAATGCAGCAAGCGCATTCTCTTTCCCTACAACCGGACCCTGGCTTAACAAACACTCCCATATCCTTTCTCCTTTCACAAATTTTACCTGGCTACCATCCTGGAATATCATATGCAGGAGAAAAAAATATGGTGAAATATACCATATATATTTTTTAACATATAAATTGAATAATAAATGGGTTGCTCACTGGTAAATCTTTAGTACACTGGCGGCCATATCACATATCTCTTTTTTAAGCCAGTCCGGTTCAAGTACTTCTACAGCATTTCCCCACTGAAATATCCAGGTCTTCATCTCGGTGAATCCGCTGGTTTCGAAGGAGAGGATGATCGAGCCGTCTTCGAGCTCTTGTTCTGTTACCTGCGAAGGGTGGTAGATGAATCTTCTAACCCTGTGGTTGACTTCCGGGCTGAATTTAAGCCTGACCTTGCAGACATCTCCGTCATTAGTAACTCCCCAGCTCCGGGTCATGTGGTCCTCGAGGGAAAAATCAGGCGGGTATTCAAACCGTTCGTATGTATAGATATGTACATTCTTAATCTGGTCTACACGGAAAACCCGGATGTCTATTCTTTTAAGGCAGTGAGCAACCAGGTACCAGTTATGCCTTTTGCTGATCAGGCCGTAAGGTTCTACCACCCGTTCAGTGCACTGCCTTCTGTAACCGGTGTAATACTCGAGCTTGACCCGGCAATTGTCCCGGAGCGCCTGCAGCAGTTTGGCGAATACTTTACTCACCCCGGCGGGATCTGCCAGTTGTTCCTCGACAATATGAATTCGCTTCTGTAATTCATCCACAAACAGGCTTTCCGAGGTATATTTGTATTTAAAAAGTGTTCCGACTAAAGCATCTTTTAGCTCATTGATATGCCCTGCCAGAGCGGAACCCTTTTGCTGCAGCAGGCTTAAGAAGATGATCAGGGCTTTTTCCGGACTAATGGAAGGAAGGTAGCCTGCGTCCAGGCGGTACAGGCCTTGTTTCCTGGAGTTATTCCTTTCCGGCCTGACAAGTGGAATGTTCATATCGTTTTCGATATGGTCCAGATAGCGGAGGATGCTTCGGGTACTTACACCACAGGCGTTCGCCATTTCCTTTAAGGTTGCGCCTCCATAGGGGCTTTTTTTGTTGAGAATTTCAATAACCCTGGCTATTCTCAGTGCCTTCGTCGTATCCTTGTCGGCCAATTTAATCCCCCTTTTCAAGGTGTGGATTTATATGTATATATTGGGGATACGACCAAAACTTACATATTCCTCCTTTTTACGTCGGGTTTTTACCAAAAGACACGGCTGTCAGGTTTTTTTAACCGGTTAAACCCTGTCCTGCCTTTTAGCTTCTTACCGGAGCTGGATTGCCGGGTTGGCAAGGCTGTAAAAGAATATTTTCCACCAGGGGTTTCGCAAGGTGTTTTCTGCGGTCAGTTGTGTTTTTCCCCAGCTAAAATAGTTAAATCAATGGTCACATGTGATAATTCTTCTTGCTGGGCTTTCAGCAAGCGTTCCTGGGTGGCACCCCAGGTTAAAGGGGTCATCTGAAGCAAAGGTTCAAGCCATGTCCGGTCCAGGGTCACATTGTAGTGTACCCTTTCAACATCCTGAAGCGCAAAATTACTCTTAAAAAGCTCCAGGGTATCGTCGTTCGAATAATGTTGTTTATCCGTTTGCTCATAAAGTATATCCCTTAGTTCCTTTAGATAGTCCCTCCCGGGGATTACCTTAATAACCCTACCGTAGGGAGAAATCATTCTTTTGAATTCAGCGTAATTGGCGGGTGCCAGAATGTTGAGAATGAAATCGAAACAACCACCAGCAAAGGGTGCCCCGGCAAGATCTCCAACGCACCAGATTATATTTTTGTATTCCTTTGAAGCCATAATAATTGCCTCTTTGGAAATATCAAGGCCCACGCCCAAAGGAGCAGTTCCTGAATTCTGAGTGACTTTTTCCAGGATCATCGCCAAATGAGAACCTTCACCGCATCCTGCATCCAGTATTTTTAGCTGTTCTCCCCGGGAGAGCGCTCCTGCTATGATTAGATTCTTGATCTTGTTAATCATGGGGTCAAACAAGCCTTTCCTGCATATTATCCTTCTGGATGCAAACATTTGCCTGTCGTATTTTGTTTTTAAGGCGTGGGACAGCATATTCACATAGCCCTGTTTGGCCAGGTCATAGCAATGGTTGTTGTTACAAATTAGACTTTTTGAATCAATCAGTTTCATTTCAGAAGAACACAGTGGACATCTAAACAGGTACTGGTATCTGGCAAAGAAGTTTGCATTTGCTTTTTTTCTTTGACTCTTTAACATAAAAAGCACCCCGTTAATTCCTTAATAAGATAAACAAAAAGAACAGGCGAATAAGCCAGGCCAGGACAATATTTTCTTGTTCCTCAGGTGCTTTGCAACATATTTTAAACGCAGGCGATAAAGTTGTATAGGTGCTAAAACTTCTGCATTATTATAGCATAACTTTGAAATTAGAAAAAAAGCGCATCTCTCATAATCTCACCAAAAAAGAATTGCAACCCCAAAAGCGCCGGCTGATGATGCCGGGAAAGCTGGTTGCGCAGGTTATTTTTTTAGATTTAAGTTTTATACTTAACCAGGTAATTACTCATACTTAATTATTCATGGCAAAGTTCAGAGATGGTTTCCAGCTGAGCTCCCGGGGGTAGCCTTTTGCCGGTCTTGTTCATAGATATAAAGAAAGGCTGTTGGTTTGAAGCCTGATAGCAGGAAGATGACGCAGCACTGTTTTAACTGCGAGGGGATCAGATTGGGAGCCGGAAAAAACAAAAAGAATATTCCTGGACAGGGATGCGGGAAAGGGCGCGCCGGAGACAGCGTGGAAACTGCTGAAGCTTGCTTTTTTGCGGAGCAGCCGGAGGGGAAGCAGAGCCGGAGCGTTCCCGTTTTATATAGTCCCCTGACCGGGTGGAAGACCGTAATAGTCAATGAGGAGCTTTGCACTGCAGGCAGTGACCATGCCGTGGTTACCTGGGTAACGCCGGGCCAAAAAGCGGACACCTCCATTTATGTGGGGAATACGCCGGTAAATATGGTCAGGTACACCTTTGGGCAGGAATCAGAGTACCACTATGCGGAAATCACTGGCTTGAAACCTTCCACGCGTTACTGGTACCAAGTGGAGAGCAATGGCGTCAGGGGTTCCTTGAACTCCTTCAGCACCCTGCCCCGTCCGAATGGGAGGCGCCTGTTCAGCTTTGCCCTTTTCAGCGACCTGCACATTACATACGGTGATCCCTATGGGGATATCAACGAGATCTTTTTCGGCAAGCTGACCGAACACTCAGGCGAACTCATGGTTCAAAGCATTTTCGACAGCATGAAACGAAATATTGACCTGGCAGTGCTTACCGGGGACCTGACGGACTCTGCCAGCAGGCTTCAGTACCAGGTACTGAACGAACAGATCCTGCCCCGTTTTGGGAGAACTCCTTATCTTTTATGTCCCGGTAATCATGATAAGTTTACTAAAAACGGCGGGCTTGGTGAGCGGGGCTTTTTGGAGTACGTTGCTGTTTCGGATAAAACTTATGCGCACGTCGTCTTTAAGGACCACCTCTTTTTGCTGTTGGACTCCTGCAGGCAGGACGACAATTGGGGCTATGTCGAACCCGGTCAGATCCGGTGGCTCCAGAAGATCTTGCAAGACAGCCGGGGAAAGCCTGCCTTTTTGTTTCTGCACCACCCCTGCAACGGTCCCGATCTCTGGTTTGGGGTTAAGAATTAC
>LFSA01000123.1 GCA_001512635.1 Pelotomaculum sp. DTU098 | reverse complement strand
CGGCAAGTTCAGGGTATGAAGCGGCAACTTCCTTAATGACAGCAAGACTCACCAGATGCTCCCCGCCAATTACAAGGGGAAATTTAGAGCCTTTTAAAATTTTTGCTGTAACCGCCCCGATCCGGTGCAGGCTTTCCTGGAGCGATCCGGGCGGCAGCACTACGTCACCAGCATCATAATAGCAGTAATCTGCCAGATCCCTGTCGAGATCCAGGCTGTATTCCTCCAGCCCGGGCGAAACCAGGCGGATTTGCTCAGGACCCTTCCGGGTACCCGGACGAAAACTAACGGTAACCTCCATGGGAGCTCCGATTAGAACAAGTTCAGCCTGTTCATAATTATCCATACTGCCCATGAAGACCGGCCCTCTCTCTAAAAGATCCAGCAAAATTCTCTCCCTCCAGCTATTTCAACAGTTCCTTTACAAACGGGGGCAGTACGAAACAGGTCCGGTGAACGGCCGGGCTGTAATAACGTGTGTCCATTTGAGGAATAGCGTTTACATCCACGTCCAGAGGATCATACTTCTTGGAGCCCATGGTGAAAGTCCAGAGTCCCCCGGGATAGGTCGGGATACAGGCTAAGAACAATCGGGTCAGCGGAAAAATCCCGGAAATATCCCGGTACAACCTGGGGATCAGGTCACGGTTAAAAAAGGGTGATTCCGTCTGGGCCACAAAGATACCGTCTTCCTTTAAAGATTCATAAATATCGCTGTAGAAGGATGCGGAAAACAGGCCTTCTGCAGGACCAACTGGATCAGTGGAATCGACGATAATTACGTCGTAAATGTTTTTATTGTTCCTGACGTGCTTGATCCCGTCGTCCACGACTATTTCCACCCGGGGATCATCTAAGGCACAAGCAATCTCGGGCAGGTATTTCCGCGAAGCCTCGATCACGGCGCCGTCTATCTCGCAGTGAACAACCTTTTCAATGGATGGGTGCTTAACGATTTCCCTTACCGCTCCCCCGTCGCCGCCCCCGATGACCAGGACTGTTTTCGGGGCAGCGTGGGTGTTGAGGGCGACATGGGTAATCATTTCATGATAGACAAACTCGTCCATTATCGTTGTTTGAATTACATTGTCCAGTAAAAGCATCCGGCCGAACTGGTCCGTATCGACTACAGCCAGGTTTTGAAACTGTGTCTGCTCCTGGTGCAGGGTCTTTTTTACTCTGCAGGACAGAGCCATATCATTTGTCTGGTATTCTGTAAACCACAGATTAAACTTCGGGTCCAACTTATCGCCTCCATGCTTCTTAATTTACTAGCAGTTTAGTACCAAAGCGGGACTGCAGCCAAAGCGCAACCGATTTTATCTACGCGATGTTCCGTAGAAGCTATCTTTGTGCCCTTCAGCTTCATTCCCCTGGTTTCAAAAGCCTCTTCCAGCATACTGATAATTGCCTTTTCCGCTTCTTCCTTGCCGCACCTTCCTGAGAATTCCATGATCACGCCAAAGGAATCCTCGGAAAAACCTACGCCAACTGCTGCGGAGATTAACTCACCCGGAGTATCACTAATAATATACCCGTAGGCTGTTGGCACAAGAGATCCCGGGGGTATCTCCAGATTGGGGCAGTACTGTACGCCCGGGGGCAGAATGCTTGATACCCGAACCAGGTTTAAATTACCGATTTTTCCCGCTAAGAGGGCATTATCAAAGGCATTCAGGTGATTCTTCCCTTCGGCGCTGCCCGCTGTAAGAAAAAACTTTTTTGGGGTCGGCAGCATAATTTATCCTCCTTAAGAAAACTTGTTTGGTTGCAAACATAAAATATTATATCAGAACTAAAAAAAAAATAAACTGATGTTTAAGACCTTTTGGGAAAATTGCCACCTTTTGAAGTATTAAGTATAGGAATCACCCCCTTGTGGCAATATAAAAAAAATGCTAGTAAAAGGGGGATTCACATGGTAAAGACTGTGATTGGTTTGTTCGATTCCAGGGACCAGGCTGAAAAGGCTGTATCGGAGTTGCGTAACAATGGTTTCCACGAGGAAATATCTATTGTGGCTGCTGACAAGGGCAAGGCAGCCGGGCAGTATAAGGCTGGTGATATGGGAGTAAACGAAGGCAGCATATCTTCAGGTGTCAGCACTGGAGGTGTTCTAGGCGGCCTGGCCGGCCTGGCGGCAGGTGCAGGTGCCCTGGCCATCCCGGGGATAGGACCTATTATAGCAGCAGGTCCAATCGCAGGTTTGTTATCCGGCGCTGCAGCAGGAGGAATAGCAGGTGGCCTGATCGACTGGGGCATCCCTCCTGAAAGGGGCAAATACTACGAGGGAAAAGTCCGTGAGGGCAAAATTCTCGCCTCTGTCCAGACAGATGAAGCAAAAATAAACACTGCGGCTGACATCCTTCGTAAAAACGGCGCCAAAGATGTTGAAACCCATTAATGTGATGGTGCCGGCAAACAGAATAGTTATAAATCTTGCAGACGGGGCTTCCTTAAATTAAGGAAGTCCCGCCTGCTTCTGTTGCCTTCAGCTTAAAGGCTTACTTTTTTCGCAGAAAGCAAGAAAATAAAATTTCCATATATAGAAGGATTTAGTTAAATTTTCCAGAATGTAATGTATAGTAATCTTCCATGAGGTGAAGCTGTCTTGCGTTTTCTAAAGAGCATAACCATGGTTTTATTACTGATGATCCCACTTCTTCTTCTTGTTAACACAAATGTTATCCCGGTAACAGCAAAAATTGCCGGCCGGGAAAGCCCCAGCCTCATCTATGTCAGAGAGCAAGACTCAATAACTCTTGATCCTGCCTGGGCGCAGGATGAAGAATCCTGTAAAGTTATTTCCAATATATTTGAAGGTTTAGTTCGTTTCAAAGCGGGTTCCACGGAAGTGGAACCCTGCCTGGCAGAGTCATGGAAAGTATCTTCCGATAACATGGTGTGGACATTCTATTTGCGGAAAGACGTCAAGTTCCATGACGGGACTCCTTTTAATGCAGAAGCAGTGCGCTTCAGCCTGGAGAGACAGATGCTTTCCCAAGATGGAAGCAGCCTCAATTATGCTTCATTTACCTTTGGTATGGTTGAGCAGATAAAAGTTATAGACCCGTACACAGTAAGTTTCATTTTAAAATACCCCTACGCACCGTTCCTGAATAACCTGGCCATGGCCGCATCTGCGCCTATAGTCAGTCCCACTGCAGCCACAGCCCTGGGCGACGCTTTTTCGGAAAACCCTGTTGGCACAGGACCCTACCGGTTTGTAAGATGGGATAAGGGGAAACGGATTATTTTGAAAGCTAACAGTGATTACTGGGGTGGTCCACCGGAATGTTCCACCCTGGTTTTTAAGGTTGTTAAAAACAGCCGGCTCAGGTCTTTGCTTATAAGATTCGGGCTGGCAGATATAACTGACGGTATAACTGCGGCGGATGCCCGTTATCTTGAACAGAAAGGCTGCCGCGTACTGCGGAGCAACGGCCTGGACTTGAGTTATCTGGGCTTCTATAACGACAAGGAGCCCTTCAACAATCCTGCGTTGAGAAGAGCTGTAAGCCTGGCCATAGACAGGAAGCAGCTCACAGAGAAACTGTACCGGGGTAACGCTGTTGAGGCTGGAGGCCCCCTGCCCCCCGGAGTACTGGGATATGACCCGGAGAGCCGCCCCCTTCCCTATGATCCGGCGGGATCCAGGGAAATACTTGCCAGTCAAAACCTTGCCGGGGGTTTGAAAATCACTATTATTACCTATACCAACCAGAGACCCTATAACCCCGCGGGAGGTCAAAAGCTTGCCGAAGCTATTCAAGCCGACCTGGCAGCAGTGGGGATAGAAACGGAGATTAAAGCCTACCCCTGGCATGAGTATAAGGAAGCGCTTTTAAAAGAAGAAGGCAACGCCTTTCTTTATGGGTGGATCAGTGACAACGGGGATCCTGATAATTTCCTTTACACGCTGCTTTCCTCCGCCCAAATTGAAAGTGGACTCAATACAGCCCGCTACCGGAACAGAGAGGTAGACCTGCTCCTGGCCAGAGCGCAACAATCGGCAGACCTGGCTTTACGGGAGCAGCTTTACCGGGAAGCAACGAAGATAATCATCCAGGATGCCCCATGGGTTTGCTTAAATCACAGCCTGCGCCTCACAGCAGTTGCACCGGGAATAGAAGGTTTCGTACAGCACAAGACGGGTTACCCGTATTTACATGGTGTAAAAAAAGTAAGCAGGCAAAACTTCTTTCAAGTTAATATTTCTAGGTTGAAAGCAAATATTAACTATCCTGCGGGCTGAAAGCAGTAGGAAAAACCTGACTTTGTTATGTCAGCCGTCAGAGAAATCATTCACCAAACTCAATGTTTTTATAATCACGGATTAATTACGCGTTGCTGCCGCTGGAGCATAGACAACTACCCTTTAAAACCTTTACCTTGATGCCGGGCCAGCGGTATGGATATCTAACTAAAAAATCAACTGTATTAATTAACTGCATTAAATGTTCTCTCCTAAGATGAATGACGTGCCTAATGTTATTCTCTTACCTTACATTATCTTCCACTAATAACCCTGGCTCCTCTGAAGAATAATATTGGCAAAAGGCATATGCCTAATCTCAGTTTTAGGAGGAACGATAATGGATCAAGTTTACCAGCTCCAAAGGCAGATCCAGGATTTACGGCAAGAGGTAAACGCAATCAGTCAGGTTGCAAACCAGTTGCAGCGCTCAGAAGCCAACAATGCTGCACAACTCCAGCGTTTGCAGCAAAACGAAAGCATGGCCGCCCAGCAGCTTCAGACTATTCAGCAACTCTGCAACCGCCTGAGCCAGGATGTCAATGTTATCAGTAGTGTTGCCCAGAGTGTCACTGCCCAGATTGCCAATAGGCCCTTTACCACCGGCCAGTACGGCACAGGAATCAGTACCCAGTTTAGTACGGGAATCACTCCCCAGTTCACTACGGGAATTAGCCCTCAGTTCAGCAGCGGCCAGTTTGGTACCTTTGGAAGCCAGTTCGACCAGAACCGTAGCGACGAGTTTTCCCGGAACCAGTACATCAGTTCTATGGCTGCGAACCGTTACGGGATAGGTTTTAACGCGCCACAGTATGCCTCCAATCAATATATCAGCAACATGGCCAACCAGGGGCTACTTGGTTCCCAGCAAAGCCCTGGGTCCAGCGGGTATGGCGCAGCCACCATGGGAACAGCCATGGGCCAAAGTGGTTATGCGGCAATGAGCACCGGCAATTTTGCTGTTCAACCAGCTCACCCGGTACAGGCTAATCAGTACGGTTCAACCGGCATGATGGGCAGTCATTATACACCAACCTACAGCATGGGGCAGTCAACAAATCAATTGAGTTCCGGCCTTTTCGGCAGCCAGTCCTTCAGCGCCATGAATACTCCCAATATAGGCCGTTACTCAAATTTCTAATGCCTGAAAGGGGCCTTTAATAGGCCCCTGTTAATTTTAAGCTAATTGTGATTTTACATTAAACCCGATAAATCGTAACAATATATGGAAATAAGACAATTATAACCCTTAACAAATTATGGATTAATTGTTATAATATGCTATATTATTAAGTGCGGGAGGGGTCTGTTTTGGCAAAAATCTTACGTGAAGGGGCTTCGTATACCCAGCGTGATGTCGTAGAGCTGCTGGTAGAATTCTCAGCGTTTAAGGACCGGGTAACTAAAAAATTTAAAGAACTGGCCAGGGAGCTTGATGGAAAGGCCAACGAGCACGACCTCTGGGTAAATGTTTATCTAATCTCATCGGATTACTCTGAGGAAGTTGCCGGTAAAAGACATAAACAGCAGCAGGATTCACTGCAAAAAATATCCTGAAAATATTACGAAAATAAAACAACAAAAATGACTGACCCGGGGAAAGCCTTCGAGTTTTATTCTTTTTCTACAGCCACTTCCACATCAATGGTTTTTCCTTTCCATGAATCATGGTCAGCGTTTTCGCTATAGTGCTTGATAACGAAGGATCCTACCTTGTTGCAGGTATAATAGTTTACCCAGCCGGCAACAAACATCCCGATTAAGGGAATTATTCTTAAGACTGTTTTCTGGGACGTCCTGATACCCAAGGCCAGCAAGGCGTGCTCCACCAGACGCAAAAAGGTGCTCCTGGAAAGCTGCGCTACCGTTAAACTGGACAATCCCCTGCCGGCGGCGCTGGACCCTATCGCTGAAACCAGCACCCATACAGCCTCCCGGGAAGTTTCGTCAAGATCCAGGTTGCGGTTGTATACCTCCGCCACTTCCAGGATTAACTCAGTCAATAAGTAAGCCATGGCGATCAGATCCAAAGCAGTTCCGCCGACGACGACAAAAAGTGTGCCCAGTACAGGCACTGTCCCGGGCATGGCTGTAACAACTCCGGCAGTGGTACACCACCTGCTTTTTTTCCTGATTAGAATACGGCATAATTCCTCATTACTCAAATGAGGATTTTTCTTTTTGAGTTTGGCCACCCGTTTTTTAATATCCTTTTTATTGACATGTTCAAAGGGGTTAAAAATCACCACCCGCGTGCCACTCCCCCTCTCTTTAATATAAAAATACGCTACAGCAGACTTTATGCCTTCCATTAAAGGACCGGTATTGCCCGTAGGGAAATCAGATTTTATTATTTGACGAACAATAAGCAGATGATTTATAATGTAACCGGATCCTTATACCGGATCATATTTAAATGAAGCAGCCATAGAAAACCGGATTACTCCGGACTAACCACATACATGGGCCTATAGCTCAGCTGGGAGAGCGCTTGGTTCGCATTCAAGAGGTCAGGGGTTCGAATCCCCTTAGGTCCACCACTAAAATAAAGCCTGGCGAGGCTTTTTTTTATTTAAAAGCATTTTAATTGTTGATGATAATCACGGGCCCAATAGAGATTATTTTAAAGAGTAAAGGCTTATTTTAGAAAGGATAGCCCATCTCCTATATAAACGCTTCAAAGCTCCGCTACAGGCATCGTAATTCTTAATGGTCTCCTCAAAAAAACTGCGTGCCCTGTTTTTGTCGCCTGCTTCCTTAAAAACCCTTCCCGCCTGATAAAAAGTTTTAGGCGTGCCATAATTAAGGAGTTGTTTGCAGGTATTTTCAATTATGTGTGGAGGTTGCCGCTCTTGGAGGTAAATCCTCAGCAGGTAGACATAGGGCTCCCCCAGGCTCGCTTTTGGGTTTGCAGCCACAGCATTTTCGATTTCCCTCTTGCCTTCTTCAATTTTCCCAAGATAATAATAACAGGCCCCCAGGTAGAAATGGAAAAGGGGGTGCCCGGCCATTTTCCCGGCTGCGTTTTCCAGGAAGGAAACTGCCAATTTATATTTTCCCTGGCGAAAGTATGTTTCTCCCAGCTCAAGATGTGCCTCAGCATTAGCCGGGTTGACCTGAACTTCTTTCTTTAACTCACTTATTCTCCTTGCCCTCCGCCACGGCTCGAAAATGTCCGGAAGGAACCCGATAAAACGGCGTTCTATAACGAAGACAATCACAATCAGGAGCAACAGGGCTAATAACGGGTTGCCGGTTAAGAACGATATTAAAAGAAACAAACCAAATGTTTTCATGTGACCTCCAGTTTATACCTGCCGTGCAAAAATATTTTTCCACTAAATATTGGCATGACTACTTTCTTAGCCAAACATTTCACAGTTAAATATAACACATTTTGATTCCTGGCACACGCAAAAACCTGCTGAGGATAGTGTCAAGGCACTGTTTGATAAAGAGAGATAACTATAACCGTCTCAGAAAAGGACA
>LFSA01000088.1 GCA_001512635.1 Pelotomaculum sp. DTU098 | reverse complement strand
TGTCTCGCACACATCGCATGTGCGCACATACTTGTTTTGTGATATTCGATTATTAACGTGCTGTTTTCATCTGTTGTCAGATGATGGAAAGATTCTAATTCTTTAGGATCCTTCCATCCTATGGCAACTCCCCTTTGTAGTGGAGATGAGGGGACTCGAACCCCTGACCTCCTCCTTGCAAAGGAGGCGCTCTCCCGACTAAGCTACATCCCCAAGAGTGGGCCTTTCAAGACTCGAACTTGAGACCTCGCCCTTATCAGAGGCGCGCTCTAACCAACTGAGCTAAAAGCCCTTGAGAGCCTTAGCAACTCAAAAGTGACAGGAAAAGCTTCCAATTTACCAATGTAAGTCAATACAATCTCATTACGACGCTCATGTTTCACCGTATTAGAGCGATTCCCTCTCTTACGAGGTTTGGATTTTTAATCTCTTTGAAGTAGAATTCCAGCCCTCAGGCTTTCATTCAGATCTCCATAGAAAGGAGGTGATCCAGGCGCACCTTCCGGTACACCTACCTTGTTACGACTTAGTCCCAGTCACCAACCCCACCTTTGACAGCTCCCTCCCTTACGGGTTAGGATACCGGCTTCAGGTGTTGCCAGCTTCCATGACTTGACGGGCGGTGTGTACAATCCCCGGGAACGTATTCACCGCAGTATAGCTGACCTGCGGTTACTAGCAACTCCAACTTCATGCAGGCGAGTTGCAGCCTGCAATCTGAACTGAGGACAGCTTTAGAGGATTGGCTCCGCCTCGCGGCTTGGCAACCTGTTGTACTGTCCATTGTAGCGTGTGTGTAGCCCTGGATATAAAGGTCATGCTGACTTGACGTCATCCGCACCTTCCTCCGGCTTAATACCGGCGGTATTGTGTGACACATATAACACACAACGCGGGTTGCGCTCGTTAGCGGACTTAACCGAACATCTCACGACACGAGCTGACGACAGCCATGCAACACCTGTAACAGCTCCCCGAAGGGTCGGTCCGATTTCTCTTCCCTACCACTGCTATGTCAAACCCAGGTAAGGTTCTTCGTGTAGCAACGAATTAAACCACACGCTCCGCTGCTTGTGCGGGGACCCGTCAATTCCTTTGAGTTTTAACCTTGCGGCCGTAGTCCCCAGGCGGTAGACTTATCGCGTTAGCTTGGACACCGACAGCTATTACACCACCGACGTCTAGTCTACATCGTTTAGGGCTAGGACTACCGGGGTCTCTAATCCCGTTTGCTACCCTAGCTTTCGCGTCTGAGTGTCAGGAATGGTCCAGGAGGCCGCCTTCGCCACTGGTGTTCCTCCAGATATCTGCGCATTCCACCGCTACACCTGGAATTCCACCTCCCTCTACCATCCTCTAGCTCTGCAGTTTAGAACGGCCTCTCCCAGTTGAGCCGGGAGCTTTCACGCCCTACTTACAGAACCACCTACACGCGCTTTACGCCCAGTAAATCCGGATAACGTTTGCCTCCTACGTGTTACCGCGGCTGCTGGCACGTAGTTAGCCGAGACTTATTCTGGAAGTACCTTCCTTCCTATTCCTTCCAAAAAGTGCTTTACAACCCGAAGGCCTTCATCGCACACGCGGTGTCGCTAGATCAGGCTTTCGCCCATTTCTAATATTCCCTACTGCTGCCACCCGTAGGTGTATGGACCGTGTTTCAGTTCCATTGTGGGGGGCCACCCTCTCAGGTCCCCTACCCGTCATAGCCTTGGTAAGCCGTTACCTTACCAACTAGCTGATGGGACGCAGGCTCCTCTCGAAGCGAATAAATCCTTTACTCAAAGCTTTCTAAAAACCTTGAGCACATGCGGTATTAGCGTCCCTTTCGGAACGTTATTCCACACTTCGAGGCAGATCACCAACGCGTTACTCACCCGTTCGCCACTATAATCAAATGGAAGCAAGCTCCCATAAGATCACCGTTCGACTTGCATGTATTAGGCACACCGCCAACGTTCATCCTGAGCCAGGATCAAACTCTCCGTTAAAATTTATCACCTTGCGGTGTTTTCATCTTTACGGAAATTATTTCATTAACGAGTCTTGTTTTGTTTAGTTTATTTAATCTTACCTATAGTCAATTGTCTTGCAATTTCCTATCACTTTTCAGTTGTTAAGGTTCTGACTTCAAGAGAAAGAATTCTAATCGTTACTTATTTTTTTGTCAAGCCCTTTTTTCAGATGAAAATACCGGCAAACTTTCTCCGCCGGTATCAGGCTCTTTCGATTTAGATCTTTCAGACCCAAGCTGTTCTTTTGTAAATTTACTTCACCTCACGGCGCAATAAATTGATGTAGCACCTTGGAAAAAAGAGTATAGTTTACTTACTCCTTCTTGTCAAGGGTGAATCTAATCTTTTTCAAAATTCGTTTCCGATTTCGCATTCCGACTAAATTCGGGGGTTTTCTCTTTTCAAAGTTCATGCGCCTTTTTCTGGGCGCAAGGGAGTATTATAGGCAATCCGAAACTTAAGTCAAGCCTTTTTTATACCAATTTTCAAAACTCGTCCCCAGTTTTTTCAAAATTTTCTTTTTCCCCTCGTCGAAACGGTATTAACTGCCAATATTTTTAAGAAAACTCTTTCTCAGTTCATAGCTTGCCCTCAATCTATACCGCGCTGGATATTGCTCAATAGAGCAAAACAGGCATCTGACTAAGTGCAATCTTTCTGTAGCTGACTGTGATTTGCTAAAACATCTCGCCGCAATTACCTTCCTGACAAAAATTCTTAATTGCCTGGAAGGTTTCTTCACTGACATAATGCTCCATTCGGCAGGCGTCAATTTCGTCGATTACCCATTCATATAAGAGCTGCTATGCTAGCCCATACATCTATTCCCAACCGAGGTTGGATTCCCTAAATCAAATACCAAAGTTCGCCATTATTCAGGTTCTTACCCTCTCTGGGTAAGACCGCGATAGCCATCACCGACATTCCATTGATCCACAATGCGGTAAACGGGTTGTGCAAAAAACGAATCACAATCAAAAATATCCCTTGAGTTGGTGTGTTATTTTTTTTCTTGCTTAACTGTGATTTTTTAAGGATGTGCAAAAGCGTTTCTTTTCCACTTGCTTTTAGCTTATTAAGGATTATAGAAATCCGATTCTTTCAAAACTTCTTAATTCACCTACTGCCTTGCATCCCTTTTCGGCAAGATTCAACGATAAAGCGCTACCACTCTCATTTTCCTAGACTTTTTGACCTAAACCTCCCATCTCAACGGCTTTCACCCCTACAGATGTAATAATACTAAATGATTAATATTGTGTGCTGATAAGTAGCTAATATGGCTTCACAAATCTTCATATCATTGATGATGACAGTTCCATAATTAGAATTGCTGACATGGTTAGGCTCCTTAACTATTTATTGAATTTAATTGATAGTGCCAGCAAAGTATTATTTTTATTCTACTATGAATAATTTTAAGCTCTTTCGACAATAATGGTTTTTTATGTTGCTTTTATTTAATTGATTTTCTCTTCCTTCACCACAATGAAGAATTTTGCGTTATGCAAGTTTGAGCGTAAATCCAGGTTCAGGATCAAACGTAACAGGGTGTGTTCCTGAACCTAATTTACACATTTAAAATCTATGACAGAATTGGAAAATATGATTCATAGGTTAGCTGACGCTAACGACAAGAGTTAAAAATCCGCATTAAAGTATAAGCTGCGGAAGAGGATATAGACGAAGTAAATTACAAGCAAATAGATTGCCGATTTTTTCCCAAGTTTGCCGTTGTTGAACCATAAAATCACCCACAAAATTATCCCGGTCAAAGTCTCCCAAGGCAGATCCCACATTACAAGAGGTCTTGGGACGGCATAGGTGGATATGAGCGCACCACCACCAATTGCCAATAAAGGATTGGTGATATTGCTGCCGACCAGAGTTCCTAGAGATATACCAGCTTCCTTATGACGAATGCCGGCCAGCGCTGTTGTTAACTCGGGCAAGGCCGATGCTAATCCGAGAGTAATGACGCCTATCAGAGACCCACCGACACCAGTGCGATTAACAATGATTTCAGTCCCGGAAAGAACCAAGGTCGCACAGCCAATAATGAAAACCAACAATACTGCTGTGATTAAAACATCGCGCAGCACCTCACGTCCATTAGTTGGCGCATCCTCAGCAACTTCATCAGATTGAAATTGATTATCTTCTTCTTTATAATGTTTACGTTCGTCAATATAAAGATAGTAGGTATAAGCCAGAAATAACCCAAGCAGAATCGCCCCATCAATACGGGAATAGTTACCGTCCCAACCTAATATCAGGCATATGATGGTCGTTCCAATCATCGGGATCATGCTTTTCCAAAGGAAATAGCGGCGAAAGTACATCGTTCCTGCGATCAAAATCACGATGCCCATTATCAGGGTTTGCTGAACCACATCGGAACCGATGTTGGCACCTAGAACAATGGCAGAACCGGTTTGATAGTCGAGTGTACCCCCCAAAATTTTAACTGAGGCAGTGAAATGAGAAGTAATTTCAGGCAACGACGTAGCAATAGAGAGTACTGTCATGCCCATAAAAGTGCTTGATAGTTTGAAGTAGCTAGCAATCCCAATCAGCTTTTTTACAGCATAGTTCGCACTTAATATCAGCAGCACCAGCGAAATCAATCCAACTACCGCTACTTCGAAAATACTCCAATTTTGCATCATATCTGCTCCTTTTTAAAAACAACTGATTATATGGCTTTTTCTACTCAAAAAAAGGATTTAAGTCGGATTTAAGCCGGATTTAACCTGGATTAAACATTATTGTTGTTATTTAACATAAACAGCGACTAATGGACGAATTAATATCTCAAACACCTCGAATGTTCACCTAAAGTTGACTTTTCGAACATCGGGACACCAGCAACCAGCCCGAACACTTTTTACATCAAATTATCCTGGCTTTTCCCTGGTGAACGCTTTATATCCTTGAGAATAAATATGACCATTTTTGCACGAAGTTGTTTGCAGTCTGAGCCTCTTTCATCCAGACCACTACCTCTTTTTCCTAATAGGCTGTTTCAAGGGTTTTCCAGGAGTATATAAAATGACATTCGATGAAATATCAATTTTTAGACATGCTACTTGCAATCGGCTTCATTGTGTGTTAAACCTATTCATATTCTTTATAAATAAAAGAACTTTCATAGGTGTAATGAATTGTGCCTTGTTCGGGGTCTCAATAAAAGCCATAACTCTAATCACCGTTTGGATACCAATCAACCGACGATAAATTTACGGAAATTCCGTTCCTGTTCACAGCCCTGTCTCAGTCACTACCTGTTGCCGGACGTAGCTCAACAGAGCAAAACGGCAAGCTGCCCATTGTTAACTGAAAATTGCTGACTGAATTATTACTAATACATCTCGCCGCAATTGCCTTCCTGACAAAAATTCTTAATTGCCTGGAAGGTTTCTTCACTGACATAATGCTCCATTCG
>LFSA01000011.1:40605-57806 GCA_001512635.1 Pelotomaculum sp. DTU098 | reverse complement strand
TGCTTCTTTCTCCTTTCATAATCTGTTGATTAATTTTATACGAACCGTCCATTCGCTTTTTTGGTGGGCTCTTTATCCTACCACCTGTGGCCTGCTCCAGAGGCGATGACCAGGGACATGATTACCAGGAGGGTATACGGAATCCAACGCATTTTTCTTCCTCCTTTCCTATGGAAATACATTGTTTTATATTATGTTAGTTTTTGATACATTTTGTGAGTTTTATTTGGTTTTGTTAGCATCTTTTTACTAAGTTAATTATATACTAACATTTTTCGCTTGTCTACTATTTTCTTGCTACATTTTTCAACATTATGCGATTATTTATTTAATATTAACAGATTCTACAAATATTAACATGCTTTCTGCATTCATTTCACCATAACGAACTATAGCCCCAAAAAGATTCCGGGGCTAAAGATTTCCAAATTTTTAATATTGAGTTATATTGGCAATTTATTACTGGTAATGCTCGCATAATTCATAATCACTACGGGTTATATCAACAAATGCAACCTTTTTGCCTTCGCGCATAACTAATATTTTTTGACATAAGTGAAGCAATAAATCCGCCTCATGACCAACAATAACCAGTGTTACATTATGACTTTCGTTCAATTGTAATAATATCTCTTCCATTTTGCCGCGATTTGATACATCCAGGGCAGAAAAGGGCTCGTCACATATTAATATTTCCGGACCGGCCGTCATAGCCCGGGCCAGGCACACCCTTTGAACCTGTCCCAGGCTCAGTTGATCCGGGTAGTCATACCAGCGCAAAGGATCGATCCCAACCCTTTGCAACACCTCAAAGGCAACGGATTTAATTGCTTCTTTGCTATAATTGCGGTAAATTAAAGGCTCGGAGACAAGATCAATGACTCTCCGGTACCGGTTCACTGCCCCAGCAGGATTTTGAAACAGGTATTGGACCCTGGAAGTGTAATTACGGTATGCTTTTCTCCCTTGAAGACGCTCCCCCTGGTAATAAAGAAACCCGGAAGTGGGCTTTTCCAAACCCGCCAGGATTAAGGAAAGGGTCGTTTTCCCTGAGCCGCTTTCACCCAGAATGCCGACCCTTTCACCTTTAAAGATATCCAGGTTGATCCCTTCCAGTACATTTTTCTTTTCTCTGGTGCCCGGGTAGCGAAAGGAAAGGTCCTTAAGGGATATAACCGGCTTGCTTTTCAACTATGCCCACCCCTTTCAGTATAGCCAGCAGGCTACCCGGCCCCTGTCCCGGCGGACGCAGGCAGGTTCCTTTGTTTCGCAGATTTCCAGGCGCTGCCGGCAGCGGTTGAAATAGCGGCACCCTGGAAAGCTGGTGTAGATGCTGAGGGGCTCACCGGGTATATAGTAACTGCCGCCCTTTTCCGCACCGGACCGGGTAAAACAACGGACCAGGTCACTTGTGTAAGGGTGCCCGGGTCTCAGCAAAAGCTCCTCCGCTGCCCCCGTTTCAACCAGCCTTCCACCATAGACAACGGCAACCTGGTCGCTGCTGCTGAAAGCAAGGTCCAGGTCGTGGGTAACCAAAATCAGCCCAAAACCCTGTTCGGCTTGAATACCTTTAATGACCTCCATTATTTTATGCTTGGTCAAAGGATCCAGGGAGGATGTCGGTTCATCGGCAACCACCAGGGCGGGACGGCTGACCACGGCCATGGCGATGGCTACCCTCTGGCACATACCCCCGCTCAACTGGTGCGGGTACATCGAAAGGATCCTTTCCGGCCCCGAGAAACCCAGGGAGCTCAGTAGGCTTTCGGCAACAAGCCGGCATTCCCGGCCCTTCCTGTCCGTCTTTGCCGCAATTACCTCCACCAGCTGGCTCCCTACTTTAAGCGTCGGAGTTAAGGACTCCCGGGGATTCTGGGGAATGTACCCGATCAAGTTCCGCCTCAATGTCCGCAGCTCCCGGGACGATGCCTTCAGGACATCCCGGCCGCACACCTCGACGGAGCCCTCCAGCCCCTCCAGGTGGTTCAACATGCCCAGGATGGCGGAAGTAATCAAGCTCTTCCCGCTTCCTGATTCACCGACGATAGCCAGTGTCCGGCCCCGCTCAAGGCTAAAACTAACATCCCGGACCAGGCTCCATGTCCCCTTTTTATTTTTAATGCTGATACTCAAACCATCCACTTTAGTCATATTCCAGAATCCCTTTGGACCGGTCCCTGAAAGACCTGTGGAGCATGTCACCGAGGAGATTAAAGCAGAGCACAAGCACGATCAGGGTCAGGACCGGAAAAAACCACTGCCAGGGGTAAACCCTAAAGGACTGGAGCCCGTCGGAGATCAAAACCCCAAGGCTTGCCTGGGGCGCCGTTACCCCAAGTCCCACAATACTCAGAAAGGCTTCGGCCAGGATCGCATCCGGGATGGAGAAGATGGCGGTTGTAAGCAGGACGGGGAAGCAGCAGGGCAAAATGTGCAGGAGGATAATCCGGCTGTAGCCGGCGCCTTGCAGCCGGGCCAGCCTGATGAAGGGCGCGTTTCTGAGCTGGTAGGCCTCGCCCCGGATGATCCGGGCGGTGGGCACCCAGAAGACCGCTCCCAGGGCGATAAAAATATTCTTTATACCCGGCTCCAGGACAACCGTCAGCATCACTACCACCAGGAAAGGGGGGATGCACCAGAAGATGTCGATCAGCCCCGTCAGGAAACGGTCCACAACACCCCCGATGAGACCCGCGGCGCTCCCCACCAAAAACCCCACTGTGATATTAATCAGTGTGGCAAAAAAGGCAATAATCAGGGATACCCTGACTCCGGCCAGAATTCTGGCCAGCAAATCCCGGCCCAGGTAGTCGGTCCCCAGCCAGTTGGCGAAAGAAGGACCCCTATTGGCCTCCGCAAGACTCTGGGCGTTGGGGTGGTGGGGCAAAAGGAAGGAACCCCCTAAGGAAATCAAAATATAGAGCAGGATCAAGAACAGGCAGGCTAAAACAAAGCGGTTTTGCACAATTCTCGGGTAAAGCATATCAAGACCCATTTCTGTAACGGAGTTGGGGATTCATGGAGAAAGCCAGTAAATCCGTCAAAAAAGTGGCAACCAGCAAAACAAACGTGTAGAATATGGTGATTCCGGCCACCAGGTTGTAGTCCCGGTTGCCTATGGACGTGATGTAGTATTGCCCCAGTCCCGGCAGCGCAAATATTTTTTCTACAATGAAGCTGCCGGTCAGCAGCGTTGCAGCCAGAGGACCGCTGTAGTGAATGACGGCGGGCAGGGCATTGGGCAGGGCATGGCGCAGGATCACCCTTGCAGGGTCCAGGCCCCTCACCATGGCTGCAATAATGTAGTCCCTTTTCAAGACCTCAATCATTTCCGTCCGGATCAGCCTGGTAATTACCGCAGCCGGCCAGGCTGCAAGGGTCAGCACCGGCAGCACGAGGTCAATGGGCTTTTCCAGCATGGCCACCGGAAATATTTTTAGCTTCAAGGCAAATAGATAAACCAGTCCCGCCCCAAGGGCAAAATTGGGGATGGACAGGCCCAGTGTGGAAAAGGCCAGGATCAACCGGTCCGGCCACCTGCTTTGCCAAACGCCGGCCAGGACCCCCAGGGTCACTCCCAGGACCAGGGCCAGGACGAGGGCCAGGATGCCCACTGCAGCAGAAACGGGAAATGATTCGGCGATGATCTCGTTGACCGTGCGCCCCGGGTATTTCAGGGATTCCCCCAGGTCAAAGCGGGCCAGGGCGGACAGGTAATCCAGGTACTGCCTGGCCACAGGCTGATCGAGGCCGTGTTTTGCATAAAGGTTTGCTTTTATCTCAGGATTCAGCCTCTGGGACATGAAGGGGTCCCCGGGCAGCAGGTGCATCAAGAAAAAGGTGAGAGTCACTACAACTAGCATGACTCCCAGGTTAAAACCAGCCCTTTTTAGAATATAGACAAGCATCGTTTACTCCACATAGGCCCACTTGAACTCAGCAAGAATGGCAAAGCTCGGGTGAATCACTCCCTTAACCCGCTCCTTTTCCAGGTAAGGATTGGTATAGTAATAAATGGGCACAACCGGCAACTCGTCCATCAAAATCTTCTCCGCTTCAAACATCAATTCGCTCCGGGCTGCCCTGTCCCCGCTGCCCGCAGCTGAGCCGATCAACCGGTCGTATTCTGCATTTTCCCAATCCGCCAGGTTGTTGTCATTACCTGTCACCCACATGTCCAGAAAAGTCATGGGGTCGTTGTAGTCGGCAATCCAGCCCACCCTTGCCACCTGGTAATCCCTGGCAAACATTGTGTTCAAGTAAACCCTGTATTCCTGTTCGACAATTTTACTTTCTATACCCAGGTGCTCCCGCCACATACCGGTTATGGCCTCCGCTACGGCCTTATGATTCTGGTTGTCGTCCAGGAGCAGCTCAATCACCGGGAAGCCCCTGCCCTCCGGATAACCGGCCTCAGCCAGGAGCCTTTTCGCCTCCGCCGGGTTGAAACCCTCAATCAACTTTTCACCGAGGCTCCTGTAATCATGACCGGGAGCAGGCCCCTCAACCCCGGGGGGAACAAAGGCATAGGCTGCCCTTTCGCCGCCCTTTGTTAAGTTGGTTACCAGGGCCTCCCGGTCAATGGCCAGGGAAAGTGCCTTTCTGACCAGAACCTGGTTAAAGGGCTTTACCTTTGTGTTAAACATGTAGTATTCGTTTGATAAATCCGGGCTCACCTTGAGCTGGCCGCTTTGGGCCAACCTTTCTATTTCACGGTAGGGCGGCGTTTCCGCAATATCGATCTGGTCATTTTCAAACATGGCCAGTTCGGTATGGGAATCACTCACCAGGGTAATCACCAGTTTTTCCAGCCTGACATTTTCCCGGTCCCAGTAATGCTCGTTCTTCTCCAAAATGATCTGCTTATTATGCTCCCAGGCCGCCAGCTTGAAGGGACCGTTGCCGGCAAACTTGCCGGGAGCCAGAGTCCATCCCTCAGGATCCCTGGAAACCATGCTCTCAGGCACCGGAAACAAAGCCGGAAAAGCCGTCAGCGCAAGAAAATACGGCACTGGGGCCTTTAAGTTAACCACCAGCCTGTCCTTTCCTTCAGCGCGCACGCCTACAGAGGCCGGGTCTTTAACCTCACCCGCATAGTACTCCCGGCCGTTGACCAGATAAAACAGCTGGTAGGCATAAGGGGATGCAGTTTCAGGAGACAACAGGCGGAGCCAGGAATATACAAAATCATCCGCGGTCAGGGGCTCACCGTTCGACCAGAAACACTCCCTTAATTTAAAAGTATAGGTTTTGCCATCCGGTGAGATTTCCCAGCTTTCAGCCACGCCCGGCGACGGATGGCCATCCTTGTCCAGCCTCACCAGTCCTTCCAAAAGGGCGTTGGCCACGGTCTGTTCCACCATTCCGGAAGACAGGGCCGGGTCCAGGGTTGCAGGCTCCGCGCCGATATTGTACCTGATTACCTGCTCAGGGGCAGCCGGCGGGGCAGGAGACGTGGAACAGGCGGCTATAAAAACAAGGAAAAGTATACCTAAGATAAAAATAATTACTTTATTGTTAAATTTCACAAATATACCTCCAGCTTACCGGTTTTTTTGGATAATTCTACATATTTTGCGAATTTCCCTTCCCTGGCGAAAAATTATAATGTAAAATGTTATCCTGAGTAGAAGGTTTTTTATTTCTCGTTAAGAACCAATTCATTATGAGTAAAAAAGAACACAGAAAAACAGACCAGCTTACCGCTGGTTTCCTGTTGAACAAATTTAAAATATCTATCAACCCTGCTTTAGCCTATCAGTTAATTATCAATTGTATCGGCTTATTTCTTATTTTTAAAGCTGTCACAAACTTTGAGTTCCAGGCAGAAATGCTCTGGATATACATATTTTGGGCTATATTCAGTACCTTAACGGAAATGAAGCCCATTACGATGCCGAACAATGATCAGTTAACCATTTCTTTCGCAGTTCACATCTCCGCACTCATTCTTTTCGGCGCCCCTACTGCGATTTTAATCTCCACAGTGGCTAATATCTTTACGGATATCACCGGAAGACGCGGCCTGAAAAAGTTATTCTTCAATATCAGCCAGTATGCCATTACCATTTACTTGGCCTGGCTTGTTTATCAACTTTTTAGGTGGAACACCGGACCCCTGCAATTAAAAACAGACGCCCCGGCCATGATTATTAGCTGTCTTGTTTACGTTGTCGTAAACTTTATCCTGGTATCCACGGTTATTTCCTTGAGCCAGGGCACCAAGCTGCTCAGGCAGCTGACCTCCGACCTCATGCTGGAACTGATCCATTTCGCCTCCCTTGTTCCTGTGAGCCTGTTGATCGTAATCCTATATAATTACGAACCCGTGTCCATTGTCATCCTGCTCCTGCCGCTGGCCATGGCTCACTTCAGTTTCGAAAACTACATGAACCTGAGGACGGAAACCAGGAAGACCATTGAAGCCCTGGCAGACATCATCGACCAGCGGGACAGCTATACAGCCGAGCATTCCCAGCGGGTGGCCCACTACTGCAGCATGATTGCGGACGAACTGGGGCTATTTGGCAACAGCTACGAAACTCTGGTAACCACAGCCAGGGTCCACGATCTCGGCAAGGTTTCCGTACCGGACAGTATTCTTTTAAAAGCCGATAGCTTAACCCCTGAAGAGCAGTCCGTAATGGACGGACACGCAGAGGTGGGTTTCAAAATCCTGAGCAACTTGAATTTTTATAAGTACGGCGCTTTATACGTCCAGTACCACCACGAACGGTACGACGGTAAAGGCTACCCGAAGAGGCTGAAGGGCCCGGATATTCCCCTGGGAGCCAGGATATTAGCCGTAGCCGACAGTTATGACGCCATGACTTCCGATCGCGTCTACCGTAAGGCCTTGTCCCGGGAACATGCGATCAAAGAACTGGTCGAAAACGCCGGAACACAGTTTGATCCCGTCATTGTTAATGTTTTTGTAAACATTCTCCAGAGAGAAAAAGCTTTGGATAAAAAAAATGAGGATACCTAAAAGGAGAAGTAATCCATGGCCTTTGTGATCATCGTTTTAATTTGTGCCGCTGTTGCCCTGCTCACCGGCGGCAGCATCCGCAACCTGAAGAATATCCGCTTCAGGCACGGCTGGCTGGTTCTCACTGCCGTAGCCATCAAACTGGTAACCAACTCGGCTCTCCGGCATACCCTGGGCCTACCGGACTTCCTGGCACCGAAAATGTACATGGCATCCCTTGCGCTGGTTGCCCTTTTTGTCCTTCTAAACCTGCAACTGCGCGGGCTGGTCCTAGTCGGCCTGGGCCTGCTCAGTAACCTGCTGGTGATTTACGCTAATTCCGGCTACATGCCGCTGAAGCGGGAGTATTTTGAAATGATCGCCACGCCGGAGGAACTGGAATTAATTAACCAGGGCCTGCCGGTCTACAACTACATCCCCACCGGCCCGGACACCGCCTTTTACTACCTGTCGGATATCTTCCTGATGCCCCACTGGATTTTTATCACCAGGGTTTTCAGTATCGGAGACGTTTTAATCACCATCGGCGGCTGTATCTTTATCTGGCACTATTTAAAAAAACCGGCCGGCAACTCTTAAAACACGCCGGCCCGGCTCCGGGAACCCTGCTAAGAAACCCGGCGCTCTCCTAAAAGCCGCCGGGCCCGTTATGCAGGTTTATACCGGTACTATTCCTGTATCGGCGAAAAACTTTCAAATTCGCCAGGCCTGTAAGATCAAGCTGGACCGCCTGAGACCTCTTACAATCCCGGTGCCCAGGTAACCAGGGGAAGCTCTGTGTAGGGGAAATCCCTGCTCTCCGGCCTAACCCTCAGGGTGTACCCAAGGGCCCCCTGGGGCAGCGACACCTCACCGGCAAAATAGTAAGTACCAGGTTCCGTTTCCCCCTCACAGGGGATGGCTACAACCGTAATATTGCTGAGCCTGCCGTCTCTGGCCTCCCCGTACACAAACTCCACAGCAACATGTTCAGGGGCAATCTCCCCCAGCCTGACAACCGCGCTGACCATCAACTTTTCCCCCACGGCCATCTTAGGCCGGGCGTTGGAATCCACCGAAATAAAGGCAACCTCATCCCAGCGCTCCCTGATAAACCTCTTGAAAGCACTGACCCTGTCTGCTACCTCGTAGTTATTGCGGACAAAATGGAGACCCCGGTTGAGGGCCGGCACGTAGCACCGTTCGGTATACTCGGCAACCATCCGGCTTGTATTGAATACCGGAACGATCGTCTTGATGGTATTTTTCATCATCCGGATCCAATCCAGGGGCAACCCGGATTGTTTGCGATAATACATGGGGATTAGTTTTTCTTCCAGGATTTCATATAAGGAATAACAATCGTCCAGGTCCTGGGTTTCTTCGTCCTGGTATTCCCGCTCCGTGCCTACGGCAAAACCGTTCTTTCCGTCATAGGCCTCGGGCCACCACCCGTCCAGGGTGCTGACGTTAATAACCCCGTTGATTGCAGCCTTCTGGCCGCTGGTACCGCTGGCCTCCATCGGCCTGCGCGGGGTATTGAGCCAGGCATCAACCCCCTGCAGCAGGTGGCGGGCCATGTGGATATCATAATCCTCCAGAAGCAGGACTTTCCCCCTCAAATCCGGCTCATTGGAGAAATCGTAAATTTGTTTAATAAGTTCCTGGCCGGCCAGATCTGCGGGGTGGGCTTTCCCGGCAAAAATGAAGCGAACCGGGCGTTTGGGGTCATTAACCAGGCGGCTTAACCTTTCCCGGTCCCGGAAGAGCAGGGTGGCCCTTTTGTAGGTGGCAAAGCGCCGGGCAAAACCGATGGTAAGGACCTCGGGACTCAAGTATTCATCCACTTCCTGGATCCTGCTGGTGAGCTCGTAGTTTCGCCTGCGTTGTTTTTTCAGGCTGGCCCGCACAAAGTCAATCATCTTTTCTTTTAAGCAGCGGTGGACCCTCCAGAGTTCTTCATCAGGTATGTTGTCTATTTTTTCCCAGACCTGCCGCTGGTTAACCTGGTCCAGAAAACCCTTACCCAGGTAGCGGGCGAAGAGGTCCCGCAACTCCCCGGCCAGCCAGCTGCCTGTATGAACCCCGTTGGTAATGGAGGTAATTGGTATCTCCTCGGGATGAAGCCGGTTGTAGTGGAAGCGGAACATATCCCGGGCCACTTTACCATGCAGACGGCTGACCCCGTTGGTCAGGTAGGAATGGTTCAGGGCCAGGAGCGTCATATTAAAACTGTTTCTCTCCGTATCCCAGGCCAGTTCCAAAAACCCCTTCAGATCCAGACCCATTTCTGCGGCTATTTTAGCAAAGTACATTTCGATCATCTCTTCGCTGAAAAGGTCATGTCCTGCCGGAACAGGAGTATGTGTGGTAAAAATGGTTGACGCGCGGACCACTTCCCTGGCCGTGTCCAGGGAAACTCCTTTCCTAACCAGTTCCCTGATTCGTTGAATAACCAGAAAGGCGGGGTGACCCTCGTTAATGTGCCAGGCCCTGGGGTTAATCCCCATGGCGCGCAGGGCCTTAACTCCCCCAATGCCCAGAATAATCTCCTGGCAAATCCGGCACTGCCTGTCACCACCGTAGAGGGAACCGGTCAAAGCCCGGTCCTCCGTGGTGTTTCTGGGGGTGTCGGCATCCAGCAGGTAGATGCACACCCTTCCCACTTTGGCCTTCCAGACCTGGATATAAATGGTGCGTCCGGGCAGTTCCACCGGGACGAGCAGCCTGTTTCCGGCAGAATTATGGACCGGTGTGATGGGCAGTTCATAGAAATTCAGATAGGGATACTCGGCTACCTGCCTTCCTTCTCCGTTAATTTTCTGGGTGAAATAACCGTGCTTATACAACAGCCCCACCCCTACGAAGGGAAGGCCCAGGTCGCTGGCCGACTTGCAGTGGTCCCCGGCCAGGAGACCCAGTCCTCCGGAATAAATGGGGTGGGACTCATGCAGGCCGAATTCCGCAGAAAAATAAGCGATTACATGGTCCTTGTGCTCCGGATAACGCTGCTCAAACCATTTTTCTTCCGCCAGGTAACGGTCGTATTGTTCAAAAACCCAGTTATATAGCGCCAGGTAATCTTCGTCCCGGGAGGCAGCCACCAGGTCTTCCTCGCGAATCAGCATGAGAAAGCGGACAGGGTTGTGCCCGGCTTCCCGCCAGAGCTCCGGCCTGATTGTCCTGAAGAACTCAACACCGCCCGGCTTCCAGGTAAACCAGAAGTCATAGGCCAGCTCTTTGAGCCTGCAGATTTGCCCCGGCACTTTCGGGGTAACTAAGACGTGTCGATAAGGGAACATAGGGCACCTCCAAAATTTTATATAAATTTCTACCTGATTCGAAAAATTCCTCTATATTGTAAATATATATTTATTTTTGTGCTTTTGTAATTCATCAGCCCCTAAAAAAACAGGCCCTTCACCCGCAAAGGGTGAAGGGCTACTCCCTGGCCTGGTCTGGAAAAACCCTATATTGCCAGTTTCCTAAAACTTAACCAGTTCAAATGCGGGGGCAACCTCCAGCCTGTAACCGGCCCTATGTACTGCCGGCGCCAGCCTAAAGGGCCGTAAAAGATCCCCCCAGCTCCAGGGCCGTAATCAACCCCGGCCCTTCGGGCGGTTTTCCCTCCGGATGCCTGCAAGGCCTGCTATCCGTACTGGGGCCTGTTGTACAGGTCCCCGTTCAGTTTATAATAACCTGACTGGTCTTTAAAATGGAGGCTGATTAAACCGTTAATACTTATATCTGCAAGGACCGTTCTGGCAGGTGTGGATTTTTTCAAGGGCAGCTGCCAGCACACCATCTTGTTGAAAATCTCTTTGTCGAAATCAAAGATTTTAAATATAAGTAAGGATTTTGACGGTATTCTGTAATTATGGTTTAATAGCTTAACAAACTCCAGGGCTGTATTTTCCTGGTCCGTATGGACAATTGCCAGGAGATACGGCGGCATATGACCGGATTTGCTGCTAGTTAAAATCTTTTTGGCCAGTTCATCGTGCACCTTCAGAAAGAGCTTTCCCGTTTCGACCCGGAGGACAATCCTAAAATGGTCATTATCCCGGTCCCTTGTATACCAGGCCAGGTCCATGGGTTCCTCCCTCTGGTAGCGGGGATCCATGCCCCTGTCGCGGAAAAAAGTAAAATAGCCCAGGGACTCGCCGAGCCGCGCCAAAAAATCCATTTCTCTTATGTAGAACTTCTCTTTCTTATCAAAAATAAACAGATTCAGGTAATGGTAACTCCGGACAAAATTCTCCAGAATAATGTCGAAATCCGCTTCGAAACAGGTCTCTTTCATAAACAATGCACCTTTCTTTAAACTATAAAGTAACGGGCTAGTGGTTGAACACACGGGGCTAAAGGGGCTGTATTTATAATCAATACAGCCCCTTACCTCATGCTATAAACCTATATTTTATTTGCCCAGTTCCTCCATTTTCTTGCCGGCATCCGGGAAGAAAAGGGGTTCACCGTATTTATCCTTACCAAAATCTTCTATTATCTTCTGGGCTTCAGGAGAAACCATGAATTCGACAAAGGCTTTACCGCCTTCCGCGTTAACCTTATCGAACTTCTCCGGGTTAACCTGCATGACATGGTAAATATTCAGCAGGCTTGCTTCTCCCTCTACCAGAATGTCCAGCTTGAGGTTTTTCTTCTGGGCCAGGTAGGTAGCCCGGTCCGTAAGGGTATAGCCGCGTTTATCATTGGCTATGTTCAAGGTCGCCCCCATGCCTGTGCCGCTCTGCTGGTACCACTGGCCTTCAGGTGTAACACCGGCCTCTTCCCAGAGCTTTAGCTCCATCTTATGGGTACCCGAGTTGTCGCCCCGGGACACAAAGACTTCCTGCTTCTCTGCAATTTTCTTGAAGGCGTCCTTAACCGAGCTTCCCTTGATTCCAGCCGGGTCTTCAGGGGGACCGACAAGCATAAAGTCATTATGCATAACGAGCTGGTGGTTGATGCCGGCGCCGCTTTCAATCAGTTTTACTTCATCCTGGTAGGCGTGGCACAGCAGCACATCGGCTTCGCCCTTCTCACCCATGGCCAGGGCTGCTCCGGTACCAACAGCGATTGTTTTTACCTTATAGCCGGTTTTCTCTTCAAACTTGGGCACCAGCACGTCCAGCAAACCGCTGTCCTGGGTGCTTGTGGTGGTGGCCAGAATTACATCCTTTACCGCCGGTTCCTGAGGCGTCTGAGGGGTTTGGGCCTGCTGGCCGCAGCCCTGTACCGCTGCCAGGGCCAAAACCAGGAGCATGATGATAAACGGTACGTAAAACCTCTTTTTAATCACAAACTACATCCCCTTTCTGAATTGTAGGTTACTGGGTCAGCTTTTTACCCTCGGTGGAATTGGGGAAAAACAAAGGTTCACCATACTTATCTTTACCAAAATCCCGGATAATTGTCTGGCCCTCTGTCGAGGTGCAGAACTCAACAAACTTCATGGCCAGATCATGTTTCACCTCAGGGAACTTCTGGGGATTGACCGGAATCAAGGTAATATAATTCAGCATGGCCTCGTCCTTTTCCACCAGCACCTTTAATTTAATCTGGTCCTTCAGGGTCAGGTAGGTAGCCCTGTCAATGATGGTGTAGGCCTGCTGTTCATCCGTATACTTCAGTGTTTTGACATTGCCCTCAGAGCCTTTTTCGTAAACCCTGTACCAGTCTCCTGCGGGTTTCAGCCCGGCTTTCTCCCACAGGCCCTTTTCTGCCACGTGCGTGCCGGAGTTATCTCCCCGGGATATGAAGAGTGATTTGGTGTCCATAATCTTCTTCAAGGCCTCGGCGGAAGTGGTTAAGCCCTTTATTCCGGCGGGATCCGATTCCGGCCCCACAATAACAAAGTCATTGTACATCAGGTCAATCCGCTCCGTACCGAAACCGTCCGCGACAAATTTCTCCTCCAGGTCCTTGGCATGGACCATCACCAGGTCAAACTTGCCGTTCTTAGCCATTTCCAGGGCGGCCCCGGTACCTGCTCCCACGTGCCTGACCCGGATACCGGTTTTCTTTTCAAAGGCATCTTCCAGTACGGAAACTATTCCCGCGTCAATGGGTCCAATGGTCGACGCCAGTAAAATTTGATTTTCAACCTTTGCCGCCTGTGGCTGCGATGGCGCCGGCTCTTTCCCGCCTGTGCACCCTGCGCCAAGTACCAGAACTAACACAAGCAGCGCAACAGTTTTTAAGTACCGGCCAATCTTCTTAGTCTCCAAGTAAGTCACCTCCGCATAATCTAAGAACCAGTCTGCTGCCTGTTGCCGAAGCCTTTTCTAAAATGCCTGCATACCTTCCAGGGATTTCCTTTTGACCTCACCTCCAATTAACAAATGCCGGGCACTTTGTCGAAAAGCAAAGCGGCCCGGTGCAACCGTACCGTTCTCCTTTTCGCAATGGAAGGAGTGCCAGTTTCCCGGCAAACCCTGGCGGCCGGCGGCCCTGGCCCCTGGGGCTGTAGGCTGTCCGGCTCGGAGATCGTCTATGTATATATATTTATCAATTTATAAGGTATATTCAAATATAAAAGCTCCGCCCACCAGCAACAGAACAGAGCTTTATCGGCATACAGCCATTACTCCTTTCCACAGTGGGAGGCACACTGGTTTCCTTGTGTACCCTGGCGGACCGGCAACCATCCCCGGCAAGGATTAGGTCACCGGACTCGGAGATTTTTATATTTTTTTAACACGGCTCTTAAAAGCACCATCGAATTCCACTTAAGTAATGTTCGACCTGAAAAACCCAAATCCTTCCCTTTTATAATATTTTTAAGCCCTCAGTCACCCCGGACCTCCCCGGCAATCCTGATCTCCCTTCCACAGGCCCGGCACTTTTTCCCTTCCAGTCCTGTCACCCGGGTTGTATAACCCATTCTGACAATCAAGGTTTCGCCGCAGCCGGGGCAGATGGTGTCGCCGGCGTCCAGCTGCGGGGCGTTTCCGATATAGACGTAGGCCAGCCTGGACCGGGCGATCTCCCAGGCCCTCAGCAGCGTTCCCAGGGGTGTAGGCGGGAGGTCCACCTCATAGTTCGGGAAATAGCGGGAGAAATGCAGGGGTATCTCCGGGTCCAGGGAAGCAACCCAATCCACCAGCCTGCTAATTTCCTCCTCAGAGTCGTTCAGGCCGGTTACCAGTAGGGTGGTCAACTCCACGTGGCAGCGGGTGTGGGCAATCTCCACAGTCCGCAGCACCGGCTCCAGGCTTCCTTTGCAGCTCTCCCGGTAATACTTATCCGTAAAACCCTTGACGTCAATATTCATGGCGTCAATATAGGGCAGGAGCTCCAACAGCGGGGCTTCGTTGATGTAGCCGTTTGTGACCAGCACGTTTTTCAGACCGGCCTCCCGGGCCAGAGGAGCTGTATCCCGGACATACTCATACCACATCAGGGGTTCGTTATAGGTGTAGGCAATGCCGATATTGGAACCCCGCTCACGCTGCTGCCGGGCCAGTTCCACCACCTCCGCCGGGGTCAGCTCCCTGGTGGGCGGGTCGCCGTGGGCAATAGTCCAGTTCTGGCAAAAGCCGCAGCGCAGGTTGCAGCCCACTGAACCCAGGGAAAGGATATCGGAACCGGGGTAAAAATGGTAGAGGGGCTTCTTTTCAATGGGATCCAGGGCCCAGGAGGATACCTTGCCGTAATTGGTGGCGTAAAGGGTCCCCCCGCGGTTCTGCCTGACCCTGCAGAAGCCGTATTTACCTTCCCGGATGGTGCAGAGCTTCGGGCAGAGGCGGCAGGCGGTCAGGTTTTGCTCCTTCCGGTCGTAGTGAATAACTTCCCGCATATCCACTCCTCCTGTCCAAAGGGGCCTTTAGTGGTACCTGACAACCTCAAACCGCTCCAGCACAACCGGCTCCTCCGGGCCAATCCCCGCCTTCCGTCGGGCTATCTCAACCTGCTCCCTGGCGCTGTCGATGCCCTCCAGGTCGGGCAGGAGCAAGCCGCTCCGGCTGCCGGATCTTACAATCACACCGTACCTTTTGGGGTCCAGTTCGTTCAAGCTGCTGACAGGTTCCGGCGGCTGCAGGACATCCACGCTAAATTCCAGGTCCTCCAGTTCCTCCCTGCGCACCGGCTCGAAGCGGGGGTCATAAAAGGCGGCGCTGACGGCGTTGCTGACCACTTCCTCAACTATATTGTCCCTGGTGGGCACGATGGTTCCGATACAGCCCCGCAAATTCCCGTGCTTTTTTATGGAAACGAAGACGCCGGCTTTTTTCCTGAATTCTTCGGGTACAAACCTGTCTTTGGACGGCGGCCGGGCATTCAGCTTTTCCTCCACAGTTTCCCTGGCCACCCTCACCAAAAAGCTTTCAGCCGCCCTGCGGCGCTCCAGCCTGGCCTGCCTGTCGGCCTTAATTTTTTTTAATAGGGAGCGCTCCGGGTTTGGCGGGCCGGGTCTGAAGGAGGCCACCAGGTAACCGACCCCGAAGGGCCCCTCGTAGGAGAGGATTTCCGCCTCCACTTCAAGCCCGTCCAGGGCCCCCAGCATCATCAGGATGGAACGGTAACCGCATTCCGCCGCCTCCTGGACCAGGGATTCATCCATCTGCATAATGCCCTGCACATCCGGAACCGACAGCAGCCTGACCAGCTCCCGGTCAAATTCCGCCCCCCTGGGGTTATAACCGGCCGGGGCAAGCCGGGTCAGGCAGTGGGAAAGGTCGCCGCTGGCCAGGAGGGCCACCCTGCGCCCAATTGCTTCCGCAGCATTCCTGACGGCCAGGCCAAAAAGATAGAGCCTTTCGACTGTATCCAGGGCCATGGAGACATGGACCAGGGGCAGTTTCACGCCGGCCTGCTCAAGAAAGTACAGGGGCACAGTAACACCATGGTCCAGGCGCAGGCTAAAATCATACTGCCTGGCCAATTGCCCGGTCAGTTCCAAAGTGCTCAGGCCCAGGGACTCCGCCTGCCTCGCTATTTCTTTGACAAGCTCCAGGTCGTTGGCCACCTGGAATTTCACCCCGGGGGCTCTAAAATGGGCAAGATCCCCCTTTAATATAGTTTCCCCGTTAATGCCAATCCTACCATGGAAGAGCGGGGCATGGGGGGAAATGATTACAACAGTACCGGCGCCGCTCTCCTTTACCCGGCGGCCCAGTTCAAGAAGGGCATTCTGGGTATCCTGCACCTCTTCCGACTCCCGGTAGCCCACCTCCGGCACCGCAATGGGAGGGTGCGGACAAACCCCACAAAACACAACAGACAAGGTAGGTTCACCCCTTCCCTTAACCTTTTCTCTAGCCTTCAGGCGTCAGTCCAAAATAGAGAAAATATCCTCCCAGGGCCACCAGAAAAACCCCGCACAGGACCAGGATACCCCTGTAAGCCCTGTCCTTCATGAACTTGCGGCCTCCCGCCACCGCCGCGGCAATCAGGCTGTACCAGGTGAAGTCCGCCAGGATGTGGCCTGTAAAGAAAGAAGCCAGGCCGCTATAGCCGCTTTTCAGGGACATGGTTATGTAACCCAGGCCAATGGTGGCCCACCACAGGGTCCAGTAGGGGTTGGAAACGCTGGTCAGGATCCCGGCTGCAACCGGGTGCATTCCGCCCCTTCTTTTGCCCGTACCTTCCGCCGGCGGCTCTTTGGGGTCAGGGTTTCCACCCCTCCCGCCTACCCCTTCCAGGCCCAGAGCCACCCTGCCGGTCCGGGCGTCCCGGGCCATACCGTAGCCCATATAGATTAAAAATAAGCCGCCTAAAACTGCAATAGTATGGGTAACAGCGGCCCGGGTCAAATAATAGGATAGGCCGCCAACAAGGGCAAAGACCAGGGCCAGCTCCAGGACAGCGTGTCCCAAAACCAGAAGCGGTCCGGCGCTGAACCCCCGCCGGGCGCTTTCCCCAATGGTAACTGTAAGCAGGGGCCCGGGCATCATGGCCCCCGAAAAACCCACCACAAAAGCCGTCGTAAAGATTGCAAGCAGTTCCAAGTACTCTCATCCTTTATCATTCTCAAAATCCAGCCATTTTATCTCCGGGCTTGAAAATATCCTTAAAGCGCCGTATAACCAAGCCGGGGACACCTGTCCAAAATTGTAATCTATAATCTGTCCTGAACTGTAACCTGTCAAATATAGCTCCAGAGCAAGTTTTTTTTAGTGCTGGATAAGTTAGTGTCAGGTACCTTAAGTTAGTGTCAGGCACCAATAAGTTGGATAAGTTGATAAGTTGGTGTCAGGCACCATGGCAGATAAGTTGGTGTCAGGCACCA
>LFSA01000011.1:0-40383 GCA_001512635.1 Pelotomaculum sp. DTU098 | reverse complement strand
GGCAGATAAGTTGGTGTCAGGCACCATCAGGCAAGGCACCTTCAGGCACATAAGTTGATGTCAGGCACCATCAGGCATTTTATCTCCGGGCTTGTGCAACCTGTCAATAACCTGTCAATTATAACTCCAGAGCAAGTTTTTTTTAGTGCTTAGCCCCCTTTTATATTTGCCCTTTTATAGCTATGTCCACCCGCTTGTAGATAGTAGCCCGGATTAGATTTTCAGCGAATTTAAAACTTCCTGGATCTCGCCGATCCCCTGCTCCAGCATCCGGGCGGCTTCCGTGAAACCTTCCACCAGTTCTGTCTGCTCCTCTGTTGCCCTGTTCACGACCTCGATCCCTTCTGTTACCAGCTGGCTGCAGGCTGTGACTTCAGTCACCCTCTTGATTAGCTCCTTCAGGTCGTTAACGATGTCCGAGAGGTAGCGGGAAGCCTCCCGGGCAGCGTTATACCCTTCCAGCACAACCTGCCGATCCTTTTCCAGGGTGACGGTGGCCTGGGCGGCGTGTTTGCGGGCTTTTTCAAAAAGGCTGGTAATACCCCGGGTAGCCGCTGCCGCATCCCGGGCCCGCTTCTGGATCTCATCTGCCAGGGCGGAAAAATTATTGCCCCCGGCATTGTTGTTAGCCGCTGCCTCTGTAACAGCCTTTTGGGCCAGTAAACTGGCCTGGTCGGCAATCAGGGAAATAAACAGGAGGATTTCTCCCACCTTATCCACATAGGACTCCAGCTCTTTTACCGCTTCGCTGGCCCGGGTCATCACCACGCTGCTTGTATCCATCTGCTCCAGGAACTTGCCGGAGGCCGCCTCAGCCCTGGCCAGGCTGGTCATGGTACTGTCCGAGGCGCTCACAACCGCACCGGCGCCTTCCTCCATTCTTTTCATAGCTTCCGCCAGCCCGCCCATCCTGGCAACCACCTGGCCGGACTTGTCCACCACCTTCCGGATGCTGTCCTGCAGCTCCCGGGCGTAACCGGCAACAGCGGTAGCAGAGTTGAGGGACTTCTCCGCCAGTTCCCGGAGATTGCCCACCATGTTACAGAAGGCGCGGGTCAAACTGCCCACCTCATCCCTGGACGTTTTCAGCTCGCAGGCATCCAGGCCGGTCAGATCCCCCTGGGCAACCCGCCTGGCCACCTGCTCCAGGCGCTTCACCGGGTCGGTCACAAGGCTGGAGATATACAGGATCAGCAGGATCATGGCAACAATGAGCACGGCTCCCCCGGCGATAATCTGGTTGCGGATGGCGGCTATCTGGGCATAGGTGTCCTCAATGGAAAAGCCCACCCTGAAGGCCCCCCAGTGGTTGCCGTTCACATAAATGGGCGAGGCAATGTCCCAGATCAGCTCCCCGCTGTCCCTCCTGTATTCCTGGAAAATGTATTGTTCCTGGTTCTGGACCGCGGCCAGTCCCACGGGATCGTTGAAAATCCGCTTGGAGCGGCTGGCGTTATCGCCGTAGCCAATTTTAGATATGGTATTGTGGGTGGGGACATAACCGTTCCGGTCCAGGGCCACGGCGTAGACAATAATCTCATCCTTCAGGTAGGCATCCTGAATATGCCTCAAATGCTCGTCCGTATAGGCGTCATAGGCGGTGTGGTATTTCTGGGGGCTGGTATTGGGAATGGGCTGGTAATTGTTATCGAACAGCTGCTCCTCGGTCAACTGCCCCTTCTCCAGGGCATCGGATAAAATCTTGCCGGTCATTTCGGCCCCGGTCAGGGCCAGGATAATGCCCCTTTTGGTTATGGCCTCGCGCATGGAGCTGGTCTGCCTGTTCAGGTCGTAGGCCATGAAGCCCACAATCAAGGGCACCATCACCGCGATCATGATCAGGCTGTTTTTCAGCTTCAAGGAATTCATGGCAAATTTCACAGGATCCCACCCCGCTTGGTTTTTCCGGTTCAGGCTTTTTTCACGGTTCAGCAGGCTAACCGGTATTCGCCTCTAAACACTGGCCCGCCTCCTAAAAACTAATCTTTCTTCTCTTAAGCTTTTTCCTGGTAGGAATATTTCTTCTTTTTTACTGTATTCCCTCCCTGCCCCGGCTCAAAAGCAGGTATTTGTCAGAAAATAAAACAAAGGCAGGAACGGCGGCTTTGTAAAAACTAAAAAAAATAATCCCTCAACAAGGAAAGAACGTGGTAATTAAAGAATGAACCAGGATATACTCTTTCAAAAAACCCTATCAGCAAAGGAGTGATAATTCTTCATGTACAAAAATATACTGGCAGCCGTCGACGGTTCCGAACTATCGGCTAAAGCCGCCCGGCACGGCGCAGAGCTGGCTGCAAAACTGGGGGCCAGACTTACCATCTTCCATGTGGTCCCCCCCCTGCCGTCCTTCGACAACATGTCCCCCAGCCACGTGGGTAACATCCACCAGGATATTGTCAACGAATTCCTCAAGCAAGGCCGGGAAATTTTGCGCCAAACGGAGGAAAAGCTGGCCGGGTTAGGCCTGGATATCTCCACCAGCATCACTCTGGGACACCCTGCCGAAGAAATCTGTAAAAAGGTCGAAGCAGGCCAGTATGACCTTCTTGTTATGGGCAGTCGCGGCCTCGGCCAGATCAAGGGATATTTAATGGGGAGCGTGAGCAACAGGGTCTGCCGCCATGCCAAGTGCCCCGTCCTGATCGTCAGGTAGATCACCCCACACCCCCTGGCTTTCAGCCCCCTAACAATATACCAGCAAAGCTTGCCGGGTGCGCCGCCCCGTGCTCCCCTGAAGGCGCACCGGCAAAAAAAGGCGCCTGTATACCAGGCGCGGTTACGGGTAGATAACACTCTCATCTTCAATTCATGAACAGTTATCCTAGATCCCCAGGTAGGCCTCCTTGATGTGCTCGTTGTTGAGCAGTTCCTTGCCGGTTCCCTGGAGGATGACGCTGCCGTTTTCCAGCACATAGGCCCGGTGGCATAAATTTAAAGTCTGCACAACATTCTGCTCCACCAGCAAAACGGTGGTACCCTGTTCATTAATATCCTTCACTTTCTCAAAGATCTGTTTGACCAGCACCGGAGCCAGGCCCAGGGAGGGCTCATCCATGATCAACAGCTTCGGCAGGGCCATCAAGCCCCGGCCCAGGGCCAGCATCTGCTGCTGCCCGCCGCTCAGGGTGCCGGCTTCCTGGTTCTGTCTTTCTTCCAGGACGGGGAAAAGTTCAAAGACCTTTTTCATGGATTCCTTTCGCCTGGCCTTCGCCTCCGGCATGAGGGAACCCATCTCCAGGTTTTCCCGCACGGTCATTTCCGGAAACAGCCTCCGGCCTTCCGGTACGTGGACTATGCCCAGTTCTGCAATCTTATAGCCCGGCAGCCTGGTAATATCCTGGCCCATGAATTCGATGGACCCCTTGGTGACCGGCAGCAGGCCGGAAATAGCGTTCAATGTGGTGGTCTTGCCCGAACCGTTGGCTCCCAGCAGGACAACCAGTTCCCCCTGGTGCACCTCAAAGGATACATCCCACAATACCTGAATATCCCTGTAGCATACGTCAATACCCTTCACTTTAAGCATAGGCGTCACCCAGGTAAGCTTTTATTACCTCCGGATGGTTGGCAATTTCCTCCGGTTTCCCCGTAGCAATTTCACTCCCGAAATTAATGGCCAGGATCCGGTCGGAGATCCCCATCATCACCTTCATGATGTGCTCCACAATGATAATCGTAATACCCCTGTCCCGGATCCTGCGGATGAGGTCGATGGCCTGCTCAGATTCTTTGGGATTCAGGCCCGCACAGGTCTCGTCCAGCATGAGCAGGGCCGGCTCGGTGGCCAGGGCCCTGGCAATTTCCAGGCGCTTGCGCAGGGGAATGGGCAGGCCCTTGGCCTCCCGGTGGGTATACCTTTCCAGACCGCAGAATTCGATGATTTCCTCAGCTTTATGCCTGGCTTTCCCCATGCTGCTGGTGCGCAGGAAGGCTCCAGCCATGACATTCTCGATAACACTCATGCGCCGCAGGGGTTTAACCACCTGGAAGGTCCGGCCTATACCCATTTCACAGATTTTATGGGCGGGAACCGTATCAATGCGCTTCCCCTTGAAGTAGATTTCTCCGGAGGTCAAAGGGAAAAAGCGGCTGATCAGGTTGAACACCGTGGTTTTTCCGGAGCCGTTGGGGCCGATTATGCCAAAGATTTCTCCCTCTTCCACCTTAAAACTCAAGTTGGAGACGGCAGCCAGCCCGCCAAACTTCTTTGTTATATTTTTTACTTCAAAAAAAATCACCCTACACACCCCCCGACAGGCTTTCTTTCTTCCGCGTACAGATCCGCTTGATAAGGTCGAGTTCACCAACAATACCGTTGGGCAGGAACATGATGATCAGGCAGACGAGAACACCAAAAACTAAGACGTTGGCGGACCCGAGGGTGGTGCGGAAAATCTCGCCTAAAAAGATATAAATCAAAGCTCCCACTGTGGGTCCCCAGGTCGTGGCGACACCACCGAGCATTACCACCAGGATTACCATGACCGAAATGTTGGACAGGTTGAAAACAATGTGAGGGTCGATAAAGGCTACGTAATTGGTGTAGAAAGCCCCCGCCAGGCCGGTGAAAAAGGCGCTGGGAAGCAGGGCAAGGAGCTTGTACAGAGTTGTGGGTATCCCCAGGGAGGTTGCCGCATCCTGGTCCTCCCGGATGGAAACCAGGTAATAACCGATCTTGGAATGGACAATAAGGTAGGTGATTAAGACAGTGAGCAGCAGCATGGCCAGGCCCACGTAGTAGTAGAATACCTTTGAAGTGATTGCCGGCATGATCAGAATTCCCTTGGCGCCGTTGGTTATAGACACCATGTTGATGAACAGGAGCCGGAATATTTCACCAAGGGCCAGCATGGCCAGGGCAAAATACGGTCCCCTGAGGCGGAAACAAATCAGCCCGATGGGTATGGATATAATTGTAGCCACAATGGGACCGAGGAGCATACCCCACCAGGGGGAGATCCCGAAGTGAAAAATCATGAAACCTGCAGTATACGCCCCCAACCCGAAGAAAGCCGCGTGACCGAAGGAAACCTGGCCCGCGTACCCTCCTAGAAGGTTCCAGGCGGTGCCGATAACCGCCCACATCATGACGAGGATCAGCATGTGCAGCTGGTACGGGGCCTTAATAAACAAAGGAAGAGCGGCAGTTATAACCACAAAAATGGCGGTGTAAATTATATTTTTGGTTTTCATCGGCTCACCTCCTCGTCAAACTTCTGAAACCGCCGGGCAGGAACAGCAGCACCAGCAAAAAGATCACCAGGCCGACGACGTCCTTATAGCCCATGGAGATATAGGTGGCTCCCAGTGATTCGGCGATACCCAGGACCAGGCCCCCTATGGCCGCGCCCATAGTACTGCCCATGCCGCCCAGAATTGTGATGATGAAGGATTTTGCCGTGAACAGGTGACCGATATCCGGCCAGAGGTAAAACAGGGGCAGCAGCAGCGAACCGCCGGCTGCGGCCAGGGCGGAGCCGATCCCGAAGGTAATCATGGTGATCCTGGGTGAATTGACACCCATGTAAATGGCTGCGTCCCGGTCCTGGGCCGTAGCCCGGATGGCCCTGCCGGTATCGGTCCGGGTCAGGAAAAGGTGCAGGAGAAAGGTAAAGGCCATGGCTATAATAAAGCCGATAACCATCGGCAAGTTGATGGACATGTCTCCCAGCATGACCGTGCTGGAAGAATAGCTGGTTGTTACGGACCGGTAATCGGATTTGAAGATCAGCCGCATGGTTTCAGTTAAAACCAGCATGATTCCCACTGTCAGCAGCACCTGGTTTTCAGGAAGAATAGAATCGACCTCAACCAGCCGGTTAATCATGTATTTCTGGATCAGGCAGCCGAGGAAAAACAGGACCGGCATCGCTATAAACATGCCCAGGTAGGGATCTATACCGAACTCCTTGAAACAAACGTAAGTTACGTACATCCCCACCATCACCAGAGCGCCGTGAGCCAGGTTAATTATTTTCATGACACCCATAATCAAGGTCATCCCAATGGCGATTAACGCGTACATCCCCCCCAGCAGGATGCCGCAGATTACTGTCTGACCAAACAATAACATAGGTTTACCCCCCAAAATAATGCCCGTACTGGTTCATAAAACAGCAACACCGGAAAAAGGCTACAGGGGCCCCCCAATTGTCCCGGCAAAAGCAGGCTGCGGTACCCGCCTTTACCTGCGGTGTCCACCGCAGCCGTAAGCCATGCCGGTCAACCAGTTAACAAGTATCCTCCATGGACAGCCTGTTTCAGAGCAAAAACTTTTCCAGATCAAAAACTTGCCTAAAGAAAGGTTGACCCCTTGCCTATCCTCTGGAGCCCTATTTATCTTCTTTTACCGCTCCCGCCATTTGGGAACCGGGTAGACATAGTCTGCGGATTTTACATTCTCAGGCCAAACCACTTCCAGCTTGCCCTTCTGCCACTGGACAACGTAGGTGGTGGGCTTGTTCTGGTTCGTGTAGCCTTCCCAGTCTTCAAACTTGATGGGACCCATAATGGTCTGCAGGTCCGTTTCCTTCAGGGCCTTTTGGACCGCCGCAGGGGTGAAGTCCTCGGCCCTGCTCAGGGCGTCGGCAATCACGTACATGGTTGCGTATGCCTGGGCGCCGTGGTAGTCAGGCTCTTTCTGGTATTTTTTCTGATAGTTTTCAAAAAACTCGCTGGCGCCGGGCCAGGCTACGTTGGGCACCCACAGGGTCGTGGAAGCGATATACTCCGAGGCGTCACCGGCGTTGTCCTTGAATTCCGGCATGGTGTAACCGGCACCGCCGCCCACAAAGAGATCCACGTTAAAGTCAAGTTCTTTCATCTGCTTGCAGATCATGGCGGCGTCCATCACGTAGGACACTGCGAAGACCATATCGGGATTGGTGCTTCTCATATTGGCCAGCATGGGCTTGAAGTCGATGGCCCCGTGTTCGTAGTGCTGGTCGAAGACAATATTGATGCCCCTCTTGGCGCAGTCTTCACGGAAGCCTTTAGCCGAGGAAGTTCCGAAATCCGTATTCTCATAGATCAGGGCAACGTTTTTGGGCTTGACAACCTTCTCGATCATATCCCAGAGGGCACCGGTGTACTTGCTGGCGGGAGCCGCCGNNGGGAGCCGCCGTACCCCTGAAAACATACTGCCAGCCTTGTTTGGTGATTTCATCGGAAGAGCCGGTAACAACCAGGAACGGAGTATTCAGGGCCTGGGCCGATCCCGCGATGACGTTGGTGCAGGCGCTGCTGTAACCGCCGCTGAGCATGACAACCTTATCCTGGTTAACCAGTTTTTCCGTGGCTGACTTGGCCACATCCTGCTTCCCCTGGTCGTCTTCAAAGAGGAGCTGGATTTCTTTGCCGTTGATAGTTGTTTTACCGGCTGCCTTCAGTTCCTCATAGGCCATTTCAAAGGCATTCTTTTCCATTGTACCGAACATGGCCTCACTACCGGTTAAGGGCAGGATAATACCCACTTTGATTACATCCGTGGAGGACTGCTTTGTTCCACCGCAGCCGCTGGCTAACAGCATCAAACCTACCGCTACAACTAACAGGACAACTAGCCATCTGTGCTTTTTCACATTTTTACCTCCTTTTTGTAATTTTCTTTATCTAGTTATCTAGCCAAAATTATCCCCGTCTCTCCTCTCACACCTCCTCATAGAATCTTAAAGTTAAGTAGCGGCACGTGATGGATGCCACATACAAAGCTCTTCCTTCTTTAGAAAACCGCCTACGCCGGGTATCAGGAACAAGCCCGGGGGCAGAAGAGTTTAAGAGCTATCCTAGCTGCCTTCTCCGGCAGCTAGTTCAAAAAACCCCGGGTGTCAAGAAGCTGAAGAGGAAAATCCCCAGAAAGACAATAAATAAATATAAGGATATTTTAATAAAACATTAAATCCCCTGGTTTTGTTAAATATGTTGTTATTAAAACATAAGATTTAATAATGATGAGGAAAGCTGGAAGGAATTGACGGTAATAAAACTACCTAACGCAACCTATAGCCGCTATTATGTAGAATAATATGGGTAAATTAATTTAATTATAACATACTCAACTACTTTACAGTATAAAAATAATTTTAATTTTTATAATTTTTCGTTTATTTTAAAGGGCTTTATTGCCTCAAAATGGAACATGCTGGCCTGTTGAAACAGGAAAAATGAGGTTCAACATCCCGGATAAAAACACGAGTTACATTTATTATAATTAGTTTTATCTCTTTGGAATACAATTAGTTCATAAAGGTACAAAGTATTTTCAATGTTTTGTGTATTCAAAATATCATATACAATCCTGACAATTCAGTCTAATCAGACCCCCGGCCGGAAGCGCCCTGGCTGGTGCTATATTCAGCCTCCTGCGGCAGCGACACCGGTAGAGGGGTACCCAAACAAAATAAGGCGTTTTAATTCAGCTTTCGGCAGCAGCCACTCCCCTTTCAGCCATTGGCTCTTACCTGTCACTCAGCCCAGCAGCCGCCGGCAGGATCACATCAACTATTTCAACCACAGGCCCTTAGCCCAAGAAGTTTCCACGATCATGAAAATAGACATCTTCAACCATCTGCTGTACACCTCAGCGGCATGGATGTCTTACATTAATTATTTCAACTATTTCAACCAGAGGCCCCTAGCAGCTCCCCGGCTGGCTACTTGCGCCGCAGCAGGACCAATGCTATCTTAATTTATAGAAACAAAGTATGGAAAAAAGCCGAGGAGTGATCTTATGGTTACGAGGAGAAGAGCCCCCCGCCGTAGATTAAAGAAAACCCCTCTTTCTTCCCCAGTTCCTCCTGAGGGGGAAGGAAGAGAGGTTTTACAGGTATCCGTTGAACCCGCTGATCCCGTTAACCGGGGGCAGCCGGTCCAGGGCGAGCCTGAGGGGGAGCAACTTGTCCAGGACAAGCCGGCCAGGGAGCAACCATCAGCTTTATCAACCAGCTTGCCCGTTGCCGTGATCCTGGAAATCCTGGCCCGGGAATATAGCCGGGACACCCAGGGAGAAGCCCTGTGCCGCGCCGCTGTAAGCATTGTCGAAGAAAGCGGGCTCCTGGAACATTACCGTGCCATCTGGGAAGCGGAGGAAACAAACCTCTCCGGGAAGCAGTCCTACCTGCTCTTCGAACGGCGTCAATCCCTGGACCTGATCAACTACCACAGGAGTAAAAACAACCAGCCGGCCCTGGAAAAAGAGCTTGCCCACTTACGGCTGATCGAAGGCCGCCTCCTCCTGGGCGCCGCCCAACCGACCGGCATCACTGACGAAGACCTGGCCAAGCTGGAGGAATTTATCAAGTATTCCGGCTTTTAATGCGGAAATGTGTCGTATAGTCCCTGGCTTTAGCTGCGGGAATATATGGCGCATCAGGTATTAGCACGGCAAATTTCCAGGCAGGAACTTATATACTAAAGTTTCAGGCCCCCCTGGCTTTAGCCATGTAGAGGCTCAGAACTGCAATTTCACTGTAACTTACCGGGTACCCGGCTTATTTTTTAATTACAGCCGCAATCTTTTCTACACCGGGTACCAGGTTTATTAAGCTATCAATCCCTTTGGACCTGCTATCCGGGTCAACAAGTTACCGGCTTTTGGGGAGGCTGACTGTGAAAGTGCTGCCCTCCCCTTCCCGGCTCTGTACCTCAATGGTCCCCCCGTGTTGTTCCACAATCCAGCGGGCAATAGCCAGCCCCAGTCCGGTGCCGTCGCGCTGCCTGGTCCTGTCTGACCGGTGAAAACGGTCGAAGATGCGGGGAAGATCACTTTCAGCGATACCAACCCCGGTATCCCGGACAACAACCTCCACCCGGTCCCCCTGCAGCCGTCCCTCCAGGTACACTGTCCCCCCGGCCCCGGTATAATTAAAGGCGTTATCCAGCAGGATCAGGAAAAGCTGCTTCAGGGAGTCGGCATTCCCCTGGACGGTGACGCCTTCCAGCATACCGGCCCCTTCTGCTACAAAGTCCACCTCCCCCGCCATGAGCGAGGACTGCCGGACCACATCGGCGAACAGACTGCCCATGTCTACGGGGCCCATCTCCAATTTGAACCCGGAGTCGGCCCGGGCCAGGGCCAGCAGGTCGGCGACCAGCCTGGACATTCTTTCCGCCTCCCCGGCTATGTCGTCCAGCGCCTCCGCCCGGGTTTGCGGATCCCGGTCACCCATTTTCCGCAACAGCTCAACGTTGCCCCGGATTATGGTCAGCGGTGTCCGGAGTTCGTGGGAGGCGTCGGAAAGAAAGCGCCGCTGGGCTGCCCCGGCCTCCTCCAGCACCTGGTAAGCCCGGTGCAGGCGCTCCAGCATGAGGTTAAGGGTTTCGGCCAGGCGGCCCACTTCGTCCCTGGGACCGCTGTAATGAATGCGCCTGGTCAGGTCCTGGGCCTCCTGGATTGCCGAAGCCGCCTCGGTCATCCGGCCGATGGGCCTAAGAGCCTGGCCGGCCATGATCCAGCCCAGGGTACTGGTCAGGAAAAGGGTAATCCCGCTGCCAATAAAAAGCAGTACCCGCAACCTGCCCAGGGTGGCCTCCATCATTCCCATAGTCCGTCCCACCTGCAGTACGCCCACCAGCTGGTTGTTATAAACCAGGGGCAGGTTGTAGATGCGGATGCTCTGGTCGCCGGCCATCACCGTTTCGTAAAAGTCTTTGCCCCTGGCTGCCTGCCGCAGGGTATCCTCGCTCAGGGGCATGATCTGGCCGCCCAGGTTTCTGGATTGGACAGCCACGCTCCCGTTCCGCTCCAGGACCTGGATGTAAGTGTTGGAACTGGAAAATACGTCCATATTCGGAAGTACCACATGCCGCAGGGGCAAAGAGTGGTTTTCCACGATCCTGGTGGAGCGGACCACATCCCGGGCAATTTCAGCAATGGCCCGGTCTGTCTCGGCAGTCAGGTTGTGGTGCAGAATAATATAAACCAGGGCACCGAAAAACAAAAGGGTCAGGGCCAGAAAACCGCTGTAGAGAAAGGTGAGCTTCAAGCGCAGGGACATTTCCCTCACATCCCTTTGACCAGTCTAAAATATTCTCAAGTATTCAAATGGCAGCTGGAACTTTGAACCGGCCACCTATTTCAGGACATAACCTACCCCACGACGGGTGTGGATCAGGCGCCTTTCCCCGCCCTCCTCCAGCTTTTGCCGGAGCATACCGATATAAACCTCCAAAACATTGGATTCACCACTGAAGTCGTAACCCCAGACCCGCTCCATAATCAGGTCCCGGGTCAGAACCTGGCGGGGGTTTTCCATGAACAGGGCCAAAAGATCGAATTCCCTGGCGGTCAAATTGATTAACCTGTCCCCCCGGTGCACCTCCCGGGTTGTGTGGTCCAGGGTCAGGTCCTCGTAAACCAGGGGCTGCAGAACAGGCTCATCAGGCTTCTTGCGGCGCAGGAGAGCCCTTATCCTGGCCAGCAGTTCCTCCAGGGCAAAGGGTTTCACCAGGTAATCGTCAGCCCCCAGGTCCAGTCCCTTGACGCGGTCGGACACTTCGTCCCGGGCCGTCAGCATCAGGACGGGAACACTGCCGGCGGCGCGCAACCTCCTGCATACCTCCCAGCCGTCCAGGCCGGGCATCAGCACGTCCAGCAAAATCAGGTCCGGCTGCCAGGAGGCCGCAAGCCGCAGGCCTTCCTCGCCTCCCCCCGCCACCTGGACCTCGTAGCCTTCAAAGACCAGGGTACGCCGCAAGAGGGCCGTGATCCTCCGGTCGTCATCAATCACCAGAATTTTTGCCGCCATTATGACCTCCCCTAAAAAATAAGGAAAAAGCCTGAGAAGAGACAGGCTTTAACCGGCAGTCAGTTCAGAACAGTTCTCATTATCCCGGGACAATCCTTATTATATCTGGACAATGCTAGATATATAAATTATCCCGCAACAATCTTACAATCCTAATTAGATTAACAGGTCACAGATAAACCACGTGCTAGAAAAACTCCAGTCAACTATTTCCTGGCCTCAATCGTGGCAATGGTGGACCTGGTTTCGCCCTTTCTGATGAACTGGATTTCCACCTGGCTGCCTATGGCTGTGTCGCTGACCAGGTCGATCAGGTTGGATGGTGTACTTACTTCACTGCCGTTATAGCGCACTATTACATCTCCCTGCTGCAGCCCCGCCTTGGCCGCCGGGCCGCCGTTAACCACCGAGGCTACCAGCGCCCCCGACTGGCTCTCCAATCCAAGGTAGCGGGCAATTTCCTGAGTCACCTGTTGGAGGTAAACACCCAGCCAGGCATGTTGGACGCCCCCCTTGTTGACAAGGTCGTCAAAAACCGCCTTAACCGTGCTGCTGGGTATGGCAAAACCGATGCCCTGGGCCTGGGCGTTGATGGCCGTGTTGATCCCGATTACCTCGCCCTTCAGGTTGAGCAATGGCCCGCCGCTGTTGCCGGGGTTGATGGAAGCGTCTGTTTGGAGCAGGTTCCGGTAGCGGCGGTCCTCGATGGTGACCGGGCGCCCCTTGGCGCTGATCACACCGATTGTTACCGTGTGGTCAAGACCGTAGGGATTGCCGATGGCGATAGCCCAGTCGCCCACCCGGGTGCTGTCGGAATCGCCCAGGGACAGGGCAGGCAGGCCGCTGGCGTCAATTTTCAGCACCGCCAGGTCCAGGTCGTGGTCGGAACCCACCAGGCGGGCTTGGTATGGTTCACTCCGGGTGGCCAGAGTAACTTCAATGGTGTCCGCTCCGCTAATCACATGCTCGTTGGTCAGAATGTAACCGTCGGAGGACACGATGAACCCGGAACCCATCCCCCGTTTCACTTCCGGCTGGGAAGGAATGAGCAGCTGGTCACCGAAAAAATGCCTGAAAAAGGGGTCGTCAAATAAAGGATTGTAGCTCCTTGTATTACTCTTCACAATTGTGTCAATGCGAACCACGGCAGGGCTGACCCTGGCGACAATATCCGGAATTGTGTCCGGCCCCAGACCGGGCAGCGGCGCAGCCGCAAGGGCGTTCAGTCCGTTGTCCTCCGCCCAGGACTGGTGCGGCAGCCCGTACAGGTTGTATACAAAAACGGCAGCGGCAACCAGCAGCATTCCGGCCAGAAAAGCTCCCAAGATCCGGGCGCCCGGAAGCCGAATAAAACCTTTCATGGTCTCCCCTCCTTTGAAAACAATATTTATGAAAGAATATTCTTGAAAACAATATTATCATAAACCCGTGAAGCAATTCCATTGCTTATATAGTCCTTTAATTACCTTAAAATAACCTTAAAAAAAATTACCTTAAAAAGATTGTCAGTTTACAAAAAATGCGGCGGTTTAACACTGTTTTACAGGACAGGTCCATCCCCCGGAGCAAACCAACTGATCAGTATTTTGGGGGCAGGTGCATGCTTTATACCCCGGGAAAAAATTAAGAAGACAATATCTGCAACTGGTTGACTTATCATTCCTGATAGCTTATCCTAAAAAAAGAAAAATGAATATTCTTCGTTAGGTGAGGCTTCTACACAGACACATGCCACTGCCCGGAAATGTCGAGAGACGCCTACGGGTTAACAGGTACTACCGGCTTAAGGTTTTACTTAATGTGGCTGAGATGGATCATCTCTAGCTGTGTACGTGTCAAAACTTAGACGAGTGGAGAAGGTGTATTTTCTAATCTTTTTATCAAAAAGCCTTCTGATTTCGTTGAGGGTTTTTTTATTTTTTTAAACGGAGGGAGGAGAAAAGAAAAAATGGCAGACCCAGAACCATCCGGCAATAGCCGCTACCGGGCTTCCCATTGTCCCGCTTACTGGATCTACCATCTGCGAAGAATTTTGTCAGATTGGGGGGTAGAAGATGATTAAAACATATTTCTACAGCCACAGCGAAAAAAACATGCGCCACGACGTAGACCTGGACCAAAAACACCTTTTCCTCAGAGACGAGGAAGATTTACTGTGGGTAGACCTGTATAATTTTTCCGATGAAGAAATCAAGTACGTGGCTAAAATTTTTGACTTTCACCCTCTGGCGGTGGAGGACTGCCTCAGTTACAGCCCCCGCCCCAAGCTTGATAACTACGAAGACTATTCCTTCTTCGTCATGCACGCCCTCCGCTATGATGAGGAATCCGAAGAAGAAATCGAACTGGTCCAGCTGAACGTTTTCCTGGGAACGAACTTCGTGGTCACCGTGCACAGGCAGACCCTTCCGGTCCTGGGACGGATCGCCAGGGTAAGCCTGCAGAACCCGCAATACATGAACAAGGGCATAGAATTTTTCCTTTATTCCATTATTGACGGCAACACCGACGATATTTTCCCCATCATGGACCGGATCGGCGTCCGTATTGACGAGCTTGAAGATCAGATATACGAGCAGCCCAGCAAACAAATCACCGAGGAGTTTCTGGCCCTGAAAAGGACAATCCTGACCATCCGCCGGGCTGTCCTGCCCATGAAGCGGATCTTTACCAGCATCAATGCCGGCGGCCACCCCTATTTTGATATCAGGGAAGTCATCAAGCCCTATTTCCTGGACCTGGTTGACCACATGGAGCGGATCACCGACTCCATCGAAAGCCACCGGGACCTGGTTGACGCCGCCCTGGCCACCTACTACTCCTTGATCAGTTCCCGCACCAATGACACCATCCGGGTCCTGACAGTGATCTCCACCATCTTCATGCCGCTGACCTTCTTGACCGGCTTCTTCGGCATGAATGTGCCGCTGCCTTACCAGAGTCTCAGTATCTCAACGGTTGTAATCACCGCAGGCCTGTTCGGCATCTCAGGGCTGATGCTGCTGCTCTTCAAAAACTTGAGGTGGCTATAGCCCGCTTCAGCCTCCAGACGCCAGCATAACCCAAGACAACGCCGGGCCCGTTCCAGCTCATAATGATCAGGCAAGGGCATAGCTCAAAAGGCATAGCTCGTAATAAATCAGGCGGCCACATCTTTAACCCTGTCGGCCGCCTGGCGCTTTTTCCCTGCCTGGAGTTGACCGGCTTTTTAGCCTGGGCTTTTTGCTAGCTGGCTTTAAAAAACATACCCTTGATATAACTACCTCTGCCGTTGTTTTTTCAATAGCTGCTTCTCCTCCTCAATTAAAACCCTGCGCAGGACCTTCCCGGCAATGGTTTTGGGCAGGCTTTTCCGGAATTCCACAACCTTCGGCACCTGGTAATCTTGCAGGCGCTCCCTGCAGAACCGGATTATTTCCTCCTCCGTGACAGTCCAGCCTTCTTCCAGGACAATATAGGCCTTAATTGTCTTTTCGTGATCAAGGCTGTCAATCCCGATCACCACCACCTCGGTGACGCCGGGATGTTCATAGATCACGTCCTCCACATCCCTGGGGTTGACATCGTAACCCACGCCAGTTATGGCAGTTTTTTTGCGGTTGACGATGTAAATAAAGCCGTCCCCGTCCATTCTGGCCACATCACCGGTAAAGAGCCAGCCGTCCCGCAGGGCGTAGGCCGTTTCCTCGGGGTGTTTCCAGTAGCCTTTCATCACCTGGGAACCCCTGACAATCAATTCTCCGAATTCGCCGGGCTGAAGCACCTTCTCACCAGTATCCAGGTTCACCACGGCACATTCCGTATCCGGCAGGGGCCGGCCGATGCTGCCTGGCTTCTCAGCCCCGCTGAGGGAATTAACCGCAATCACCGGAGAGGCCTCCGTAAGCCCGTAGCCCTCCACCAGCCGGCCTCCCGTAAGGGCCTCGAAACGCCTCACCACCTCGGGTGACAGCGGGGCCGAGACGCTGATACAGGCTTTCAGGGAGGAGAGGTCGAAGTCAGCCAGCCGGGGATGGTTGAGCAGCGACGTGAACATATAAGGCGTACCCGGGAAATAGGTGGGCCGGTAATCATTGATTGCCTTTAAAACAGCCCCGGCGTCAAAACGTGGCAAAAGGACCTGGGTCCCTGCGATGGAAAGGGCCAGGTTCATCCCCAGGGTCATTCCATAAACGTGAAACAGCGGCAGGGTTACCAGGACCCTGTCCTGACCACGGCAGCAGGTAGCGGCAAGGGTCTCCCTGACCTGCAGGGTATTAGCCACCAGGTTGAAGTGGGTCAGCATGGCGCCCTTGGAAATACCCGTTGTCCCGCAGGTATACTGGATCAGGGCCACGTCACTGGCCGGATCGGGGCAGTGCTCCGGCGCCCCGTCCCCCGTCCCCGCCAGCAGGAGGTCGTAGTCAAGGGCACCCTCCTGCGGGGCTTTTGTTTCCCCGGTCAGGTTTACAGTAATAACGTTATTAACAGGGCTCCGCTTCTGAATGGCCTGCAGCCGGGGCAAATACTCGTCCAGCAGGATAATAGTTTCAGCGCCGCAATCATATAGCCGGTTTTCCAATTCCCGGCTAGAAAATAAAGGGTTGACCTGGACCACGATTGCCCCGGCCTTTAAAACCCCGTAAAAGGCGGCGATCATTTGCGGACAGTTGGGCAGCATTAGAGAAACCCTGTCCCCCCGCTGCACTCCTAATTCCCTGAGGGCACTGGCCAGGCGGTTTGCCTGGCTGCCCAACTCCCGGTAAGTCTGTACAGATCCGGCAAAGATTGCCGCCGGTGCATCTGGAAAGCTGGATACCGCGTCATCTAAAAACTGGTAGAGGGGGATAACGGGATACTCCAGGTTCTGCCGGACCCCCGGAGCAGCATGGCTGGGCCGGGGTCTGTTTTCGTTCTGAGTCATTTTCTTATTCCCCCCAGATCTTCTATAACCTTAAATGCCTTAATTATTTCCCCGCTGTTTTGGAAAAGTCCTTTTTCTTGATGTTTTTTTAATGGCTAAAAAGGGAGTGCCCAGGAGTTTAGCGCCGGGTGCCTGACTGCAGAAGCTGGAATCCCGGAGGCTGTTGAATATAATGGCATATACTTTGCATTAATTAGAATTTTGAGTTATTCTAGGGATCGCCAGTTTCTTCATAAGGCAAACCATTCACCGGATCAAAAAAGGGGGTTATATATCAGATGCAAAACCTGCATAATTCCGGGGTCCCGGGTATATCTTTCCCACCACGTTCCCTGGAAATCCTGAAGCTGCTCAGCGAAAAGGGCGGCATGCTCTGCACCGGCAGCTGCCACGCCGTGAAACCAGGCCAAATTCACTGCCGCCAGATCGGGAAGATCCTGGAAGTGGGTTTTAACAAGGTATGGGACAGCCTTACCTTTTTTATCAACAACGGTTTGGTGAGTAGAAAAAAGTTTGATGACAAATCCACCCTCTTTATTGTAACACCTAAAGGTGAAGAGGTTTTAAAGAAGATTAACTAATAACCGGTGTAACCGCTGCGGCAAAGGCGTTCCTGCCTGTGCCGGCGGAGGCTGAAGAGCAGCTGGGCCAGAAAACCCGCGCCGGCCAGAGTTTCCTTAGCCCCGGCAACCAGCCGTCCAGGGCCGGTCCGCCGCCCTCATAGTGGCGCCGGCCCCCAGGCGAGCAGGGCCACTTCTGCCGCCCCGTCCCCAAAAGCTCCCAAAATCCACTCCAGGCGAAGGGTCCTGAAGTGGGCAGTCCAATAACCTGCGGGCGCCCGCCAGCAGGCTTTTTTCTGCTGTCCATCAGAACATGACACACCCAGCGGGAACTGTGTGGAGAGGCCTCCCGGCAGGCAAAAACAACCCCTTCTTTACTCCTGAAAACAAAGCCGGCATGCGGCGCACTGCTATTGATCCGGAAAACTGGTCCGAGGCCCCCCTTGGACACCCCGGACAGCCTTCCGCCCCTTCCCGGCTGCGGGCGGCATCCCCTCCCCTGGCTCAACCATATTCCCGTAATAATAAAAAACAATGCCAAATGCCAATAATAATATTGGTAACTTCTAGTTATTTCCAAAGCGGGCAGCTAGCTACCCTTCAGCGATAAGACCCTGAACAGCCCGGTAACCCCTGTAGACGGCGATTTTCACATTTTTTTAAACATGTCCATAAAATATTTTCATTTTTCCTGGCGCAAATACAGGATTACTGCATTTTACCGCGAATAGTTCTGTGTTTGAAACTCATTTTTAACAAAAATATTCGGCCTGCCCTTATAGATTCAGGACGCGCGGGTTAATATTTTTATTAAAAAATGTGTCACCTTTTAACAAGCAAGGAGTAATAGATGTTTATGAAATTTCCACAATTAAAAATCGACCATCTTGTACCCCGATATCCCATTATTCAAGGCGGTATGGCCATACGGGTTTCAACCGCGCCCCTGGCGGCCGCCGTTGCCAACGCGGGGGGGATCGGGGTCATCGGCGCAACCGGCATGACTGTAGACGAACTGAAAAACGAAATCAGGACGGCCCGGCGCCTGACTAAGGGCATTATCGGCATCAATATCATGTTTGCCGTCCGCCAGTTTGCTACCATGGTCCAGAGTGCCATAGAGGAAAAAATTGACCTGATCTTCACCGGGGCAGGGTTTTCCCGGGACATTTTCAAGTGGGGCAGGGAAGCCGGCGTACCCATTGTCTCCATCGTATCTTCAGCCAAGCTGGCTGCCATAGCCGAAAAACTGGGCGCCTCCGCGGTAGTGGCTGAAGGATGCGAGGCTGGAGGGCACCTGGGTACGAACCGGTCCATCGAGGAGATCCTCCCTGAAATTGCCTCAAAGGTGAAGATTCCTGTCATCGCAGCCGGCGGCGTTGTGGATGGAAAGGGTATCGCCAAAATGATCCGGCTGGGGGCCAGCGGGGTCCAGATGGCAACCCGCTTCGTTCTTAGCGTCGAATGCGCGGTTTCAGACGCCTTCAAACAGATGTACCTCAAAGCCCGCCCCGACGACGTGGTGATCATTAAAAGCCCCGTGGGTATGCCGGGACAGGCCCTGCGCAACATCTTTTCCGATAAAATCCGCAGCGGTTGCGCCCCGCAGCCGGAAACATGCGACGGCTGTCTTAAGGAGTGCTCCCGCGAGTACTGCATCATCCAGGCCCTGGAAAACTCACGGATGGGCCGGGTTGATGATGGCGTAGTATTTTGCGGTAAAAATGTCTACAAGATTAAAGAAATCCTGCCGGTGCAAAAAATCTTTGAAAAACTGCTCAAGGAGTTTGGCGACGAGCCGGATTAAGCGTATGTAAGCCAAACCTGGCAAGCTTATTTCAAAAATAGCACGTTCCGTTCATGATCGACTTGTTCAACAGTCGATCATTTTGCTATATAATCGATCATTCCTTAAGGACAGCATTCCCCCTGCCCGGATAAAAAAAAGCGCCCGTTTACGGGCAAGGGAGAGAGTCGGGGATTATTACCATTTTGGCTAAAACGTTTTTTTATTTATATACTTTTTAACAACCAGGCCCAAGTTCCAGCGGGATAGCTGCCTTCATTCTATAACTACTATCTCTCTGCTCTTTATGGATTATGATTTAATTAAGCTTAATTAAGGGACCACCCACGGGCAGGACTTGTCTTCCGTACATAGTGTTCAAAATACCGGCGGCGGCAGTATATAAGGCCGCCAGGGCGGTAAAGATGCCCACATAACCCGCCAGCTGGGCCAGACCCAGAACAAGCAGAATAAAGACAATTAATAATGTGGTAATAATGACTATAACGGCCGTGTTTGTAACAAGTGTGGCAATCCAGATAATAAAGGTAAAAATGGTCCAGGCGATAAAGAAAACTGTCATCATGCTGGGATCTACTTCAAACCACTCCAGAACCAGGCCCAGCTGGAAAAGGGAAAAAATTGTCCAGAAAGCCCCGTAGGTACCAAAAACAAGGGCTGTAAAGAGCTCATTTTTAAGAAATCCCCAGAGGGCAACGATAGTGTGGACCATCCCGCCGCAAATTAAAGCAATGGCAATGATCAAACCGATGGAACCTGCCCCCACCAAACCTGCATTTACAAAGCTCAAACAAAACAGAGCTATGCCAAAAGAGGCTAGACCGACAGTTGATGGATCGGCAATACCATTCTCCTTGAGAACATAAACCTTTTCTTCTGACAAGGTTATACCTCCTAAATCACGAGCAGTTCCATTTCAGCCCGCCAGAACCCAGCGGTCCTGGTTGTTAAAAAGAATACAACTAAGGAAAGCTTGTCCACAGATGCTGGTAGCCGGCAGTAATCAAACCTACCTTCGGCTGTAATCACCTCCCCACAAACTAAAACATGGCTTTAAATAGAGCCGCTCACTTTAAATACTAAAAAGATTTCCTGGTTCCTAAATCCCCGGCAGATACCTGTCTTAACCAAACACTGTTTTTACTCATTCTCTTGCAGCAGGTACCTGTTCTAAAACAGGCCTGGGGCCAGTCAAAGATCCCGGGGGAAAGGTTAACATGCTAGAACCAGGGCTAAACCTTAAATACTTTGAAACTTGCGAATTGACTAACTATAAAAACTTGCAAAACACATGCCTTAATACAGAAAATTCATAAAAGAAATATAAGAAGTCCTTACTCCCTGGTAATTTTTGACTCCAGAACCCGGGGACAGGGCCTTTTTACCTCTCCTCCGGTCAAGATTAGCGGTGCCCGGCGTGGTTGAGGGAGATGGTTCCTGGCAGGGTTAGCCTGCTCCAAACATTTCCGGGTACAAAAAAACAGCTTCCTAAAAGGAAGCTGCTTGGAAGCTGCCTGCCGGAAAAAAGAAGGCCTGGGCCAGGGAGGCGGCATCGTTGATGAGATAAACCTTTTCCACTATGCAGTAAATAATTCCAATCCATTTCAATCCATTGAGACAGCTTATTGTTAGTCTTTGGAACATACATGTCTACATTTTGTGATAAAATGAGACAAATACATCCATATTTCTAACAAAAGCACTGCCATATAACTGGCATAAAATTTGCTCCTTATAAGTTAACAAGCATAACTCCTTTCCTATAAGTAATTACACTTTTTTTACTTTTATTTGCGTCCACGCTTTACGGGCTGTTGGACGTCTTTTTTTTCGGTTAGCCAGTTATATACACCACCAGCCTGCCCTCCTCAGGCCGGATTCCAGACAAACTGTAACCATGCAAAAAACTCCCGAAATCAATTTCCAGCAATTCCTCTCCGGCAATAAACCCAAGAACTTTACTGCTTACAGGCACACCGGACAGGTACATCTGGCTGGGCTGAAAGGCCACCCTGCCCTTTCCCCGGAGTTCAAAATTTCCCTCTATTTTAAAATCAACGCCTGCGGCTCCGGCGGCAGCCGTTCCGGAAATAGAAAACAGGCCCGGTGTGCAGTGCACGGACAGCCCGGCCAGGGCAGGGTCACCCTGCCCGAAAAAGACCCTGTTGACCTCCTGGTCCTTGAACTCAAGGCGCATCCTCTTTCCGGCCAGGGAAAAGGTGTCCGGGGTCAGGCTGTGCCAGGGCAGGGAATCCAGGTGCTGTAACAAATACTGCAAGGAATCCAGGGAACGGAAAAGGAGGGTTTCCTTCTTAATAATTTCCTCAGCCAGGCTGGCGGACTGCTCCCTGAGTTCCTTGAGAAACGCCTCCCGACCTGCCTTGTGGTGGTCCATATCCTGGATCCTGCGGGCCAGGGCAGCGTTTTTTTGGTCAAGCAAAGCTCTGGCTTGCCGGAGGGCTTCCAACTGTGCCTCCAACCGGGCGGCCCGCTCCCGCACTTCCTCCACTAGCTCTGCCTGGGCGGATATTATGGTGAAAACCAGCCCGGCCCGTTCTATAAATTCACTAAAGCTTTTTGCCCCAAGAATTACCTCCAGAAAGGATCCATGACCATAACGGTATAAATAGTTGACCCACCACCCCAGGTCTTCCAGGCCTTCATCCAAACGTGACCGGCTTTCCTCCAGGCCGGCTTCGGCCCCGGCCAGGGAAAATTCCGCCTGCTGGATCTCCAGGAGCAGCTGCGCCTGTTCCTGCCGGGCGCTCTCAGTTTTAACGTCCCAGTCCAGCAGTTCGGCAGCCAGTTCTCCTTCCCTCCTGGCCAGTTCAGCCTGCCTGGCCAGCGCCTCCAGGCGTTCTTCCGGGTTTGTGGCGCCCGGAGCTTCGCCCTCGCTGGACGCCTGCTTTCCCGGCGGCGCTGCCAGGAGACAGAAGACCTGCAAAAGGGCAAACACAATTATTCGTTTCCCGGAGATCATCTCAATCCTGAAACCCCCGGGGATGACTGCTGTGCCAGCGCCAGGCCGTCTCCAGCATGGCCTGCAGGCTCTCAAAACGAGGTCGCCAGCCCAGCTCCCTTTTTATTTTGGCCGACCCGGCCACCAGGGCCGGCGGATCCCCGGGCCGCCGCGGCGCGTACCGGTGCGGGATGGGCCTGCCCGTCACCGCTTCGGCAGCCCGGATTACCTCCAGGACAGAATAACCGTTCCCGTTCCCCAGGTTGTAGACTGCGGAAGGAGCCCCCGCAGCCAGCACCTCCAGGGCCAGGATATGGGCAACGGCCAGGTCGTTGACGTGGATGTAGTCCCGGATACAGGTACCGTCCGGGGTCGGGTAGTCGGAGCCAAAGACATCCAGGTGGGGCTTTAGCCCCAGGGCCACCTTTAAGACCAGCGGGATCAGGTGGGTCTCGGGTTCGTGGTCCTCCCCGATGTCCCCCGCGGGATCAGCGCCGGCTGCGTTAAAGTAGCGCAGGGAGATCCAGCGCAACCCGTAAGCCTCGCCGTACCAGCGTAAAGCCCCCTCCAGGGCCAGTTTGGTAGCCCCGTAGGGATTTGTCGGGTCTGTGGCGTGCTCCTCCGGGATGGGTATCTCCCGGGGTTCACCATAGACGGCGGCAGTGGAGGAAAAAACCAGGAGGCGCACCCCGGCCCTGACCAGTGTGTCAAAAAGAGACAGGCCCTTCACCACGTTATTATTGTAGTATTCCGAAGGAAAGCGGACCGACTCGCCTACCAGGCTGCTGGCTGCAAAGTGCAGCACCGCTTCAATTTTCTCCCGGGCCAGAAGCTCCCCCAGCAGCTCCCGGTCGCAAATGTCCCCCTGCACCAGACGGGCGCCGCTAACAGCCGCCCTGTGCCCCCTGCTGAGGTTGTCCAGCACCACCACCCGGTGATTTCTCCTGAGCAGTTCCCGGACGGTATGGCTTCCTATGTAGCCGGCACCGCCGGTAACAAGTACATTCATTTCCTTTCCCCCTGGGCATTTATTGTGTAATTGTGTACCAATTATACCACACCCAGTTTCAAGGATGGTATTCCCGACTCTGGGAGTTAGAAATGAGAAGCCCGAAGCCCGCAAAAAAATGGCCAAAGGGCCACTTAACACTTAATAACACTCATACAAACCCCCATGCCAGAGCGCCAAATTATTTGTGTTTGAATATTTAATAAGTTGATAAGTTGGTGTCAGGCACCATATAAAAAACCAGTATAAGGGCTGGGGTAATTATGATAGAATCGTTATAAAACAAGGCCTACGGGTGAAAGGAGTGTTTGCCGGTGTTTCCACAGGAGTTTAAATGCCCCCTTTGTTCCCTTACAGAATTGCAGGTAGGGGGCGGGATGGTTTCCTGCCTTAGTTGCGGGTATAAAACCGAAAGCAATGAATACCTGAACCTTTTGGGTATCCAGGACCATTGCCGCCCCTGCCCCCAGTGTTCTGCCCAGGCCCTGGTGGACCTGGAGAAGGCCGGGTTGTATAAACAGCAAGGACCTCTCTTTGCCTGCTTCTCCTGCGGGAAGAGCTGGTTGCCGGAAGAAATGGATTACTGCCCCGAGTGCGGTGACCCGCAGCCCCGGGATGGATTCCAGGAACTGATCATCTGCCGCAGTTCCGTCGGCTTCTATGTCTGCAACAGCTGCTACAATAAAACCTGCTCCCAAGCATAACTTATAAACGGAAAACCGGACAAACCAGATAGACCTATCTGCTGTCCGTTTTTTTTATTGTAGTAAACCGTACCCGCTGCCCAGAATTAGCAAGCTATTGGGTTTTGTGGGTTTCTTGCCAATCATTAAAAGAAATTTGCCGGGCCAACACCCGGCGCGCCTTATATCCCCTTGCTAAAGCCAGGGGCTTTTTTACGGTACTTTACGGTAATCAGAATAGAGGATCAGGAATGCTCGACCTGGAGGGTGATCGATCTTATAATCCCGTCCCGGACTTCAAAACTCAGGAACATGTCTTCCCCCTCATTTATGCTGGCGTAGCTGTAAGAGCGGTTTCTCGGGTCTTCCCTGGCCGGCTCCTTCCCGTTCACGGCAGGGTAAAGCTCCAAGATCCTGGTGTAGCTGTCTCCCACCATTATACCCCTGGCGGTGGCATGAGCCCCGCCGGTTATATGCATGGTGTCTACCTTAAAGGGTCCCCCCTTGCCCCCTTTTGACAAGAGCCCCACTTCAATTCCGTCGTAAACCTGATTCTTAACATAGGAACCGGCCAGCGTGCCGGCATCCGCGCCCAGCCGCACAGTGTTTTCCGAGAGAACCTTGCCGAAAACTTCCTCCAAGTTCACATCCCTATCGGAAGTGCCCAGTTTAACGGACCGCTGCCCGGATTTTACAGTAAAGTCCCCTTCCCCAAGGGCCGGTATGTCTTTAGGGCAGCCCGCTCCCTTCTCTTTCTCGAGGGATGTAATCTGCCACTGGCCGGAGCTGTTCTTAAAACAGTTCAATTTGACTCTGTCACCGGTTTTTATGTCCGCTGCCAACCCTGCGCTTTGCCCAAGGGGAAACAAGAAGGCCGTAGCTGCATCGCTCCCGGGAAAAGCCTGTCCCTGGTCAACCTGGATTTCAATGAAGCTGTTGTCGATCCGGCCGTTATAAACCCCGAAAATGTCCTGATAAGATTCCGGACGGGTCACCTGGCCTGCCGGTGGAACCGAAACCTCACCGGCCGTTCCGCTGTCTTTCCTGGCGCAACCGGTGAGCAACAGCCCTGCCAGCAGTAGCGCCCCCAGGAAAAAGAGTAAACGCCTTTTTACCACCAAAACAAACGCCTCCTTATTATTCTAAGTCAGCGGTTTAGAGCTCGTTTTAATCATGTGGGCCTGTTCCATTTGCTTAATTATAACACGCAAGGGTAAGGCTATGAATATTCAAGGGAGGGCTGTAAGAACTACGGGCAGGTCCGTGCTTTCAGGCCGGGACGGCAGCGGGTAATATAAACAAAGGGGTTACTTCCTTTTGCAGTACACCTGTACATCTTTGCAGGCTTTTTTTAAACAGGTAAATAGTGCAATCCAAGCCTGGAGATAATATACGGGTACAGACCACCGTTATTAACTTGTATATGCCCTTTGCCCGAATCCATGAGTATTCAGCGTCAAAATCTATAATATTACCTTATTTTGCTGTCCCTTATTTTTGCCTTAATCAGCTGTTCTTTATTAATCAGGACCTTCTGACAAACAAGTCGCTTGGAAAAACCCGCAATGCTCCCAATCTAAATACTTTTTTGACGCTTTGTCCAAAAATCCTTTGCAAGCAGGTTATTTTCTTGCCCGGCGTTATTGTTCAAGCTTTTACCTGCATAGTCTTTTACAGACAAAGCCAGAAAAAGTCCTCTGCTTGCATGTTATCATCGAAGATATGGGGACGGATGACCATGTCAGGACTGCAAACCCGTCTACTTCACCGGCTGGCCCGGCTATACGGAGTGGAAACCTCTTATTTGGATTACCAGGGAACCCGGCGCCAGGCTACGCCCGAATCCCTGCTGGCAGCCCTGCGGGCCCTGGGCGCGCCGCTGGCGAAACCGGAGCACCTTCCCGGGGCGCTCCGGGAAACCATCCAGAGGCGGTGGCAGCGTACCTGCGAGCCGGTAGTTGTAGCCTGGGAGGGTAAGACCCCCTGCCTGGAGCTGCGCCTGCCCGGCCGGGCTGCCACTGGCCCCGCCGGCTGCAGGCTCCAGCTGGAGGACGGGCGGGAACTGCGCTGGTCCCGCCGCCTGGAGCATCTGCCCGGGCTTAGATCGGCCCTGGTGGAAGGGGAAGTCTATACAGTTAAAGGCCTGCCCTTACCCAGCAGGCTGCCGGAAGGCTACCACCGGCTGACCCTGGATTTGCCCGGTAGCCGCCAGGGGATCCTGATCATCTCAGCCCCGCTCCAGTCCCACACATCCCCGGGCAGCAGCTCAAACCGCACCTGGGGGGTCTTCCTGCCTCTCTACGCCCTGCGCACCGGGACGGACTGGGGGACGGGGGATCTCAGCGGCCTCCAGGAACTGCTGCAGATGGTGCAGGGACTGGGGGGCAGCATTGCCGGCACCCTGCCGCTGCTGGCCTCCTATCTCGACGAGCCCTTCGCCCCCAGCCCCTACCAGCCGGTCAGCCGTCTTTTCTGGAACGAGTTTTACCTGGACGTGACCCGCTCGCCGGAATTCGGGAGCAGCACGGAAGCCCGGGCCCTTTTTGACGGCCCTGCCTTCCAGGCGGAGCTGGCCTCGCTCAAAGCCGCCCCCCTGGTGGATTACAAAGGCGGGATGAGGCTCAAGCGCAGGGTCCTGGAAGCCTGCCTGCGCCACCTCCTGGCTGGCGGCCCCGGCTCCGGGCGCCTGGCTGCTTTCCGGCGCTGGGCCGGGGAAAACCCCAGAGCCCGGGACTACGCCCGCTTCCGGGCTGCGGTGGAAAAACAGCGGGCCCTCTGGCCGGAATGGCCTGAACGGCTTCGGGAGGGAACCCTGCAGGAGGGTGACTACGAGCTGGAAGCGGAACAATACCACCTTTATGTCCAGTGGCTGGCCCGGGAGCAGTTCCAGGACCTGTCCGCCTGGGCCCGGCAAAGGGGGCTGACCCTGTACCTGGACTTTCCCCTGGGGGTGCACGGCGGGGGCTACGACGTCTGGCGCTGGCAGGGTATCTTTGCCCGGGAAGCCAGCAGCGGCGCCCCGCCTGATAGGCTGTTCAGCGGGGGGCAGGACTGGCACTTCCCGCCCCTGCACCCGGAGCGGCTCCGGGAGCAGGGCTACCGCTACTACATCGCCTGCCTGCGCCATCACCTGCGCCACGCCGGCATCCTGCGCCTGGACCACGTCATGGGCCTGCACCACCTTTACTGGATCCCCGCGGGCCTGCCGGCCACCGAAGGAGTTTACGTGCGCTACCGCAGCGAAGAACTTTACGCCATCCTGACCCTGGAGTCCCGGCGGAGCCAGTCCCTGATTGTGGGCGAGGACCTGGGGACCGTACCCGGCTATGTCCGCAGGGCCATGGCCCGGCACCAGATCCAGCGGATGTACATCCTGCCCTTTGAAACCACCGGGGATGCCGGGCGGCCGCTGCGGCCCGTCCCGCCCAATGCCCTGGCGGCCCTGAACACCCACGACATGCCCCCCTTTGCCGCCTACTGGCAGTCGCTCAGGGGCAAGGCCGAGGGGTTAGCCCTGTCCGCCTACCTTTACCGCCGGGGGCTGCTGGAAACCACCACGCAGAATACCCGGTCCCTCCTGAGGGGCTGCCTGGCCCACCTGGCCGCAAGCCGGGCGCGGGTGGTGCTGGTAAACCTGGAGGACCTGTGGCTGGAGACAGAGCCGCAAAATGTCCCGGGCACCCTCGAGGAGTACCCTAACTGGCGGCGCAAAGCCCGCTACACCCTCGAAGAAATAAGCCGCATGCCGGAGGTTCTGGAGACCCTGGCTGAGCTCAACCGGTTAAGAAACCGCCGGGTAAGGGTACGTCCCCGCCGCAGCCTGCGCCTTACAGGAAAGATCCTGCAAACTGGAAGGGAGGGCTCTAACCACCATGAGCATTAACACACCCCTGGGCGCCACCTGCCTGGGTGAGGGCCGCGCCGGGTTCCCCGTCCGGACGCCCCTGGCCGAAAGCGTGGCGATCCACATTGGGAAACCGGAAGAACAGCAGGTACTCCTGGGGCAGGGCAAACGCGGCTATTATTGCGGAGATACGGCGGGGACCGCCCCAGACCCGCTCTCCTACTACATCCTGAACGGGCATTCGGAAGGAGGTCAGGTTTAAATGGATCGCTGCATCTGCATCCACGGCCACTTTTACCAGCCGCCCCGGGAAAATCCCTGGCTTGAAGAGGTCGAGCTGCAGGACACGGCCTACCCCTACCACGACTGGAACGAGCGGATCACCGCGGAATGCTACGAACCCAACACGGTCTCCCGGATCCTGGACGGCGAAGGCTGGATCCGCAGGATTATCAACAACTACGCCAGGATCAGCTTTAACTTCGGACCCACCTTGCTTTCCTGGCTGGAAAGGAAGCAGCCCGGGGTATACCAGGCTATTCTGGATGCAGACCGGGAAAGCAGGAAACGCTTCTCAGGGCATGGCTCGGCCCTGGCCCAGGCCTACAACCACATGATCATGCCCCTGGCCAACCGCCGCGATAAATACACCCAGATCCTCTGGGGCATCCGCGACTTTGAATACCGCTTCGGGCGGCAACCGGAGGGGATGTGGCTGCCCGAAACCGGCGTGGACCTGGAAACCCTGGCCCTGATGGCGGAACTGGGCCTCCGCTTTACGATTTTGTCCCCCTTCCAGGCCCGGCGCTACCGTAAAATAGGAGAAACCCAGTGGCAGGAAACAGCCCCCGGGGCCATCGACACCACCCGTCCCTACCTGGTCAACCTGCCGGGAGGCCGGGCCATCGTGGTGTTTTTCTACAACGGGGAAATATCCTCGGCCGTAGCCTTTGAAAACCTGCTCAGCAACGGCGAGCGCTTCGCCGGGCGGCTGCTGAAGGAGCTGGCCGGCAGGAGCGGGCCCCGCCTGGTCCATATCGCCACCGACGGCGAGACTTACGGGCACCACCACCGGCACGGGGACATGGCCCTGGCCTTCGCCCTGCACTATATCGAAACCAGCGGGCTGGCCAGGCTCACCAATTACGGCGAATACCTGGAGCACCACCCGCCGGCCTATGAGGCAGAGATTAACGAGCACAGCGCCTGGAGCTGCGCCCACGGCGTCGAACGCTGGTCCGGCAACTGCGGCTGCAGCACCGGCATGAACCCCGGCTGGACCCAGGCCTGGCGGGCACCCCTGCGCCGGGCCCTGAACTGGCTCCGGGACGAGCTGGCCCCCCTTTACGAGAAGCAGGCGAGCCTCTACCTGAAAGACCCCTGGGAAGCGCGCAACGACTACATTTCAGTTATCCTGGACCGCTCCCCGGAAAGCCAGAGCGAATTTCTGGCCAAACACGCCCTGGGCAAACTGGGCCAGGCGGAGCAGGTTAAAGTCTTAAAACTCCTGGAAATGCAGCGCCACGCCATGTTGATGTTCACAAGCTGCGGCTGGTTTTTCGATGAAATTACGGGGATTGAAACCCTGCAGATCCTCAAGTACGCCGCCCGGGTAATCCAGCTGGCCGAAGAAACCCTGGGCAAAAAGGACCTTGAGCCCGGCTTTCTGAAGCTGCTGGCGGAGGCAAAAAGCAACCTGCCCAAATACCGGGACGGGGCCTATGTTTACGAAAAATATATCAAGCCGGCCAGAGTGGACCTGTCTAAAGTGGGGGCCCATTACGCCATTTGCTCCCTTTTCGAGGAATATGACGAGCATCACAGGATCTACTGCTACGACATCGAGCGGGAAGATTCACACAGACGGCGGGCGGGTGTGGCCAGGCTCTCCCTGGGCCAAATCCGGGTCACCTCGAGGATCACCCTGGAATCAGCCCGGCTGATTTACGCCGTGGTCAACCTTGGCAGCCATATCGTCAACGGCGGCGTCACTAACTTTCAAAATGAAGAATGCTACCGGAAAATAGCTGAGGAAATTACCGCTGCCTTCGACCGGGCCGACTTTCCCGGACTGGTCCGGCTCCTGGACCAGCGCTTTGGAGGCTCCACCTACACGCTGAAAGAGCTCTTCCGGGATAAGCAGAGGCAGATCCTGGACCAGATCCTGAACACCACCCTGGACGAGATCGCCGGGGACTACCGGCGGATCTACGAGCGCCACGCCCACTTGAACCGCTTCCTGCGGGAGCTCAACATTCCCCAGCCCAGGGTCCTGCACACCGCAGCGGAGTTTGTGCTGAATTCGAACCTGCGCCAGGCCTTTGCGGGAAATATGACAGACCTCAAACAAATCAGGACCCTCCTGGAAGAAGCGAAAATAGCCAACGTCAAGCTGGACGGCACTGTCCACCGCTACGTCCTGGAACAGACCCTAAGCCGGCTGGGAGAACGCCTGTGGGAAAACCCCAACGACCTTGACCTGATCACGCACCTGGACGAGGTTACCGCCCTGGTGGGTTCGCTCCCCTTCGAGGTGGACCTCTGGAAGGTCCAGAACGTCTACTACAGTTTGCTGCAAACAGTTTACCCGGACAATCTGGAAAAGGCAGCAGCAGGCGATGAAGAAGCCAGGGAGTGGATCGCCCGCTTCAACGACCTGGGCGACAAGCTCCGGGTAAGGAGGGAAGAATAACATGGGGGGCCATGGGAAAAAGCCGGTGCAGGCAGCATAAGCGCTATGAGCAGAGCGGGCGAAGGCCCGGGCAGTGGGGACTGGGCGGGTTTCTACGGCTGGTCTTCCAGCTGATCCGGGCGGAGTAGCTGGTATTAATCCTGCGCTGGCAGCAGCAGTAACACCGGCCCGGCCACGGCCAAGGGATTTGAACCGGGAAGCAGTTTTTGATCAATTTGGTTATGTGTAAATTGACTATTTACTTTTAAAACACACAACTTAAAGGAAATTGCAGGAATGTGAAGAATTTTTACGTTATCAGGCTTTGCGTGGACATTAATTAAATATTTGAAAGCAAGCACATTTTGCTAATAGCCCGGATGAAAAACGGAGCTGAATAAGAAAGGTTTTCAGTTTAAATGATATAAAGTAATTACAAAGTGCTAAAGAATTATTACATGTATCGTTCTCAAAGGGGTTTTAGTTTTGTGGTGCCCTAGATGTGGACTAAAGTTAACAAAAGTATTCGACTTTGATATTTGCCTGTTCATGGTCAGATTAAAGGTATAGAAAAAGCAACTTTTTTTTTTCGGAAGAAATTATCAGAATCGCCCACCAAAATTTGATTAGATTTGTGCGTGAAGATCAAGATCTAAATAAGCAGCTTAAGGCAATGCATGTGTTTATAGCCAACAAAGGTCTTGACCTGTACGGCGGACAGTGGTCAAGGGTTGATGATGATGACCATCTGGGCAATTATTACTTGAAACATTTACCTTATCACTTAAACGAAGCAGATATACCAGGAACAGAGATCAGTTCAGACCCAGGTTACGGGATCGCCTGTTATAAAGCCGCTCTCAACCAGATTCAGACTCATAACTACCAGTCTGCATTATTGCTATTAGATAACTCGATAGGTGTATTGAAGTGTCTCGATACTGCCTATTATTTAGAATCCTTGTCTGCTAAAGCAAAGTTATTAAAACAAATAGGCAGCTACCAGGAAGCTATCATTTGCTTTACGGACCTGGAGAAAGAAGCTTCGCGTCTTAATACGAAAAAGTACCGGATTCAAGCCCTGTACGAACGGCAATGGATATATGATATTCTGGGTAACCGGAAAGATGCATTTGCCGATCTTATTACCTTAAAAGACTTACTGTCTGAAGATGAGTCTGAACTTTTAGCCGAAGTATACCTGTCTCTGGCCTGGCAGTATCATTTTACAAACGTTAATCATGCGATTACCTTAGTTGAAGATGCTTTTAAAATACCGGTCAAAGCTAACAAAGAGATATTTGATCTCAAAGCGCATCTAGGGAGCCCTTTCCGGCTTTTTAGCTGCCCGGAAAACTGCAAGTGAGATTGGAATGATCCATGCGGAAGTCTTGAGCCGTTTAGGCATCGCTGAGTCAAGCATTAATACGGGTTACCTCCATGAGGCCGAACAAGAAATGTCAATGGTTGAAAAGACAATGGCCAGTTATAAACAACTGCCAAGCTGTTGCGAGGAAGGGATCTGGTTTTCCTTAGCCAGGCTTTATTTAAAACTAAAAAATAAACAAAAGGCGAAACTATGTTTGGAGAAGGCAGTGGTTGAGGTAAACCGCAAACAGTCATTAATTACAGACCCGAAAAATATTAAGACATATCTGGATACAAAAATGGTAAGTGATATCCTAAAGGAGGCTAATCGTTTTGATTGCCACGACTGATGTGGAGTTCTGCAACCCTTTTGACGCCGAATCACCATATTTCTGGATGAAAATCGAGCATTGCGGGCGGTATCTTTTTGCTAAGGAATTTGCCCAGAATAATAACCTGCTCAAAATATTAGATGCTGCCTGCGCGAATGGATACGGCTGTTTTCTAATGGCTGAGGAAAATAATATGGTCTACGGATTAGATATCAGTAAAGAATTACTTGCCGCAGCACAACAACAGGCTAGGAATTACCGAATAACTAATGTTCAATTTATTATTAATAACCTGGAGAAAGACCTTCTGCCTTTTGGCAGGGAAGAGATTGAACTGGTTACGTGTTTTGAAACTCTGGAACATCTGATAAACCCCGAATTTCTATTGAATAATCTTTACCAGGTGTTAATTCCGGAAGGATATTTGCTTCTATCGGTACCGAACGAAAAATATGAACCGAAAACGGAAGACGGAAAACCAAGAAATCCTAATCACAAGCAGTTATTTGATAAAGACCAAATCTGTAAGTTACTCACCTCGGCGGGATTCGAAATAAAAAAAGTTCTTACCCAACCCTATACTAATATCTTTTTTAACCGGGAGAAATATTTGATCGATAATGGGCTTTATGATAAAGACTGGGTTTACTCGCTTTATCCAAGTGATGAAAAAGCCATTGTATTTTTCGCGCGGTTATTTGCCATGCCCCAGATCGGTAAAGTGGAAGACACATATTCGATCATTGTTATTGCCTCTAAACCTGCCCGAAAATAGAAAATTTTCCTTTCCTGAGCGAAATACAATCAGGACATACTTCAATGATTATGATTATCCAGTGATTATGAATATCCAGATTTTCATATTCCTGTTATATTACGGGCTTGTAATTTACCAGGTATACGGGGCAGGGAGTGTACATATTTTTGTATAATTGTTTATAACTACATAAGAAGATGAATCAGCTATTTAAAACTAATTTCGTTCTCCGGAGGTAGAATAAAACCGGGAAGCAGGAGAACCGTCCCCCTGCTTCCCGTTGAATTATTAGGCTTTATTTTATCAACCTGAAATTGTCTAGCTTGTTTATATTAGTTTCTATTAGTGAATCAAGGAACCGAACCCTCCGAATTAATCGAAGATGTCCTCCAGCATCCCAAATATGCCGCGCTTCTTTTTTTTATGTTTATAGTAGTCCTTATCATATTTCCTGTCATCTCTTTCGTAATAATCGCGGTCGCGCTCCCGGTATCCGGTGTCGTATTCATAATCATCATCCCGGTACGTCTTAATGCTCTCTTAAAGCCTGGTTAGCTCTCCGCGGTCAAGCCAGACTCCTTTACATCTCGGGCAAACATCAATGAGTACTCCTGATTTTTTTACTTCATCCATAGGAATAGAACATACAGGACAGCTTATCATTCCAACACCCCCTGGTTTCTTATGGGTGTATTTTATCATAACATGTTTTTATATTACAAATTCACCAGGATTACTGTCTACTGTATGTTCTTTCCTGAGGTGAGAGGGAAACTGTTCTCCCTCATCCCTGTCAGCTGCCAGAACAGACAACTGGTAATACTTAACAATTAACTTATCCAGGTCCTGGCTGACCCTAAGCACTTCCGAATACGCAAAACCCTCATTAATAAGATTGTGCATTCTCAAGCGGAGGTTCTCAATACTCGAGAGCAATTCAGAGCGCGACAAAATAATCACCCATTCGTAAAAAATATATTACAAAGAATAACATAAAACATTTTAAAAATGAAATATCTCTAATTATTTTTATTCTTGCAAAATAATGTTTTTTCCTGCCAGTACAGTAAATTTATAAGTATTTTTAGAGATTTTTAAAAAATTTGTTGTGCAGGAAATAAACTCATTTTGTTTTTAATTCTGTATTTAATTTCACATTATATTATTTAATTTGTTTAATTTTATCTCTATTTGTAAATTTTTTACATTTTACTGGCTGTGGAACTGAAATGGAAGGAGCTCTTCCTGCTATCGGATAAGGAGGCCGCCTTTCCCTTGAAAGCGGCCCCCCCAAGCCTTTGCTTTTCTAAAACCGTTTACTACCAACAAACTGTGATCTCCTGCTGCAGATCTCGCTTATTCTGCAGCTCTTGCTCCTACTGCTCCTTATGCTTCTGTTCCTTTTGCTCCACCTGCCGCCGCATGCCCGCCAGGGCCTCGGTCAGCCTGGCGATGCCCACGGTCAGGTCCTCCAGTTTGCCCTCAATGCGCACCAGCAAGTATGTTGCCACGGCTACAGGAAAGCCCACACTGCCCACCGCCTGCAGGATCAATTCCAGAGAGATCACTCCTTAAAATGGTTTAGTTTGCGGGAGTCGCCCTCTGCCTTTCTTTTGCAGACGCCAGCTTAAGTACGGTCTTCCGGAAGCCTAACGCTCATCCACCTGTTTTCTCCTTCTTCGCTGTTTACTAACTGTTCTCTGCTCCTTATTTCCTCCTGATCCCTCCTTGTTTTCCTGATCACTCCTCCTTTCCTCCCGGTCCTTTCAGCTTGCTCCCTGGTCCTCTGTTTCCTCCAGCATTCTCCAGCTCCTCCCTGCCTCCATAAACCCCGCAGTTAACCGCTTCTACTGGGCGGGCGGATCGTAGAGGTCGTTGGTGGTGCTGTCAATGATGCGGATATCCTGCTTGGATACCAGGTCTCCACCTGCACTGGTGAAAATGTTCCGGGCGATGACCAGGTCCATGGCCGCCTCAATTTCCGTAGCCGTTACATCGTCCCGGGGATTGTCCAGGCTGAACGTGACGTTTTTACCGGCCTGGTTTTTAAAAACCAGGCGCAGGGTCTGGGTTGTCGTTGCCAATAAAACACCTCCTTTCCTTATTGATCGCTCCTGTTCCTTGTCTTACAAATATCCTTCATACCCTGTCTCCACTACCTCAAAGCCTTTTCCAAACTTGCCGGCCTGTTGTTGTCCTCCCAGGCCGGCTCCTTTCAACACCTCAAAGGACTTCTTCCAGAACAACTCAGGGAAGCTCAAAAAATATACCGTTAGTGGAAGTCAAGCTATGCTAAGTGGAGAAAAGATGGCTATTCTTCCGTAAGATGGGCGTTGTCGATGCGTAAAACGTTGTTCAAGGGGAACTCCTGCAAAGCTGCAAGACTGACGGCCACGTCGTAGAGATCCTGGTCGGACGCTCCAGGCTTGACATTGCCAAAGCTTTTGTTCCGGAAAACCGGGTTGCCGTCTTCGTCAACGCCGGTCTGCAGCTCCAGCCTTAAAATGGTACTGATAGGGACTTTGCTTACGGCCATTTACTCACCTCCTTGCGGGTAAAGTGATTAAGGATTGCCTGCGGCACAGGCCTTCCAACCTTTTGAACTTGTCCGGGGAGACAAAGGCAAAAATTTTGGGGCAGAAAAATGATTGCCATTTGTCTGCCCCGAACATTTGTTCTGTATATATATTAGCAAACTGGTAATGGGAAGTCAACCCTGAATTTTACAAGAAATTGGAAGAATAATGTCGTAAAATGTCAGATACTCTTTTACACCAGCCTCCCGTCCTCCAGCCTCAGGACCCTGCCGCAGGCGTCCGCCACCCGCTGGTCGTGGCTGGCCACCAGCACCGTCTTCCCTGCATCGTTCAATTCCTTCAAAAGGCGTGGCCCCCGCTTCTTCTCCCCCGTAACGAAACAGCGGCATCACCAGCACAGATCCCACCGGGCGCAGAACGGCCGTAACCTGGCCGGTAACGTTCGTAACATGGGGTATATCATCGATCAAAGCGATGTAGTAGTCCGGGATGGAGGACGAGCCCACACCCTGAAACAGCCCGCCAAAAACAGAGCCCTTCTGGGTAACCATAATCCGTCCGGAAAGATTGCTGAAGGTCTGCTCCACCCGATTCTCCATGCCGGAGGCCACGGAAAACAGAAAAGTCATCAGGCCGCAGCCGAAGGCCACCCCGGACACCGCCAGGGCAGCTACCACTTTTATTGCGAAAGGCATTGCGGATGGAGAAGAAAAGCAGGGACATCCGGCAACAACTCCTCTACCGTTTAAACATAAAAACTGCTCTAAACATAAAAAGAAAGTTTGTCCATCAACTAATTATAAAGGGAAATACCTGGGAAATACCCGATTTTTGCCGGCAGCAAGCCGTTCAGCCACGCGAAGTGGCACTGGTAGCAGTGCTGTCGGTAGTGGCGGCGGTGGCATCGCCAGCTGCAACCAGCGTGTCATAGATGATATCCACAAGATGAATACAGCCCTCTGGACCTCCGATTATGCCGGCAACCTCTTTTTTATTGAGCTCCGCAATACTTTTTCCGTTAAACAGCCCGAGGAGCTCCAGACTTTCAATACAAAACGAACCCGGCGCCCGTAAGAAGGCTGCCTTACAGGAAGCTATCCTGTCCCCGTCAAAGGACAACTGCACATTAAGTTCATGAAAGCTATCGCTAAAACTACCCGTTGCAAACAAGGACCCGTCTATCCGGCGGTATACCGCCATGCTTTTATACCTGTTAAAAAGGTTATTCTCCCTTCTGTGCCCGCCGATATAGGCAAACCAGTGATTCTTCCCCATGTTTTCACGTTTATAGAAGCGGCAGGAATCGACATGCTCCTGCTTCCACCATCTTTCATAATCATCTTCAGTGGGGAATCCCCTGTATTTTGTAACATAGGTTTCTGCCTGGATGATTCCCCTGACACACTCGGTCAGAAGTCCTCTCACCAGGCCGCCGCCGATTCCGCCCGCCGCACGGCTTAAAGCCCTGCCGGCACCGAAATAAGCCTCAACTCCCTTTAAGTCCGGCAAAACTCCCCTGCCCAGCAATTCCGGGTCCGGAGCGCGGTGTATTTCCCAGCCTGCCTCTTTGATGCGAAAGCTCTTTAAATCAACCAGAAGCGTCCCCACCGCCTCAAGCCTGGTGTCCAGGAAAACTGTTTCAGCCAGCAGTTCACTTTCTTGAACTTTCTTGACCGAATAAAAATAACTGCCCTGGTACAGGACCTCCACTTTGCAAGCACCCCCGTTTTTTCCTCGATCATATATTCCTTTTCAACGATGAAGAAGATGGTATAGAGATACCAGCTAATGGCGTTTATTTCCTCATATGTTATATTTTTCTTTTCAACCAGAGGGTTCCCTATCCTTCCGTCACAGCGCCCAGATTAAGCATATCCCTATGATGCTGCCGGCAGCGTCCATCGCCAGATCGCTAACCTGAAAAGCCCTGCCGGGAACAAAGATCTGGTGAATTTCATCGGTTATCCCGTAGACCACACATATGGCCAGGGCTACGGCCACAGCTTTCATTCCCCTGGCGCCGCACTGCCTCACAGCATTGTGAACCAGCATACCCAGCACAAAAAAAACCACCCCGTGCATGTACTCACGGGCAGTGGAGTTTATTCTACGGCTTAACTCCAACATATCGCGGTCATTTATTGCCGCCCCGGTCAGCTTCAAGGCGTTTTCAACCAGGAAGGCTACTATACCCTTGCTGTAGGCATTAGAAACACTGGCAGGTTGCGACGAAAGAAAATATATGGCCAGCATGAATAGCAGAACAGCTAGCCAGGACAGGGTTAATTTGAGTTTGTGGTTTACAGTCATATAATCCTTCTAATCCTTCCCCGGGGGCTTTTCTTAATTATTAAAGCACTAAATCAACAGATTTTATAATACTTATCCCGTTTTCTTTTTTTAGTTTCTCATACTCGCTTTTTGAATCAAATCCAGGTATATCCGACATGCAATCCTCAAGGATAACGAATTTCCGCAGTATATCCGGCCTGTCGGAATAATACTCCACAAGCTGCTGAACTGACCTCAAAACGCAGTGGCTTGCCGCTTCACCGGCAATAATAATCCTGTGAAATTTTTCAAACAGGTTAAGGAAATCAAGATTTACATAATTCCTTTTATCATACTCCGGCTTGATAATGCCGTACATTTCAGAAAGGGGATCGGTCCCCTTGACAATAGGTATTGGCATACTCTTTTTTGCCACCGCATGAAAATAAATCATATTGCTCAGCTGGTTTTCCAAAGTACAGCCAAAAGTCCCCTGAATACAATGATAAGGCCAGATAAATAAATCCATGTTGCCGGCTTTTTTCAGACCTTCGACGTAATCCACACTTTCTGCGGGGAAAAACACCGGTCTCCATTTTCCAGCTGCTAAATCTTCCTTTGTAATCGTAGTGAATGGCGGAGGATTATTTCCATCTTGGTCAACCCACCAGCAAGGAAAGAAAATTTGCTGGGGTATATGGGTATCCAGGCTCATAGCAATTTGTGAGATTTTATCCATATTTCTATATATAAACCTGGTAAGCCTTTCAACATCACCGTGGGAGCCGGGAACAGCCAAGCTTCCATTTTCCATAAAATCGTTCTGCATATCAACAATAACCAGGAGGTTTTGCTCCGGGTCATTTTCTGCCGGAGAAAGGTTCTCTGCGCTTGCAAGGGGTAAAAGATCATTCAAATTCCTTGTATTCTGCGTCTGTCCAATTGCCTGAACATCAACAATTTCCTCATAAGATGTTTTAAGCATAATTAAATCTCCCTCCTTTTTTAGTCTCTAGTTAAAGCACTGTATTTCGGACTTGAAGATTCTATTCTTTACAGGTGGACAATTCTCCTTTGTCTGCCGGGAACCCTGCGGGAGAGATTATTTGACGACATCACCCGGCCAATTGTAGATAAGTTGATAAGTTGGTGTCAGGCACCAATAAGTTGTCAGGCACCAATAAGTTGATAAGTTGGTGTCAGGCACCAAGGCACCTCTTGTTAAGGGTCTCCAGGTAGTGGTCCAGGTCGTAAACTTCTTCACCCCTCCCGTAAGAACGCCGGTGGCTGGCGATGGTCAGGCGGTTACTGCGGTGACCTTTGTTCCCGGCACCTTGTGGGTTTTGGTATACTGCCGGCATTTTTCCACCAAACGGGCGTTTAGTTCTTCCCAGGTGTCGGCCTCTGGTATTGGGAAAAAGTTGCGTTCGACGAACCCAACGAGGTTTTCAATACACTAATCATTTCCTTTCCTCCCATACACTGTTGATATGTCCACCTACAGTGTGCAGGAAAGTTCTGACCGGGTGGTCATTTTTCGCCGATCAAAAGGCTAAAAGCTACACTTTTAGTTTAGCAAATACATAACGCTCTTTCCTGAAACGGAAGGGGTGTAGTGGTACGTCTCTGAATAATGCCTTCAAAGCCTTGATATAACTGGGTTTCTAATTTTTAAGTTTCAAACTTATGTTAGAGAAATGAAAAAAGCTCTCTAGACATTTACATTCAACAGTTTAGAGAGCATTATGTTTTTTGTGGCAAGTCTTTTAGAGGCTTTGATAGGTAATTAATAGATTATATTGAGTTTGTCAAAAAAATTATTGAATTAAGTGTTTTTTGTAAAAATCGACTGCTTCTGGCAATAAATATTTTAAATGCGATTTCAGTTCTCCGCATTTTCTTTCAGCATCTTCATCTGAATACCCCATATTAACCAATCCAAAACGAAATGGCCATACCCGGCCCCCGTCATCATAGAATCACGAAGCAAATAATCTGTTCGATCCGCGCCCAACTGACTTGAGATTAACTTAACCATTACAGCTGATTTGTGTGTACGTGAATTCAAAAACGATATACTGTATCCTTCTGCGGCATGCCGGAGTCAGCTTCGTCGCAATTTTTTGCTGATTTCATACTTGGCGAAAAAATTATCCACGCGAGAGTAAAACTGTTTTTCAACTGCATATTCGTCTGGTAAAATAGATTTCATAAAGACATCCTTTCGTCTTGTTGGAATGGTTTTTGGTCAATTCTATTTTACCAAGACGAGGGTGTCTTTTGTTGTTTTCTGCTAATAAAAATCGTAATTAAGCCAGTTATATCAAGGGTTCAAGGCATTTTTTAAAGTGCGAAACTTGAGTTAATCAAGTTTCAATTTTGGCAAAATTTTATTCTTCTTATTATTATAGTTGGTTTTAAATTTTTTACAACTACACTTATAATAGTCGCCCGAAACTAGCCTTTTCAGGTTTTTTTACCCCGGGGAGCGCGGGTAGCCTTTATCTTTCGTTGGGGGACATCATTACTAATTATCTATACTAATTTATGTAAGTCACTTCGCTAAACTGCTTTTATATCCTGCTAAAAATCCCTCTTTCCGGTAAATAAATCCGGCCGTGCATTCTTACGGGCGATAAACTTTTGTTTGGTTCTCCCGGAAGGTTTTAATTACTTCCTCTTTGCCAGGGTCTTCCCCGGGGGAGCTGCTCAACCGGGCGAAGTACTTGACTACTCCGGCGTAGATGGCCCGGGCTGCTTTGGCCTGGTAGTCCGGTTCCTGCAGGAGTTTGGCCTCGGCCTCGTTGGTAAGGAAGCCGGTTTCCACGATGACGGCGGGCATACTGGTGTTCCGGGTAATAAAATGGTCCACCTCCAGGGGCTGGCGGCTGGTGTTTTTAAGGGTTTTAGCAAGCTCGGCCTGGATGAATTCCGC
>LFSA01000015.1:4114-17164 GCA_001512635.1 Pelotomaculum sp. DTU098 | reverse complement strand
GCGTGCGCTTCCTCGACTGGCCCAGGGAAGGCGGGCCTGCTTACACTGCAGACCAGGCCAGGGGTGTCCAGGAGCAGGGCAGCGAGATAACCTTCAATGAGGAATTCAGTGAGGATGATATACCCTTTTAAGTAAGAAAGGCCTCCTTATAAAGGGGGGCCTGGACAAGGAGGTAAGGTTGTTTGAAACGGGAAAGAGGCCGCAGGGGGAAAAAGCGGATCTGTAGTTTCTGTGTGGATAAAATGACCACCATTGATTATAAAGATGTGCCGCGCCTGAAAAAATATATCACCGAACGGGGGAAAATCCTGCCCCGCCGGATTTCGGGAAACTGTGCCAGGCATCAGCGGATGTTGACCACGGCTATAAAAAGGTCGCGTAACATCGCACTCCTGCCCTTTACAGCAGAATAAAACAAGAGGGGGAGATTCAAATATCTCCCTCTTTTTTTATCCAAACCAGGCTGCCTGCTGCAGGTCTTCAGTGGCATATTATAAGGTTGTCTGGTTTAATTTCAAGGGCGTACCCATTAGGGTTATAAATAACAGACAAATCATCAGCTCAAGGTGCAGGAAAAAAAACTGCTTCCGAAGAATAGACTAACGTCTAGGTCAAGTTCAATTAGGAGGTTTCCCGATGTTACCTGGCAAGCTGGAAGGCGGCATCGCCAAAAATATCAAAGTTATCGATTGGTTAAAAGCCGACCTGGTCACTTCTGTGTCAGCACTGTTTAAATCTATGCTCAAGGGCAGCGAAGACCTTCTGCTTGATGCTCTGGCCAGCCTGATCATTACCTGCTATGTTTTGGGCCGGAGGCTGGGCATCAATTTTCCCCGCCTGGACTTGAAGGTGGAAGCCAAACTACGCCAGGGCATTGAGGAAGATCACGAGCTGGAAAGATGGTACGGTGATTTTTCAGCTCTGTTGAACTACATGGCTGACAAAAAGAGGTGATCCTTTGACGAACACCAATAGAGCCGGCACCCTGTCAGAGTGGGGATTTTTTACCCTTCTAATTGTTCTGGCCGGGTTGGCCGGCTTGTACCTGCCCTTTCTCGCAACGCTGGCTACGATTTGTCTGCCCCTGCCACTGATCCTGCTTGTGATCAGGACGGACATTCGCTACGCATTGGCCGGTTTGGCTGCGGCGGGGCTGATTCTGGCGGTATTGTCCTCTGAACTCGTAATGACCCTGGTCTTGATTGTTTCCTACGGCATACTGGGAATTTTGTATGGCTTGCTGTTTAAAAACAGACTGCCTTCCTGGAAGGTTTTAGTTACCGGTATGCTTGGCTCCGTTGTCCTTGCCCTGATCTCAGCGGCAGCAATCTATCTTATCAACGGGGAGAATATTTTTGTCCTGAGCGGGGAAGCCAGGCAGGCAGCTATGCAGTGGCTGGCAGCCAATCAGGGTTCCACGCTTAATGATATCCCGGCAGAATGGCAGGAAGAGATAACTAATAAGCTTCTGGATGTGCTGGAGTTGTTGATCCCGGGACAGTACATCATAACTTCGGCCGCCTCGGCGGCGCTAACCTATTTTCTGGCCAGGATGGCTTTAAAACGCATTAATTACCCGCTGCCGCCGGCCCTTGAATTGACCCGGATCTATCTTCCCTGGTACAGTGTCTGGGGTTTGATTACGGGATTGGCACTGACCCTGGCAGGGGATTATTTTGGGTTGCCCCTGATGGCTAAAATAGGAAAAAATATCCTGTTCATCCTTTTTTATGTATACCTGGCTCTGGGTATATCAGTGGGGGCCTACTTTTTCCAGAAGTTGAAAGTGGCCATGCTGATTAAATTAACCTTTTTGTTTCTGGCAATTCTCTACATCCCCTTCAGCCTGATGGTGTTATTGCTCCTGGGAGTGGTGGACACCCTGGTTAATCTCCGGCGCCTACCGGAAGCAAAATAGGCCGGACTAAGGCCCGGGAGGCTGAATTCAAGTGTTTGAGGGGATAAATAATCATAACAGTAGTGTACCGGGAGGTGTCAAGGATGAGAGTTATCCTGCTGAAGGATGTGCCGGGCCAGGGTAAGCGCGGTGATATTATAAATGTAGCAGAGGGCTACGCCAGGAACTACCTGATCCCCCGCGGGCTTGCCAGCGAGGCGTCCGAAGGTAAACTCAAAGAACTGGCCGAGCGCCGGAAGGCAAGTGCCCTGAAGGAGGAGAAGTTGCGGAAGGAGGCCGTTGAGCTGGCGGCGCGTCTGGAGAACCTCACTGTTGTCATCAGGACAAAGGCTGGGGAAGGCGGCAGGCTCTTCGGTTCAGTCAATAACAAGGACGTTGCCGATGCCCTGGCGGATCAGCACAAGATCACGCTGGATAAAAAGAAGATCGTTGTCAAAGAGCCAATCAAGCAGGTGGGCACTTATTCCGTGCTGGCCAAAATATACCCCTCGGTCCAGGCCGAGATTAAGGTCGAGGTGGTAGGGGAGTAGCCCGGATCGCCGGCGGATCGCTCTGCAATACCTAAATATTTTTAGCTGAAATCCATGGGAAGGTAATTCTTATAATTTCTCATGGAAAGATGAAAGGAGCACAAAATGAAAGTTTTCCTCGAAAAGTTTATTGGAGGAGTAAAGGACGATACTCCCGGTAAACTAAAGGGCCATGATCCGGTTAAACGCCAGGTTGCCGCGCTTTACAACCTTTTAGCTGAGCTGTACGGTACTGATAAACTGGTCCTAAAGGCCGGCAAACTGGATGCGCTGAAGCTTATGCGCTCCGACATACTGGAGGAAAGGGTTTTAGCCCTTCAAAGGTTGGTTTTCGAGGACCCCACCTATGATAAACTGCCCGAGCCGGAGGTGATTCCGGCTATTCTTGAGGAAATTGAGGAGGAGATCGCCGACAATATTGCCCGGCGCACCGTGGAAGATCAGCTGGAGAAAAAAATTAGTGAAAAGCTTCAGCAGCGCCACGAGGAGTACATTAAAGAAATCAAAATGCAGGTGCTCAATGAAAACGCTGGGCCGGAAAACGCCACTACCTTGAAAAAGCTGGCCCTCCTGGAAAAAATGGAGCAGGTGAGGCTTTCCAAGTCGGCCATGGAGTTTCTAAGGCCTGCTACCTTCAAGGAGATTATCGGTCAGGAACGGGCAGTAAAGGCGCTTCTGGCCAGGCTGGCTTCCCCTTATCCCCAGCATATCCTGCTCTACGGACCGCCCGGTGTGGGCAAGACAACTGCTGCCAGACTGGCCCTGGAGGAGGCGAAAAAAGCGAAGGGCACACCCTTTACCAAGGATTCGCCCTTTATCGAGGTTAACGGCGCCACCCTGCGCTGGGATCCCCGGGAGGTAACCAACCCGCTTTTGGGTTCCGTGCATGATCCCATCTACCAGGGTGCCCGGCGGGACCTGGCCGAAACGGGCGTACCGGAGCCAAAACTGGGACTGGTCAGCGAAGCCCACGGCGGGGTGCTGTTTATAGATGAAATAGGCGAAATGGATTATATTCTGCAAAACAAACTTTTAAAAGTGCTGGAGGACAAAAGGGTTTACTATGAATCCTCATATTACGATCCCCACGAGCCCAATATTCCCCAGTACATCAAAAATATTTTTGAGAAGGGAGCACCGGCGGACTTTATTTTAATTGGTGCCACTACCCGGGAGCCGGAAGAAATTAATCCTGCCATCCGTTCCCGCTGCGCTGAGGTGTTTTTTGAGCCCCTAACCCCAGGGGCTATCCAGGAAATAATAAAACAGGCAGCTGGCAAGCTGGGTGTGGAACTGGCGCCGGAGGTACCGGAGATCATCAGTGATTATACCATTGAAGGGCGCAAGGCCGTCGGTATTCTGGCGGATGCTTATGCTCTGGCCTGCTATAACAGCAAGACGGGAGAAAGCTGCCGGATCACCCGGGAGGATGTCCTGGAGGTAGTCCAGGTCAGCAGGTTAACACCTTATGTCAACTGCAAGGTTTCTCCCCAGCGCGAGGTGGGTAAGATCTTTGCCCTGGGCGTGGTGGGCTTTGTGGGTTCGGTTTTGGAGATAGAGGCGGTAGCCTTTCCCGCCCGCAACCAGGGCCAGGGGATCATCCGCTTTAACGATACCGCCGGCAGTATGGCCAAAGACTCTGTTTTTAACGCCGCTTCGGTAATCCGCAAACTAACCGGGGAAGACCTGGCCAACTACGACGTCCACGTAAACGTAGTAGGGGGCGGCCGCATTGACGGTCCTTCCGCCGGTGTGGCTATTTTCCTGAGTATTCTGAGCGCCATCCAGGGCCGCCCGATACCCCAGGATGTGGCTGTTACCGGTGAGATCTCCATCCAGGGCAAGGTGCGGGCCGTGGGTGGCATCTGTGAGAAAATATATGGAGCAAGGCAGGCCGGCATTAGAGCTGTTTTGCTGCCCGCCGAAAACCAGAAGGATGTGCCCACCGGTCTAAAAGGAATCCAGGTGATTCCGGTTAGTACCGTAGAGGATATTATCCGGCACGTATTTCCACCTGCCGGTATTGAAGATTTAGTTAGTTAAAAAAGGTGGTGCCCTTGTTAGAACGAGTTCCCCCTCAAAACATAGACGCCGAACAGTCAGTGCTCGGCGCTATACTTATAGACAAGGAAGCCATCTACAGAGTGATGAAAACCTTGCGCCCGGAAGATTTTTACCGGGAAAGCCACCGGCTTATTTACGAAGCCATGCTTTATTTAAACGAGAACGGTACCCCTGTGGATTTAATTACGGTAAGCGAACTGCTCAAGCAGCAGGGTACCCTGGAAAAGGCCGGTGGCGTGGCTTACCTTGCTTCCCTTGCGGAGATGGTCCCCACCAGCGCCAACGTTGAGTTTTACACCCGGATTGTGGAAGAAAAAGCGCTCCTGCGCACCCTGATCGACCTGTCCACACGCATTGCTGCTATGGGTTACGATGAGGGAGAAGAACCGGAGAAGCTCATAGCCGAAGCCGAGCGCATGCTTATGGAGCTGGGCAGTCGCCGGGTAGCCAGCGCTTTTTTTTCCATTAAGGACATTCTTCTAAATACCTTCTCCCACCTGGAGTACCTTTACAATAACCGTGGCAGCATCACTGGTGTTCCCACTTCCTTCAGCGATCTGGACCGGCTCTGCAGCGGGCTGCAGCCCAGTGACTTCATTATCCTGGCGGGACGTCCCAGTATGGGCAAAACCAGTCTTGGCCTGTGTATCGCCTATAACGCAGCCCTAAAACACAACATTCCGGTGGCCATCTTCAGCCTGGAGATGTCTAAAGAGCAGCTGGTCCAGCGCATTCTCTGCGCCGAGGCCAGGGTCGACCAGCACCGGATCCGTTCCGGGGACCTGGATGAGGATGATTGGCGGAAACTGCACGAGACAGCGAGGGTGCTGGCCAAAGCACCCATTTACATAGATGATACCCCGGCCCTCTCTGTCCGCCAGGTCCGGGCCAAGGCAAGGCAGCTCAAGGCCGAAAAAGGACTGGGTTTGATTCTCATCGATTACCTGCAGATGATGACGGGCAGCCGGCGCTCTGAAAACCGCCAGCAGGAAATCTCAGAGATTTCCCGCTCTTTAAAAGGTCTGGCCAAGGAATTGAATATACCTGTGCTGGCCCTTGCTCAGCTGAGCAGGTCTGTGGAGCAGCGCCCGAACAAGCGCCCGGTAATGTCCGACTTGCGCGAGTCCGGTTCCCTGGAGCAGGACGCCGACCTGATCATGTTTATTTACAGGGATGAATATTATAATCCTGACTCCGAGAAAAAAGGCATCGCCGAGATCATTATCTCCAAGCACCGCAACGGTCCCGTGGGAACTGTTGAACTGGTTTTCCTGAAGGAGTTGACCAAGTTTGTACCCTACCTGAAGGATGCGGGAGGTGTTTAAAGTTTTTTTGCCAGGGCAGCCTATCCCTGTTTTTTATATAATAACTTGACATTACTGGTGAAGTTATGTAGTATGTATTTGCTGCCCAGGTGGGCATTTTTGCACAACTATATTCCTCCTTGGATTAGTAGCAAATGGCTCAAATAGCAGCTGGCACAGTTTTGTTGTTTGGGTTATTTTTATGCCATCGCGGAAAAAATATTGTAAACCCTGGTTTAGTGGGGAGGGGTGGTGACCCTTTGGGTAAAATCTATGATGTGATTATAGTTGGAGCCGGGCCGGCCGGAATATTTACGGCCCTGGAGTTGACCAAGGATCGGCCGGATTTGAAAATCCTGATGATCGAGAAGGGCCGTGAGCTCGGGAAACGCGTTTGTGAGGCCAGGGAACGGAACGCTCACTGTTTTAACTGTTCACCCTGTTCCACCATTTGCGGTTGGGGCGGGGCCGGGGCTTTCAGCGACGGGAAGTTAACCCTGTCTACGGAAGTGGGCGGCAGCCTGGAGCAGTACATCGGCGAGAAACACCTGGCCGAATTAATTGATTATATTGACCGGATTTACGTTAATTTCGGCGCCCCGGAGCAGGTTTACGGACTGGAGAACGAGGAGGAAATCGAGGCCATGAAGCGGCGGGCCGTCCTGGCGGAGCTCAAACTGGTGCCTGTCCGGATCCGGCATATGGGCACCGGCAGGTGTCAGGATGTCCTGCAGCGAATGTTTGATCACCTGGTCTCCCGGGGAGTGGAGGTGCGCACATCCTGCCAGGTTGAAGAAATTCTGGTGAGAGACAATCAGGCCGGAGGTATAAGCTGCCAGGACGGAAAAACCATTGAAGCCAGGTTTGTGGTCCTGGCGCCAGGCCGGGAAGGCGCGGAATGGCTTTGCCGGGAGGCCCGGCGCATCGGCCTGGAGACCGCCATCAATCCCGTGGACATCGGGGTGAGGGTGGAACTGCCGGCTGCGGTTATGGAGCCCCTAACCAGGATTTTTTACGAAGCCAAGCTGGTTTACTATTCCAAAACCTTCAACGATAGAGTCCGTACTTTTTGCATGAACCCCAACGGAGAAGTGGTCCTGGAGAATAACGACGGTCTCGTGACGGTTAACGGTCACAGCCACGCTTTCCGCAAGACCGAAAACACAAATTTTGCCGTGCTGGTCAGCAAGACCTTTACAGAACCCTTCAAGGATCCCATTGCCTACGGCAGGTACATCGCCAGCCTGGCCAACGTGCTGGGCGGGGGTGTGATCATCCAGAGTCTGGGGGACCTGCTGTCGGGTCACCGTTCCACTGTGGAAAGGCTGTCCAAGTGCATGACGATCCCGACCTTGCATGAGGCCACACCCGGCGATTTAAGCCTGGTCTTTCCGTACCGCCACTTGATGGGAATCGTGGAAATGCTCGAAGCGCTGAACCAGATCGCGCCGGGGGTTTATTCCCGGTATACCCTCCTTTACGGAGTCGAAGTAAAATTTTATTCCTCCCGTCTGGCACTGTCTAATTCCCTGGAAACACAGGTAAAAAACCTTTTTGCAGCCGGGGACGGGGCCGGTATTACCAGGGGCCTGGCCCAGGCTTCTGTGGCCGGTGTACTGGCAGCCAGGGAAATTATCAAACGGGTTTAGGACTTCCGGGTTCACTGCCGGGATTGTCCGGGCAAGGCGGACAGGGAGTTATCAATTGATTGCAGGGGGTATCCAGATGTCTACAGTGGTATTAATTGGCGCCCAGTGGGGTGACGAGGGCAAGGGGAAGGTAACCGATTTTCTGGCGGAAAAAGCTGATCTGGTGGTTCGCTACCAGGGGGGCAACAATGCCGGCCACACGGTTGTAGTGGGTGACCGTGAGTTCAAGCTGCATTTAATTCCCTCCGGCATCCTCTATCCGGGTAAAATTTGTATCATCGGCAGCGGCGTGGTAATCGACCCGGAAGTGCTCATAAAAGAGCTGGAGTCCCTGCAAAGACGGGGAATCAACACCGATAACCTGAAAATCAGCCAGCGGGCCCACGTGATCTTCCCTTACCACCGGTTGTTGGACCAGGCGGAAGAAGGTCGCAAGGGTGAAAACAAGATCGGCACCACATGCCGGGGCATCGGCCCGGCCTACATGGATAAATCGGCCCGGGTAGGGATACGGATGGTGGATCTGGTGGACCGTGAAGTGTTTGCGGGGTTGCTGGAACGCAACATGGAAGGAAAAAACCACCTCCTGACAAAGGTCTACGACAGTGACGCCCTTGATTATAACAGTGTTTTGGAAGCATACACTTCTTACGCAGAAACCCTGAAAAAATACTTGGCAGACGTATCCATTATTATTAACGACGCCATAAAGCAGGGTAAGAATGTGCTCTTTGAAGGGGCCCAGGGGACTCTCCTGGACCTGGATCACGGCACTTACCCCTATGTTACTTCTTCTCACCCCACAGCTGGCGCAGCCTGTCTGGGCGCGGGCATCGGCCCGACCCGGATCGACCGGGTCATCGGTGTGGCCAAGGCCTATACCACCCGGGTGGGGGAAGGTCCCTTCCCCACGGAACTCAGTGACGATGTGGGTACTTATATCCAGAAAAAGGGCGGCGAATTCGGTACAACCACAGGACGCCCGCGCCGCTGCGGCTGGTTTGACGGAGTGGTGGGACGCTACGCTGTCAGAATTAACGGCCTGGACTACCTGGCCATCACTAAGCTGGACGTCTTGAGTGGCCTGGAGAAGGTTAAGATCTGTACCAGTTACTGCTACCGCGGAGAATTGATGGATGAATTCCCGGCCAGCTTGAGGGTTTTGAAAGAATGCGTACCTGTTTACGAGGAACTCCCGGGCTGGCAGGAGGATATCTCCGGGGCCAGGAGCCTGGAGGACCTACCAGCCGCTGCCAGAAGGTACCTGGAGAGGATTGAGGAGATTGCCGGCGTGCCCATTGCCCTGGTGGGTGTAGGAAGCAGGCGTTCCCAGACCATTATCACTGCTTCCATCTATGATTAAGAAAGTTAAAACACTGCTTTTGAGCGGACTCTTAAATGGGTTCGCTTTTGTTATTTTTTTTCTTATTTTTTTTTGTTGACACCGCTTAGCCTGTTATAGTAACATATCTAACTGTAAGGCGTCTTGGGCCATTAGCTCAGTCGGTAGAGCACCTGACTTTTAATCAGGGTGTCGGTGGTTCGAGTCCACCATGGCTCACCAATTAATTTATTTATTATAATTTATTTTTTGGGGAAGGCAGGATTTACCCGGTATCTTATTGAAGCCCTGCCAAAAGCAATAGGGCCCCATGGTCAAGTGGCCTAAGACACCGCCCTTTCACGGCGGTAACCCGGGTTCGAATCCCGGTGGGGTCACCACAAAATCATTTATTCAGGCAGCTACCGGGGGCTGCCTGAATAAATTTAGATGCAGGTTATTGGCAGACCCAGGACCAGCCATTGGCTTGCTGGTCTTATGTGGGCGTTCTTTAAAAAAGTGGATGGGCGCCATAGTAAAAGAGTAGTTAACGGGGGGAAAACGGTTTTCCCGACTTGCAATTTTTTTTTGAATTGTCTATAATAATAGAACCGGGCGGGTGTAGCTCAATGGTAGAGCATCAGCTTCCCAAGCTGAGGGCTGCGGGTTCGATCCCCGTCACCCGCTCCAGTGATAGCAAGGATATCCGAGGCTGAATAAGCCCCGGATTTTTATTTCCCCTTTTTTCCCTTAGAATCTTAGGATATCGTAAAAACAGAAGATACGATAAAGTGGGGCTCCAAAAGGGCAAAAAAAAAACTACGTTCAATGCTGTAGTTAATGCTGTGCCCTTTCCCGCCGGGCGAATAGTTCTTCATAGGTGGACATGTGTCTAACTATAATTTTACGGGTTTCGCGGTTATCCAGTTCTACGATACGATCCAGTTTCCAGCTGCCACCGTTGGCAAAACCGGAAACTATATAATTATAATAGAATCTAAGGGTGTTAAAAATCTTTAAGTTTGCCAGTTGCTTAAAAAATGTCATTTTTTATCGCCCTATTTTATATTATCAAAAATTAATAGAGTTAACAATACATATTGTAGAAATAAGACGACTTATCTCCAGGTTTGGTAAGGACAGATATATCCGGATAAGTGAGATAGCTGGGAAAGCCAGGCTTGTGTTCTCCTCCTGGATTATGCTTCAAAAGTGGGTGCCTTGACACTATCCTGTTGCCTCTTTGGGTTGACGAGCCAGTAATGGAAGATATACAATTGGGGAAAATACTATGGGAGTGTGTTGTAGGAGCTCCCTTTTACCATTTTATAGACTAGATTCAGGCAGAAAGCGCCGCGAAGATTGATGGTAACTTGAAAAAATTTAGACAAAAATGCCTGCGGTTATAAAGTTTAATTAACCAGTATAGGGAGGCAGGCTTTAAATATTCAATTTTGAATATTTCAACCTGACCCATTGAATCTACAGCAAGGAAGTTACAGCATTTGGTTGAATATATATGTTGCCGAACCAGACCGATGGATCCTTTTCATGGAAAGGAGATAGGTCATGGGAGCACCCTTTAAACATTTTATAGACCAGATTCCGGCAGAGAACGCCGGAATTGAAATATTGGAAAGTGAGAAAGTAATGTTGCTCAAACCCCGGTTTTATATTCTGAACCAGGTCACTGAGGTCAAAGACTACCATTTTGTGATTCCCATATCCACTCCGCCACCGACCTGGATCGGGAAACGCGAATACCACTTCCGCAAAAACAGCATGGTATGCTTTAAGCCGGGTGATGGTGTCTTAAACAAAATTGATGCCCCTACCAAAGAGTACGTGAACATATGTTTCAACAGGGAATTCTTTGAGGAGATAGTACGGGAGGTTACAGGGAAAAGAAACATCTTAAAAAAGGTGGAATATTCACCCAGTCCCCAGCTGCTTCAGGTAGTCGCCAATTTTGAAAATGAAGTCAGAAACTATCATGGTAGTTGTCCCTTGATGCTTCAGAGTATTTGCGTGCAGCTGGCCATACAGGTGATCCGCTGTACGGAAAATGATACTGCTGATTTCAAAAAATATGGCCGGGAAAACAATTACGTAAGCAAAGCCATAGAGTACATGAAGGCTTATTACAATGCGGGAATTAGTATAGACGATATCTGCCGGGAGATTAATTTAAGCCCCTATTACTTTATCCGCCTTTTTAAGGCCAGGACAGGGGAAACCCCCTATCAATATCTTTTAAGGCTAAGGCTTCAACAGGCGGAAGTACTGTTAGAACAGGGCGAATATTTAGTAGAAGAGGTGGCACGTTTATGTGGTTTCGTCCATACGGGGCACTTTTCTTCTCTATACCGGCGTATTAAAGGGATGACACCCACGGAATACAGAAAAAAAAGGAGTATTAGCTATAAAAAATAAGAGATATCGAACTCTACCGCCCAGCAGTCTTGAGGGGCGTTTTTTTATGTTTCAAAAGAGCAATTTTGTTAAAAAGGCAGGGCAATATTTAGCAAGTCGTCATATACACAAAGATTATAATTATTGTTACAGATAATGTTTTTGGAAATAGCCGAAAAGTTTTATTTACAATATTTAGGAATTGGCCGTAGCTTGTGCGATTAGACTGCCATATTTGTCATACGGGACATCTCAATTTATATTATTTCTTCGATGTTCTGAATTAAAAAACATCTCTTAGCGGGGCAGAGGGGACAATTTATTTTTAGGAAAGTGTCGGCTTTGCAGGAAATTAATAACTTTTAACAAATGAAAAGTTACTTAATCTTTTTTTACAGAAATCAGAACGGACGTTTCGTAAAGGAACTCTGTGACTAAAGGGGGATGGTCGCTCCATTAATAAACCGACTTAAATATAAAACGGGATGTTTGTTAGCACTGTCGTTTTAGTTTTTTGTGTTACTTGCAGGCCCATTTGATTCAGGCGGTTGGAAAGAAAAGACAAAGGAAAGGTGGCGAGTCTAATCGTTATGAAATTTAGGGCTCTGGCAGTGGCTATAGCCATATGTTTCGGGTTTTTATTATGTTTACCTGGTATGGTTGTAGCCAGTGCAACGGATGTGCACGGGCACTGGGCGCAGGAGCAAATTGAAAAATGGCTAACTGACGGGTTAATAAAAGGTTATCCCGACGGGCAATTTAAGCCGGATCAGGAAATTACCAGGGCTGAATTTGTTGCGCTGGTTAACCGTGCCTTTGAAAAACAAATTGAAAAAGCCACAGGCGGCTTTTCCGATGTGAAACCATCGGATTGGTTTTACGATGAAGTAGCATACGCTAAGGCCGCTGGTTACATTTCAGGTTATCCGGATGGTACATTCAAGCCATATAACGCAATTACCCGCCAGGAAGCGGCGGTCGTGATTGCTAAACTCCTGGGCCTTACACCTGAGTCCGGGATCGCCGTTGAACCTTTCAGCGATTACATTAGTATTGATCAATGGGCTATGTCAAGTGTTGATGCAGTTGCTGCACATGGTATAATGCATGGCTTTCCCGATAAAACCTTCGTTCCCCGAAAAAACATTACCAGGGCTGAGACTGTCGTTATCCTTGACAGGGCACTAGCCTATCAAGGCGATGAAGATGAAGATGAAATTATTGATGAGATAGATGAGTTTTTAGGTATTAAGGGCACAGTCAAAATAAATAATCAACCTGTAAGGGGAGCCACCGTCAGAATTTTTGTTAAAGATTCCAGAGAAGTATTAAAAGATACAGTCACTGGCGAAGATGGCAGTTTTATATTTGAGGTGCCAGAGGGAGAGTATGAACTTACGGCGGTACGGGAAAAGTATGTTGGTTATACCGGAATAACCGTGACTAAAGCCGGTGCTGCCGATGACCAGGAAATATCATTAGCCGAAGGGGCAAAGGTGAGCGGCACGATACTGGATAATCGCGGCAACAGGCTTAAGAATATCCCCTTTGCTTTTACGGTCAATCCGAGCTTTGTTGGGAACACTGATAATAATGGTGCATTTTCAATTGTGTTACCCGTGATGGATAACAATGGACAAACATTGTCATATACGGGTTATGTCCTTTACAACGGTAGCTGGGAGGTCTTTGCTGCCAACCAGCAGTTCAGCGGTGATACAAACCTGGGACAGCTGCGCGCTAATATCTCCACCAGGTCATCCGGCGGCGGTGGTGACGGCGGGTCATCCGACACCACAGCGCCTTCGTGGGTGGACGGCTATCCCAAAGCTGAGAATGTAACCCATGATGG
>LFSA01000015.1:0-4024 GCA_001512635.1 Pelotomaculum sp. DTU098 | reverse complement strand
AGCAGATGTAAAGAGCGGGGCTGACGGCCAGAAAGACCTGAAAGCAAACATCGAAGAAAGTGTGGACGTCAGTGGTTTGGCGGCTAATACTACGTACAATATTTATGTGGTAGCAGAGGATGCTGCTGGGAACCTGCAGGTCAGTCCGGTGAATGTGGTAGTAAGAACCGATGATGCGCCTGGGGACACCACAGCGCCTTCGTGGGTGGACGGCTATCCCAAAGCTGAGAATGTAACCCATGATGGATTTAGACTTTTCTTTAAGGCGGATGAAGACTGCACAGCCTATTACGTGGTGCTGGGAAAAGATGCGGCAGCGCCTGGTTCAGCAGATGTAAAGAGCGGGGCTGACGGCCAGAAAGACCTGAAAGCAAACATCGAAGAAAGTGCGGACGTCAGCGGTTTGGACGCCGATACTTCGTACGATATTTATGTGGTAGCAGAAGATGGTGCTGGGAACCTGCAGAATGACCCGGTGAAGGTGGAAGTAACCACCCTGGCTGCACCGGACCCAACTGTGCTTTCCCTGCAGTACGCCGCTGTCGATGGCGCCAATTTAAGCCTTACTTTCAGCAAAAGGCTGGACCCCGCCTCGCTGCCCCAGGTAGACGACTTTGGCATTAATGTGAACGGCAGCGGGCCGGCGGCACTCTTAAGCGCAACGATAGCAGGCAATAGGGTTACCCTTGCTCTGGCCCAGGCGGTTATAGCCGGGGACACGGTTACAGTAAGCTATACCCCCGGGACGAACCCCTTAAAGGATGAAGACGGAAACAGTGCCAATGCCTTTGCCGGCTTTTCGGTTGACAACCATACCGGCATCCTGGCAGCCCCGGCTAACGATCCTACTGTTGCTACCCCTATGCTCGATTCCACAGCCTTCCTCTATTCCGGTGATAATGCCGTTCAAGCCGGCGTCGATGCCGGCAAGATAGAGGAAAAACGGGTTGCGGTACTGCGCGGCCGGGTTCTGACGCGGGACAATGAACCCCTACAAGGCGTAAATATTACCGTGCTTGATCACCCGGAATTCGGCAGCACCCTGAGTCGCAAGGATGGCTGCTATGACATGGTAGTCAACGGCGGCGGCGTCCTGACTGTCCGGTACGAAAAAGAGGGTTACCTCGTTGCCCAGCGCCAGGTAGATGTGCCCTGGCAGGACTTTACTCACCTGCCTGATGTGGTCCTCGTCCCTTATGACAGTAAGGCAACGCCTGTTACCCTGGGTGCCGGCAGCCCCATGCAGATAGTGCGCGGCAGCACGGTTAGCGATAAAGACGGCACGCGCACGGCCACGCTCATACTCCCGGCCGATGTCAGTGCTTATACAGTATTACCCGATGGCTCCCAAAAGTTCTTTGATAGCCTTAATGTGCGGGCCACGGAGTATACGGTCGGTGAGAACGGCCCCCAGGCCATGCCGGCCGAACTGCCTCCCAGCGTCGGTTACACCTATTGCGTCGATTACAGCGCCGATGAGGCCGAACACGTCATATTCAGTCAACCGATTATACACTATGTGGAAAACTTTATTGGTGCACCCGTGGGAGGCATTGTCCCCATGGGCTATTACGACTACGAGCAGGCTGCCTGGGTACCCTCCGAAAACGGCCTGGTAATTAAGATCCTGAGCATTACTGATGGCTTGGCTGACCTCGACCTGGACGGCAGCGGATCTGCTGCCGATGCTGCGGCCCTGGCTGCCTTAAACATAACTGCAGAGGAGCGGCAGAAACTGGCCGCCTTGTACCAGGTGGGGCAGGAGCTGTGGCGGGTGCCCATTACGCACTTCACTCCCTGGGACTGCAACTGGCCCTATGGCCCGCCGCTTGATGCTGATCGCCCCAACCTGCCGCCGCCAAGGAGCAATAATGAAGAAAACCCCTGCACCGGCAGCGGCTCGATTATCGAATTCCAGACGCAGGTGCTGGGCGAGAGCGCCAAGGTATATGGTACGCCCTTTTCCCTGAACTACCGCAGCAGCCGGGTAGAGGGCAATAAAAATATCCGTTCGCTGAGAATCCCGATCAGCACGGCGGAGGATTTGCATCCACAGTTGAAAAGGATCGAGCTGGAGGTCAGCGTTGCCGGCCAGTTGTTCACCAAGACCTTCGCTCCGGAGAAAAACCAGGAATACATTTTTACCTGGGACGGCAAGGACGCATACGGCCGCAGTATTCAAGGCACTGTGCCGTACGAGGTGCGCATCGGTTATGTTTATCCCGCTATTTATGGTAATCCCGCCCCCCTGGATAGAAGTTTCGGCTCTTACGGGGGCAGGTCTCCCGAAGGGTGGTCCTCGGACATGGATAGAGTCGAGGGCACCATCTGGGTGACCTGGAAAGGTTTCTTTTCGTACTGGGATGCCACCAAGGCCGGACTTGGAGGTTGGTCTTTGAATATCCACCATGCCTACGATCCAGAAAGCCAGGTGCTTTATTATGGAGACGGGAGCGAGAGGAGCATCACACCGTATGGCGGCTTTATTATGTCCACTGTAGCCGGTACCGGCACGTTTGGGTATAGCGGCGACGGCGGGCCTGCCACAGAGGCGGAACTATGCGAGCCCGGGAAGATTGCTATTGGCCCGGACGGCAGCATTTATATTGCTGAGACCATGGGGCACCGCATTCGCCGGGTCAGTCCGGACGGTATAATCACCACTGTGGCCGGCAATGGCACGTCTGGTTTTAGCGGCGACGGCGGGCCGGCCACAGAGGCCAAGCTCAATGAGCCCTGGGGGATGGATATAGGCCCGGATGGCGCCCTTTACTTTGCCGATCATTATAACAACCGTATTCGGCGGGTCGACCCGGAGGACGGCACAATTACCACTGTAGCCGGCACAGGCTTGCCTGGATACCCTAGCGGTGAATTCTATAGCGGTGAAGGCGATCTGGCCACAGAGGCCCCGATTTATCGACCCATGGACGTAGCTGTCAGTCCGGACGGCAGCATTTATATCGCCGATTCGAGCCATCGTGTCTTCCGGGTGGGACCGGATGGCCGGATCAATGTAATCGCAGGTAAGTTAGCGGGCCCGAATGCCATCTCGGGTGGCTACAGCGGTGACGGCGGTCCGGCCAGTGAGGCTCGGCTCAATTATCCGCGGTCGATTGACCTCGGCCCGGACGGCAGCCTTTATATTGCGGACACGTTTAACTATCGCGTCCGCCGGGTAGACACCAGCGGCATCATCACCACCGTAGCTGGTACCGGTGGAGATGGTTTTAGCGGTGACGGCGGTCCGGCCATTGACGCCCAGGTTGCTCCCATCAGCGTAGAGGTGAGTTCCGACGGTAGCCTTTTTATAGCTGATGGCAGCATGCGCATTCGCCGGGTCGGACCGGACGGCATAATTACCACTGCTGCCGGTAATGGCGTGTATGGCTTCCGTGGTGACGGCGGTCTGGCCAAGCAGGCTGAGATCGTTCCCAATGATGTGGCTGTAGCTCCGGATGGCAACTTTTATATCTCCAGCTCTGACCTTTATGAGGAGGGATATAACCGCGTCCGCCGGGCCGGTTCATTGCTGCCCGGTTTCCGGTTCGGCGAATTTATTATCCCTGCGGAGGATGGCAGCGCGCTGTTTGTTTTCGATAGCTCCGGCCGTCATCTGCGGACAATCAATGCCTTGACCGGCAGCACCATCTATACGTTTACCTATGATCCTCAAGGGCGGTTGACTGAAGTGAGGGATGCTTTTGATAACGTTACCCGCATCGAACGGGACGAGCAGGACAAACTCAAGGCTATTGTCGCCCCCGGCGGACAGACAACCTGGCTGGAGGTCGGTGCCAATGGTTTGCTGGCCAAAATCATCTGCCCGCTCTTCAAAGAAACCAGTCTGGAATACTCCAGCGAAGGCCTGTTAACCAGCTTGAGCGACCACAAGGAAAACGTGCATCGTTTTACCTATGATGAATATGGGCGGCTAGTCAGAGACGAGGACCCTGCCGGTGGGTATACCGAGTTGACGCGCACCGAGCTGCCTGACGGCTATGGCTATATAGTCCGGGTCGAA
>LFSA01000070.1 GCA_001512635.1 Pelotomaculum sp. DTU098 | reverse complement strand
AGACATTATTGAATTCAGCGCAACGGAGCTTAAGGATATGAATTGCTTCGAATATCTGAAGTGCTGCGCAGGTCAGCCGGGTTGTGAAACCCGTGATGTTCCTACCTGTGCCGCTAATAACAGATTCTACATTTGTCCGGAACAGCTCTTCCAGTTTGACACACTGGCCCGCATGACCGCCACCTTCTGTGAAGGCTGCAGCATGATCGCCAACTACGGCACATCTGGCGCCGGCGACTGCCGTAACCCCATGGGCAACCTGGCCTTCTTCACCACAGCCGCCCTTGGCGGAAGCAATGCGCAGTCCTGGTTGACAGACCCGCTGCACTTTGCGTTCAACGGTGACGGCTACCTGGCTTACGTGAACGGCGCCCAGACCTACACCGGCGCTGCCCAGCTTGAGCTTGTCAACATTGCTCCGTAAACCCGGACGCGATGCAAAACTTACAGGTTAATAAATGAAAACATACCTACGCGGGCACATGCCCGCGTAGGTAGTATTATCCACTCTAATGTTGTAAGGAGTTCAATTTTATGGTTGTTTTCAGCTTAAGGAAACCCCTTGCTTTTGCTCTTGCAGCCCTTCTATTATTTACCTTTTACTGGGCCGCTCCGGCACGGGCGGAAGAAACCCCCTTTATCCCTCTGCAGTATCCAGCGATTTACTTCGGATCAATCACTTCAGAGAACGGACAGGCTCTGGAGAAGGGTTCTGTCAGGGCCTATGTGGAAGGGGAGTTTTGCGGCGAACTGCCCTTTGAGGCGGGGACATACGGGCTGCCCTCGGACAGCCCCTATGTGAAGAGGCTGCTGGTATACAGTAACTACACGGATTTGACCGGCAAGCAGGTATCCTTCAGGGTGTTTGTCGACGGCAGGGAATACCCGGCAGCCACCAAGCCCCCTGTCGTTATCTGGGAATCGGGTAGCAGGATGCAGGTAGACCTGGTTGTTTCCGAGGAACCGGCTCTGTTTGTGGACATGGAGGGGCACTGGGCATCCCCGCAGGTACGGCAACTGGTTGAAAAGGAAATTATCAGCGGCTATGAGGACCATCTGTTCAGGCCCGAAAACAGGATCACCCGGGCTGAAGCAGCGGTGGTGCTGGCCCGCGCCCTTTCCCTGCCGGATGGCGATTACGGTGTCCTGGAAGGCTTCAGTGACGCCGGCGCCATAGCGGAATGGGCAGCGGGACCGGTTGCGGCAGTGGTTGAAAAAGGTTTATTTAAAGGGTACCCTGAAGGGGACGGAAAAATAACCTTTTACCCGCAAGTGACGGTATCCAGAGCAGAACTGGCGGCCATTGTAAGCCGGGTTACGGCTCAGGGACAGGCTGTGCAGCAGCCTCAGGCTGTTGGTTTCATAGATCTGGAGGACATCCCCGGCTGGGCACTGGAAGGAGTTGCTGCAGCGGTCCGGCAGGGATTAATGGAAGGCTACCCCGACGGGACTTTCAGGCCTGACGGGGAGGTTACACGCGCCGAGGCGGCGGCTGTAATTGCCCGTCTTCTGGAACAGATTTAAATTGAAAGCAGGTTTCTTGACTCCTTTTAGTAGCAGGTTATTTAAAATCTAAGGAGGAAAACAAGGTGCTGAATAAAAGAAAAGGGTATCTATGGGGACTTGTGCTCGTCCTCTTGTGTTCGCTGGTTTTTGCGCTCCCCGCTCTGGCTGAGGACGGGGAGGGGGATGAGCTGGGAATCATGCCCATGGGTCTTACGGGCAAGGTCCAGTGGAGTGACCAGAAGTTGGTCACCGAAGGCGATATTAAAGTGTTTATCGGTGCCAAGGAAGTCGGTGGAGGGGCCATCATGCCCGACGGGATGTTCGCAGTCCTGGCCGGGAAGGACCCTGAAGATAACGGCAAAAAGCTTAGCTTTGTTGTGATCATAGGGTCTAAGGAGTACCCGGCGGCAGCTCTGCCGGAGGATATCGTCTGCGCGGAGGGTACGCTCAAGGATAATCTCGTGCTGGCCATAGAAAAGGATAAGTCATCCGGCGGCGGCGGTGGCGGAGGTTCAGATTCTGACTCTGCTCCGGCCAAGCCTTTCGCGGCGCCCTACGGGGGAACTTATAAAGGGAGCATTGAAGTGAGCCTGGCAACCACAACCAGCGGGGCCGTTATTTACTACACCACGGACGGCAGCAACCCCAAAGAAAGCGCCACCCGCAAGGAATACACGGAGCCCTTCAAGGTTGGAACCACCACCGTTGTAAGAGCGGTTGCTTATAAAGACAACCTTTTCAGCGATATTCTTATTTCTGCCTACACCATCAAAGAACCAGATGCTGCTGAACCCAACGGTGAAGATGACCCGCCGGCAACGAGTGATAACAACCCGCCGGCAGCCGGCGACGCTGGCGGATTGGTTGATATGAAAGGCCACTGGGCCGCCCAGACCGTTCAGGAACTGGTGGAGCAGGGAATTATCAGCGGCTATGAAGACAACACCTTCCGCCCGGATAATTTAATAAACCGTGCAGAGTGCTCGGCCATTTTAGCAAGGGCTTTAAATCTCAGTGCGGGAGCGGCGACACTCGATGCTTTCAGTGACTCGGCCGACGTGCCTGCCTGGGCTAAAGACCCGGTAGCGGCGGCTGTGGAGGCAGCTTTACTGAAGGGTTATCCGGAAGCAGACGGCTCAACAACATTCCGGCCGGCCAGGCAGGTCACCAGGGCTGAACTGGCGGTTATCCTGAGCAGGGTTGTGGTCAAGGAGCTGGGA
>LFSA01000140.1 GCA_001512635.1 Pelotomaculum sp. DTU098 | reverse complement strand
TTGATGAAAGGATAAGCGTCAATCCAGATGTATGCCACGGCAAAGCCTGTATCAAGGGCACCAGGATTATGGTATCGGTAATACTGGACAATTTAGCTGCAGGAAAGAGCTATGAAGAAATCCTGCAGAATTATCCGTCATTGAGCAAGGAAGACATCCGGGCAGCGGTTGCTTATGCTGCTTTGTTAACCAAGGAAAGGACTATTACGCTGCCGTGATGAGCAAGGATTTGAAGTTTAAAATCGATGAAAACTTGCCGGTTGAAGCTGCGAATATATTTACCAAATTTGGTTATGATGCAGAGACGGTATTTTACGAAGGGATAAAGGGTTTTCCTGACAAAGAAATAATGGAGCTATGCCGTAGAGAAGGTAGAATTCTTGTAACTTTAGATCTCGATTTTTCCGATGTTCGTGTTTATCCCCCTGCCTCTGTTCCAGGCATCATAATTTTAAGGATTACCGATCAATCAGCCGAATCAATTCTATCAATATTAGAAAAATTAATGTTGGCAATTAAAATAGAAAACCCTGCTGCTAAGCTATGGATAGTGGAAGAAACAAGAATTCGGATAAGAGAGTGAAGTGTCCTCTTCAACGGGGGCACAAGGGGACGGTTTATAGTGTTGTTAAAACGGCTGGGTGGTCCCACGCGGAACGCCCGGTTGTTATTTTAGTCGGATACATTTGCAGACTCGGTAGGCTATAGCCTTGCTTAAAAAATAACCCTTTTAAGAGTCGCTTGATATGTATTCATCAAGACTTTTTATAAAGTACAGCCAAAGTACAGCCATTTTGGAATGAAAAATTATAGGTAAGCGTAAAATAATGCCCACCTTGTTGTATAGGTGGGCTTAAGGGTATAATATTTTACCTGTTTGCCCGGCATTCCGGCGGCAGGGAGTCTGACCAGGGCAGACACTCATCTAAAGCAGCCTCATCATCAATATCAATATTCGGCAACCTTTCAAACAGATACATAAGGTAAGCGAACGGATTTAATCCATTTTCCTTAGCCGTTTCCACAATGCTGTAGATCGTCGCGCTTGCCCTGGCGCCCCTGGGAGTATTGGAAAACAACCAATTTTTGCGGCCAATAACAAAAGGCTTAATGGACCGCTCGCTGCGGTTATTATCCAGCTCCAACCGTCCGTCGAGCAAAAAAGCCTGCAGCTTCTCCCATTGATTAAGGCAATAGGCAATAGCCTGCCCAAAAGTGCTCTTGGGCAGCACCCTTGCTCTTTGATAATTTAACCAGGCATAGAAATCATCCAGCAGCGGCCGGCTGTACTCAAGCCGCCTGGCATAACGTTCTTCTGGAGGAAGCTCTTTCATTTCCCGCTCCAGGGTAAAGAGCCGGTTACAGTACTCTAGACCTTCTTTCGCTGCTACTTCCGCCGTCTCGCTTCCAGGCGGCAATGCTTTTAAGGCATTTACGAACCCGCGGCGGGCATGGGCCCAACATCCTACTAGAGTGATATCCGGCAGGTTGTTGTACCCGCTGTAGCCGTCTACGTGCAGATACCCTTTAAAGCCTTTCAGAAACTGACGGGGATGCTTGTTGGCGCGGGTGGTCCGGTAATCGTAAAGGACAATGGCCGGCCCGGCTCTTCCTGTACGGTAAAGCCAGAGGTAAGACTTGCTTGTGGCGGAACGACCCGGCTCGTGCAGCACCTGCAGCTCGGTTTCATCGGCATGCAGGATCTCCTGCTTTAACAGGTGATCATGCATCCTATCAAACAGAGGCATAAGCCATCTCTCGGAGACCTGGACCACCCAGTTAGCCATAGTCTGCCGGGAAAGCTCCAAACCTTCCCGGGCAAAAGACTGCTCTTGACGATAAAGGGGTATCCCCTCCACATATTTCTGGGTCATGATATGCGCTAACGCTGATGCAGAGGCGATGCTTTTCGGCAGCGCCGGTGCGGGCATGGGTGCGGTTACCACAGGGGTTTGGATATTTTCTTTCTCACAGCGGCGGCAGGCATAGATGAAACGCACATGCTTGACCACGCTTACCTGGGCCGGGATAATCTTAAGCTCCTGCCTGACCTCCGTGCTCATTTCCTTAAGCTCTTCGCCGCAGCAGGGACATACCCGCTCTTCCGGAGGCAGGCGGTATTCGATGGTTTCTACCGGCAGATCTTTCAGCTGCGCCTCGCGGTGCCCCTGTCTCTTACGGCGGCGATAGGTGATCTCTTCCATGGCCGGTTCGGGTGCAGAAAGGTTGGCCTCTTTTTCCGCTTCGTTAAAAATGGTAAGCTGGTGCTCGTCCACTTGCTCTCTTGAGCTCCCGAAGCGGCGCTGTTGGCTTAAACGAAACTGTTCCTCGAACCAGGCCAGCTTTGCCTTCAGCTCGGCGATCTGCTGTTCCTGTATGGCACATTTTGTTTCCAGGGCTTGAATAATTTCGGCTGGGTTCTGCATACTTTAATATTCGACATAAAGATAGGAAAAACCTTTAAAATCAGGGATTTTCTAGTTGTTTTTTTACAATAACACTCTTTGTTTAACTTCAGGGTGGGCCTGTTTTAGGTCAAGGGGCAGCCCGTCTAGAAGCCACCTGAGCTGCCGCCTGGTGATGGTAATCATCTCCTTGTTGTTGCTCGGCCACTTAAAAGTACCTTTCTCCAGTCGGCGGTAGTATAGCCAAAAGCCATTGTGCTCCCAGTGCAGGATTTTTAGCTTGTCACGCCTGCGGTTGCAGAAGACAAAAAGAGCTGAAGAAAAAGGGTCAAGCTTAAATCTTTCTTTGACCAGGACGGCAAGGGAGTCAATGGATTTGCGCAAATCAGTAGCGCCGCAGGCGAGGTAAACCTGGTTAATGCCGACTTCGCTCAGCATACTATCGTTGTTAATACACAGAGTACTTGCCCGAGCGTCTCCGGGTCAAAGCCCGGTTTTACCTCAATTGAGATCTTGCCCGTGCGGAGCAAAATGGGCTTGTCCACAGAGGAAGCCTCGCTTATTTCTATCGGTAACCATTGGATCGGCTGCTCGGGAGGTGTATCGGTTTTTGTTTTATCCTTGCGGAGCCAGTACCATAAT
>LFSA01000056.1 GCA_001512635.1 Pelotomaculum sp. DTU098 | reverse complement strand
TATTGGAGAGAGTTCCATAAAGTGGGAAAGGCCCGCATTGACTTGACACAAACAACGACTAAAAGCGTCTTGACTCGGCAAAAAAAAAATAGTATATTATTACACGTAGATGTTTCACGTTCCTCGATAGCTCAACGGTAGAGCAACCGGCTGTTAACCGGTAGGTTGTAGGTTCGAATCCTACTCGAGGAGCCAAAAATGTGTAAATAAAGGAACCGTGCTTTTGGCCGGTTCTTTTTTTGCTTTTAATGCTTTTATGGATTACCCCGGGGTTTAGGTGGTAAAAATATAAAAAAGTATTGTAATTTTACTGGAATCATTTATAATATAGTTAAGGTTAGTCAAGGTCAAAAATTTTTTGCAGGAGGGGGGGTCCGGAAATGGCAAACATCTCGGATTCGATCGAAAGCTATCTTAAAAAACTCATCGCAGATAGCCCGGAAGAATCTGTAGAAATCCAGCGCAGCGAGCTTGCTGTACGCTTCAGCTGCGTTCCTTCCCAGATTAATTATGTTTTAACCACCCGTTTTTCCACTGGTCATGGTTACCTTGTGGAAAGCAGAAGGGGAGGGGGCGGCTATATCCGGATTGTTAGAATTCCCCTGGACAAGAAAAAGGGTTTAATTCTGACCATCAGCGAATTAATTGGAGATTCAATAACCCAGCAGGAAGCCGAAGGCTTAATTAAGCGCCTGCTGGAGGAAAAACTGATTACCTCGCGGGAGGGGCGGATCATGAGTGCAGCTGTCGGCGGCGACACCCTGTACCAGGGCCTGCCCTCCCGGGATGCGTTGAGAGCGTTAATTCTAAAGGCGATGGTTACGTCGGTTTTAAGGGACTGACGCTGCCGGCCGGGATTGCAGGTTTTCCCCTGCTGGATAAGGGAGGAGTAAATATGTTATGTGATCGATGCGGGCAGCGGCAGGCAACAGTGCATCTGACTGAGATCACCAACGGTTACAAAAAGGAAACCCACCTTTGCCAGTTCTGCGCCAATGAAATCCAGCCCCAGGGGTTTGGTTTCCCTCCACAGTTGAATCTTCACCACTTTCTGGCGGGCCTCTTAAACCACGAACTGGGTGGAGTCGGCTTCGGACAGCAGCCTGCCACCGGTGGTGATAAATGCACCAGCTGCGGTATGTCCGAGGGCCAAATTATGAAGCACGGGCTTCTGGGCTGTGGACACTGCTATACCCATTTCGAAGAAAAACTGCAGCCCCTGCTGCGCAGGATTCACGGCAATACCCGCCATACCGGCAAGGTGCCCGGGCGGACTGGAGGCCGGGCGCGGCTGGTGAAGGAAATAGAAAAACTAAAGAGCCAGCTCAAAGAAGCTGTCAGCCGCGAGGAATTTGAGCGGGCCGCCCAGTTAAGGGACGCCATCCGGGATTTGGAAAAAACCCTGGAAGAGGGGGGTGAGGCCTGATGGCTATTAAGGAAATCGTAAACCGTTCCCACAGCCACTGGATGGACGCTGAAGGGGCGGATTCGGATATAGTCATCAGTAGCAGGGTGAGGGTGGCACGAAACCTGGCCGGGATACCTTTCCCGCACCTCTTGAATAAGGAAAAGTCCAATGAGGTTATCCATGCCCTGCGCCTGGCCCTGAAAAACCAGGAAGCGGCTGATGTTTTAGGCAACCTTGAGCTGTGTGAGTTAAGCGAATTAACGCCTCTGGAAAGACAGATACTAGTGGATAAACACTTGATCAGTCCTGATTTCTTGAACAAACCTGAGGCCCGGACGGTTGTCCTGCGGGACGACGAAGTTGTCAGCATCATGGTCAACGAGGAGGACCACCTGCGGATTCAGTGCCTGTTGCCGGGCCTGGCCCTGATGGAAGCCTGGAATATTATTGACAAGATCGACGATGGTCTGGAAAAAACCCTGGATTATGCCTTTTGCGAAAAGCTGGGCTATCTTACTTCCTGCCCCACCAACGTGGGTACCGGCATGCGGGCCTCGGTCATGCTGCACCTGCCCGCTTTAAAACTGACCAAACAACTTTACGGAGTCCTGAACGCCCTCGGCAAGCTGGGTCTCACCGTGCGGGGATTGTACGGGGAGGGAACCGAGGCCCTGGGGGACCTGTACCAGATTTCCAACCAGATAACCCTGGGGCAGTCGGAGGAGGACATTACCAACAACCTTATTTCTAGCACCCGCCAGATTATAGCCCAGGAAAGGGCTGCGCGGCAGGTACTTTACCAGAAGGGTGCGCAGGCCGTGGAAGACCGGGTCTACCGTGCCTACGGGACCTTGAAATACGCCAGGATCCTCACTTCGGAGGAGGCCATGCGGCATATTTCGGATTTGAGGCTTGGTGTTGCCATGAAGATCATTCCGGGAATCCGGGTGAGTTTATTGAATGAATTAATGGTCAAAATTAGACCTGCTTTTCTAAGTAAGATTTTTGGCCGGGAAATGACGCCCCCCGAAAGGGATGTCTACCGGGCCGGGCTGGTCCGCAAAGAATTTGCAGGGCTACCCTGTTAGGAATGGTTTGGCGGTTGACCCTTGAGGTCAACCCCTTATAGTAGATTCCATTTATAGATTCCATTTACATGGAGGTGAAAATTATGTTTGGAAGATTTACCGAGCGGGCTCAAAAGGCTCTTTTACTGGCCAAGGAAGAAGCTAAAAAAACAGCCTATCCCTATATCGGAACAGAGCACATCTTGATCGGCCTTATTCTGGAGGGCCAGGGCATTGCCGCAAAGGTTTTGAACGCTGTGGGCATGGACGTCAGCAAGGTCAGGGCAGCCGTTGCCCAGATGGTTGAACCTCCCGCCGGCCAGCCGGTGCAGGAGCCGGCCCTTACCTCCAGGGCCAAGAGAGTGCTGGAGTTATCCGTAGATGAGGCCCGGGGCATGGGCCATAATTACGTTGGGCCGGAGCACCTGCTCCTGGGCTTGATCCGGGAAGGTGAAGGGGTTGCGGCTCAGATTCTGAACGCCTACGGGGCCGATTACCGCAAGGTGCGGGCCACGGTGCTCCATTTGCTGGGCGGGCAGGCTGCCCAGGGGGGCGAGCCCATTCCGGGTGTCGGCAAGCCGAGCGCAACTCCAACCCTGGACCAGTTCGGCCGGGATCTCACCGCCCTGGCCAGGGAGGACAAGCTGGACCCCGTGGTGGGCCGGGAAAAGGAAATTGAACGGGTGCTCCAGGTTTTAAGCAGGCGCACCAAGAACAATCCGGTCCTGATCGGAGACCCCGGTGTGGGTAAGACCGCCATTGTCGAGGGACTGGCCCAGCGGATCACCAAGGGCAACGTTCCCGAAATTCTGGCCGGCAAGCGGGTGATCACCCTGGACATGGGCACACTGGTGGCCGGCACCAAATACCGGGGTGAATTTGAGGAGCGCCTCAAAAAGATCATTGAAGAGATCCGGGAATCCACCAATGTGATTATGTTCATCGATGAACTGCACACCCTTGTGGGTGCAGGGGCGGCGGAAGGCGCCATTGACGCGGCCAACATTCTGAAGCCGGCCCTGGCCAGGGGGGAACTGCAGTGCATCGGGGCTACCACTTTGGACGAGTACCGCAAACATATTGAAAAGGACGCTGCCCTGGAACGGCGCTTCCAGCCCATCATGGTGTCCGAGCCCACAGTTGAGGAAACAGTGGAAATTTTAAGGGGGCTCCGGGACAAGTACGAGGCGCACCACCGCGTCCGGATTACCGATGAGGCCCTGGAGGCAGCGGCCAGGCTTTCCAGCCGTTACATTACGGACCGTTTCCTGCCCGACAAGGCCATCGATCTCATTGACGAGGCTGGCTCCAGGGTGAGGCTGCAGGCCTTTACCCCGCCACCGGATTTAAAAGAAAAAGAGAATAAGCTGGAGCAGCTTCAGAAGGAAAAGGAAGCTGCCATAAACAGCCAGGAATTTGAAAAGGCTGCCGAGTTGCGGGATCAAGAGCAAAAGCTGCGGGCTGAACTGGAAAGCCTCAAGGAATCCTGGAAGCAGCAAAAGGGCGGGGAGGACCTGGTGGTGGACGAGGACGTCATTGCCCACATCACTGCCAGCTGGACCGGCATCCCCGTAAAGAAACTGGCGGAAGAGGAATCGGAGCGGTTGTTGAAATTAGAAGAAACCATGCACCAGCGGATTGTGGGGCAGGATGAAGCCATCCATGCCGTAGCCCGGGCGGTGCGGCGGGCCAGGGCCGGTTTGAAGGATCCGAAGCGGCCTATTGGTTCCTTTATCTTCCTGGGACCCACTGGAGTGGGCAAGACCGAGCTGGCCAGGGTCCTGGCCGATGTTCTCTTCGGGAGCGAGGACGCCATGGTCCGGCTGGATATGTCCGAATACATGGAGAAGTTTAACGTTTCCCGCCTTGTAGGAGCCCCTCCGGGCTATGTGGGTTACGATGAGGGCGGCCAGCTCACCGAAGCGGTGCGGCGCAGGCCTTACACAGTGATTCTCCTTGACGAAATTGAGAAAGCCCACCCGGATGTTTTCAACATCCTCCTGCAGGTGCTGGAAGACGGCAGGTTGACAGACGCCAAGGGCCGGACTGTGGATTTCAGAAATACCGTCCTGATCATGACTTCAAACGTGGGCGTGCAGACCATCAAAAGGGAAAGTACCCTGGGCTTCCGTACCGGCGAGACCCGGGAATCCAGCTATGAAAGCATGAAGGCCAAGGTAACGGAGGAATTGAAAAGGACCTTCCGCCCCGAGTTTCTGAACAGGATTGACGAGACCATAGTCTTCCATTCCCTCACTCCTGAACATATCCGGGAAATCGTAGACCTGATGCTGAAAGAAGTTGCGGAAAGGATGAAGGAAAACGAAGTTGAGATTGAAGTGACCGAGCCGGTCAAAGACCTGCTGGCCAAAGAGGGTTACGACGAAAACTACGGCGCCAGGCCGCTGCGGCGGGCTATCCTGCGCCTGGTTGAAGACCGCCTTTCCGAGGAGCTTTTAAAGGGAACCTTCCAGAAGGGGGATCGCGTGCGGCTGGACCTGCAGGATTCAGAAATAACTGTCAGCAAGGTAACCGGATAAAGCAGCCGGATAAATAAAATCTGTCTAGAACTGCAAAAAAGGGGTATAAATAAGTATAATAGTATTATCTCAAATTTATAAAAACAAGGAGATTAAGCAATATGAAAAAACCCCTTAACAATTTCATTATGATCGTCATCGGTACAGTGGTCGTGGTAATGGCTATCTATGTGACCATCATGTCTCAGCTTACAGGTAAGCCCCTTGACTCTGCCTCCAGTGGCCAAACCGGCCAGGTTCAGCAACAGCTCCAGTCACCCGCAGCGGAACAAGCAGGACAAACGCCGGAGGCCCAGCCCTCCGGAGCTGACCAGGACCGGACAGCTCCGGCGAACCAGGCAGTTGCAGGTAACCAGACCAGCACGCAGGTTCAAGCGGTGAAACCCGCGGAAGGAGTGGAGCTTAAAACCTGGACCGGGATTTACGTCGGGCGGATCGATAACAACTTTATTGAAATTAAAGTTGGTGACGAACCCAGAACCTTCCTGGCCCCGGTGGAATTAATCGGGGGTGCTCTGAACAAGGACGATCCCGTCATCTTCGACTTCTACAAAAACAACAGCGGGCAGCTTGTACTGGTGAGCTTTAAAAAGATGGTTCCGGCTGCAGGCAATCCATAGATAATATCTACAGTAGTATTTCGGGTAAATTAAACAATAACCCGGCTGCTCTCCTGGGCAAGCCGGGTTAATTTGACAGGGGCAGGAATCCGCTGGCTGGTTTTTTAGTGGAATTTTTTACAAGGGCGCCAGTGCAAATAATCCTTCTGTAGAGCAGTATGAGTAAAATTAATGTGGGTTTTCAGTATAGGGAGCAGTAAAAACAGGTAAAAAAAGA
>LFSA01000119.1 GCA_001512635.1 Pelotomaculum sp. DTU098 | reverse complement strand
GGCAGGACGGTGATATCTTCTCTTTTTGTCTGTAAAACTCCTACAATAACTTTACACTAACGGCAAAAGTAAGGTATTTTGCTATGCCTGGTTTTTGTAAAATTCTAGTCTTATATAATTTAGGAGCAATCAAATACAAACACCGCTTTAAGCTGAGAAGCTCGCAAGAGGTGTCACTTTAAGAGCAAAAATTTTTAAAATCCAGAGGGAATCGAGGGGTTTTAAAGGTCTTCTACCGGTAGAACTTGGGCCGTAAAAATATAATCAAAACTTTAAAAACCATGTTCTCTGAGGTATTTTTTTAAGTCCATGATCTTGATTTCCCCAAAGTGGAAAACGGAGGCAGCAAGCAGAATATCAGCCTTTCCGTCCCGGGCGGCTTCCAGAAAATGCTCCAACGTACCGGCCCCGCCGGAAGCGATCACCGGGATTTTTACCACTTCTTTAATACCACGGATTAGCGGTATGTCGTAACCGGTTTTTGCCCCGTCGCGGGTTTTACTGGTTGGCAGGATGTACCCTGCGCCCCTGGCTTCTGCTTCCCTGGCCCATTGCACGGCATCTTTACCGGTGGGGGTGTTGCCCCCGTCAATATAAACTTCGTAGCCGGAGGGAAGTGCTGGATTCCGGTCAACATCTATTGCCACTACAACTTTGGAAGAGCCGAATTTGGCGGCGGCCTGGTCGATTAAACCAGGATTGCGGAAAGCCGCGCTGCTGATAGAAATGCGGTCGGCCCCGGCTTCAAGTACCTCCTCTGCATCTGATAGAGACTTAATGCCTCCGCCTACGGTGAAGGGGATGGTTGTCACCTGGGCAACCCGCCGGACAGCCTCTAATGTAGTCTTTCTTTTTTCAATAGTCGCCGTAATGTCTAAAAATGCCAGTTCATCGGCCCCGTTTTCACAGTAAACCCTGGCGCACTCCACCGGGTCGCCCGCATCTCTAAGATTAACGAAATTAATACCCTTTACCACTCGCCCGTCCTTAATGTCCAGACAGGGCATAACCAGAACCTTGTTCACTTAACCATACCCCTTTCTATACTGAGCAAATGCGCTGGAATTAATGTTTTCTCGATTTAACCCTTTAATTCCTCCATATGAGTACGGGGAATCCGGACAGCTATATTTAATCTGGAGGTAGTGAAGGGGGTACACCTGTGCCGTCAAAGTTGGGCACATAACACTGGTCAGCTGCGGACAACTCCTGGACATATCCGGATTCCAGACCCAGCTGGAGCAGGGTGTCCACTGCCTGGTTGTATTCCGCTGTGGTCAGGCGCCGGTTCAAAGGAGGGGTCTGTAAGGCGCGGTAGGTGGGGAAATACTGGGCCATCAGACTTACATAAACATCCCGGGGAAAATTCCCGGCGATCCAGCGCAACACCTGTATAGTATCAGCCAGTTGGCCCGGCAGGATCAGGTGCCGGATCATCAGCCCTCCGGTCATGAGGCCGCCGGTATCAAAGGAGGGAGGGCCTACCTGCCGGTACATCTCCCGAATAGCCTGCGAGGCGGCAGTAAAATAATCCGGCGCGCCGGAGAACCGGTCGGCAGTTTCCTGGCTGGCGTACTTCAGGTCCGGCAGGTAGATGTCCACCAGCCCTTCCAGCTGAGCCAGTGCTCCGGTTTCCTCGTAAGCGTTTGAATTGTATACCACCGGTATCCTCATCCCGAGGGACCGGGCCTTTTTTATCGCCGCCGCCACCTGGGGAATGTAGGGTGTGGGAGAAACAAGGTTGATGTTGTGGGCGCCCTGTTGCTCCAGTTCCCTAAAAATCGAAGCCAGAGTGGGAATGTCCACCTCCCTGCCGAAGTGCTCCTGGCTGATCCGGTAGTTCTGGCAGAAGATACATTTTAAATTGCAATGGGAAAAGAAAACGGTGCCGGAGCCCTGAACGCCGCTCAGGCAGGGTTCTTCCCAGAAATGGAGGGCAGCCCTGGCTACCTTCGGTTTTAAAGGGGCACGGCAAAAACCCGTTTTGCCGGCCGTACGGTCGACCTCGCATTTGCGCGGGCAAAGACGGCAAGAATCAAGCACTGTTAAGAACACCTGCTTACAAAATTAAAACTGTTTTCCCGCATAAAGCAGTTTTCCCATGATTATAGCATATCGACCGGCCAGGTGGATAACCACCTTGACCAAATGGATGGGTGACTTGAACACATGGATAAACTTTCGATCAGGTAAATACGAGATTCGATAATTTAAAAAAGGGGCAGGCAGGATGTTACAACCTTCAAGTGGGAGAATACGCGCAGTATGGGATGACCTATTGAGGCTTGACAACCGGCTGTCGGTCCAGGAAAATAAGGTAGTACCATAGTTTTACTCCACAGGCCTCATGTGCCTGGACTTTTTGTTTACAGGAGAAGTTTTTGGCCAAAACACTTTTCCAGCAAGCTGTTCGTTGTCGAAAACTTTTAAACTATTCCAGGCTATAGGCAGGTAGTTTATTTAGATGTTTTTTAGTTTTTTGGCATTAAGAGAATTAGGTTTCTTTTTTTGGTTAAACATATGCAAATAAATTTTTTATGAAAGAACTCTGGCAGGTGGTTTAAGCAGGTGTATTTTACGCCTAAGTCCTTATTGCTGAAAGATGTTGTTATTCCTTTCCCTGAGTTCCTTAAAGCAAGTTTTGTAGAAAGGTTAAACCGTTTTGTTGGGCTGGTGGACGTGGCGGGGCAGGTATGCCCAGCTCACGTTCCGAGTTCAGGGAGGATGCGGGAGTTATTGTTTCCCGGCAACACTGTTTATGTTGCCCCGCTGCCTGCCGGGAGGCGGACTCAATACCGTATTCACCTGGCTCATTATGGAGAAAATCTGGTATCCGTGGATTCCCTGCTGCCGAACCGGCTTATTCATAAGTCCCTGTTGCAACAAGTTCTGGTTCAATTTAGAGGTTACCGGGAGATTAAAAAAGAAGCCAGGTACGGTGAAAACCGCTTTGACCTGTACCTGGAGGACGGGGGCCGCCCTTGTTTTATTGAGGTTAAATCAGTTACTCTGGTGGAAAAAGATGGCGTGGCAAGATTCCCTGATGCTCCCTCGGCAAGGGGTAGCAAACACCTTCAGGAACTGGTGAGGACGCTTAGTGATGGTTTTCGGGCTGCTGTTATTTTTGTGGTGCAGCGGGAAGACGCCCGTGTTTTCTCTCCCAACCTGGTTACCGACCCTTTATTTACAGAAACGCTTCGCCGGGCTGTATCCGCTGGCGTAGAGATATATGCGCTGGATTGTAGCGTGAGCAGGCATGGTATTGCCCTGCGCAACTACCTGCCAGTTGAGTTATAAAAGAGAGCCTGAATCCCTCCCCTGGATGTAAATCCCTCAAAGGAAATAAATTAAAAAACCTCTCTGGATAAGCAGCTGTTTTTAATCAAAAAGACTGAGATATTCTTTATAGCCTTCCTTTTCCAGATCCTCCTTTGGGATAAACCGTAATGATGCAGAGTTTATGCAGTAGCGCAAACCTGTTGGAGCCGGGCCGTCATTAAATACATGGCCCAGATGAGAACCGGCTTTTCTGCTTTTAACCTCAGTGCGGACCATGTTATGGCTCTTGTCAATATGTTTTGTAATACTTTCCGGGTGCAGTGGTTTAGTGAAGCTTGGCCAGCCGCATCCGGAATCAAATTTATCCAGGGAGCTGAACAGCGGTTCGCCGGAAACAATATCCACGTAGATGCCCTCTCGCTTATTGTCCCAGTATTCATTATTGAAGGGCGGCTCCGTAGCGTTATTCTGGGTTACTTCATACTGGAGTTTGGTCAACCTATTCTTAAGTGATTCCTGCTCTTTATCTCGGTTTTTATCTTGTGCTTTATCTTGACTCCAGTACTTCTCTATAAAGCCGGCCCGCCCCGAGGCCTGACGGTAAATTTTGTAGTGCCCCGGGTTTTTTTCGTGGTAGTTTTGATGGTACTCCTCGGCGGGGTAGAAACTGGAAGCTTTCAGGATTTGCGTGACAATGGGCCGGGTAAAACGGCCGCATTCTTCAAGGGCCTTTTTAGATGCCAGGGCCTTTTGCTTTTGTTCCTCGTTATGATAAAAGATCGCAGTTTTATATGATGGTCCCCGGTCTGCAAACTGCCCCCCCGGATCGGTGGGGTCGATTTGGCGCCAGTAAGTGTCGAGCAATTTTTCATATGGGCATAAATCAGGATTAAATGTTATTTGTACTGCTTCATAATGTCCCGTTGTATTGGAGCAGACTTCCTCGTAGGTTGGGAACTCTTTGTGACCGCCTGTATAACCGGACACTACTTTAACCACTCCCGGGAGTTGCTGAAAGGGAGCCACCATACACCAGAAGCAGCCGCCCGCAAAGGTTGCCAGCTCCAAAGGTTGTTTTTTGCTTTCTTTATTGGCCATCATCGATTCACCCCGGCACTATTTATTAATCTTAATAATGGGGATCTTATTGATATTTTATACAAAGCAACTGTTGGTGAAAGGGTTGATTTGAGACACCTGGACCAATGAACAGGCTGGCGGAGACCGATCGGCTCAAGTTTCTTCTGTGGCCAATGACGGGAAAGGTAAGCTCTGTTATAATATAAAGGATATAATATAAAGGCCAAAAAAATTTTTAAGGTTTAAATAAACCAACAAATAAATCAACGAAAATCCAAGGTGAGCTGCTATGAAACTTGTCACAGTGGCCGGCCCCCCCTCTTCGGGAAAGACTTCTGTCATTCTAAAACTCATTGAGTGTATGGATCTGGAGAAAGGCAGTATCGGAGTCGTCAAATTTGACTGTCTCACTTCCTTTGACAAACTGTCCTACCAGGAAGCGGGTATCCCTGTCCAGATAGGGTTTTCCGGGAGGTTTTGCCCTGACCACTATTATGTCAGCAATATTGAGGATGCCGTCCAATGGGGCCTGAGTTCTGGATTCGAAATGCTTATTACGGAGAGTGCCGGTCTGTGCAACCGCTGTTCTCCGTATATCAACGGGATTCTTGCCATATGTGTTATTGATAATCTGTCGGGAATCAACACACCGCGCAAAATAGGCCCCCTGCTGAGGTTTGCGGACGTAGTAGTGATTACCAAGGGAGATATTGTTTCACAGGCGGAAAGGGAAGTGTTTGCGTTCAATGTCAAACAGGTCAACTCATCGGCAAGAATTATTTTTGTCAACGGCATCACCGGGCAGGGAACCTTTATGCTGTCGAAGTATATAAGGGAGGCACGCGACATCCTTACGTTGAAAGACTTGAAACTGAGGTTTACCACACCTGCTGCGGTTTGTTCCTACTGCACAGGGGAAACGAGAATCGGGGATAAGTACCAGATGGGTATGCTAAAAAAACTAGAGTTTAAGGGCGTATGAATACTGCAGATTTAATGACCTATTTAAAAAACACAAACCTTGAGAAGATATTAAAAGACTACCCCATTGCCGGAGACTTCCTGGCCAATTTCCGCCTGGAAGCCATCTCTAAAGTGCTACCATTGCCCCAGGCCCTTGAAGAAGTGGGAGAGGAAACTCTCGCTGAATTCGGACTGGACAGCTATGGTTTACTACAAGAGTTTTGCATTTTTCTGGAAAATTTTACCCGGGTAGAAGAGTCTACCGGCAGGGTTTCCTCATTGACCATCCTGGGCGGTTTTAATAAATTGAAGGAACCGGAAAACGTTGAGCTGACCATTGCTGCCGGGGAAGTGATCAGCGTTGTAGGGCCCACCGGGTCCGGGAAAAGCAGGCTTCTAAGCGATATTGAGTGTCTTGCCCAAAGGGATACACCTACGGCCAGGCAGATCTTGATCAACGGCATTGCACCGGATGACCTCCAGCGTTTTGAAATGGGCGGGAAACTGGTGGCCCAGCTTTCGCAAAATATGAATTTCGTTATGGACCTGACGGTCCGCGAATTTCTGGAGATGCACGCAAAAAGCAGATTGGCCAGGAATACCGCTGAAATAGTTGAGAAATGCTTCCTCAGCGCCAATGAACTTTCCGGCGAGAAATTTACCATAGATACAAAACTAACCCAACTGAGCGGCGGGCAGTCCAGAGCTCTGATGATAGCAGATACAGCCAATATGAGCAATTCGCCGGTGATCTTGATCGATGAGATTGAAAATGCAGGAATCGACAGGCGCCAGGCCATCGAAATTCTAGCGAAAAGCGAAAAAATTGTCTTTATATCAACCCATGATCCGCTGCTGGCCCTTAGAGCGGATAAACGCATTGTCATGAAAAACGGCGGTATCAGTAAAGTTATCAGGACCTCGGATGTCGAAAGAAAAAGCCTTGCCGCCATTGAGAAGATTGACAACACCTTGCAGGCGATCCGTAACCGCCTGCGCAGTGGTGAAATAATTACGGAAGAGCTTCTCAAGTAAAGGAAGGGAGTGCAGGCTATGTGGGAAATCTACGATGCCTTGATTGACGGAATACCTGAAGACCTCATTGTTGATGAGCTGATAAGCGGGTACGAAGCTTCCTATGTGCGCAGCGGAAAGGGAGCGGGGATTGCTTACCTGAGGGATTGTAAGACCAGAATGCCCATGTTCAACAAAAACCTTATAGGTGCGCCCCTGCGGGAAGTAGCAGGCGCCGTCAAGTCGTGGAACTTCGTGGAAGCCTCGGCAGGCCATGCAGCCATTAATGCCTATTACAACAACCCGGAGATTGCGAGGGCAAACGGTGTCAATTTTTCTGATGCCAGGCGGGTTGAGGACAGAATGTACGATCCGTTTATTATGTCCCAAAACGAAATCAAAGGTAAAAAAGTTGCCGTCATCGGGCATTTCCCTTACCTGGAAAGTCTTTTTGAGCCGATCTGCGATTTATCGATAATCAGCTGGGAGCCCCAGGAAGGGGATTACCCTATCCCTGCCTGTGAGTATATTCTGCCGGAGTGCGACTATGTATATATCTCCAGCTCAACCATTACCGATAAAACCCTGCCCAGAATGCTGGAATTATCCCAAAAAGCCCGGCGGGTCACTCTGGTAGGGCCCTCAACTCCCCTGGCCCCTGTGTTATTTGATTACGGCATCAGTGAGTTATCCGGGTTTATCATTAAAGATAATGCACTTGCCTTCAGAATCACTGCCGGCGCTGAAAATGTTAAAATATATTCTGCAGGACAAAAGGTTTCTTTTAAAAGGGGAGACTGACCCTCTGTTGGGACTTTTGGAATCAAGCCGGGCAATGCCGTGGTTATTCTATTCGGCGTCTGCCGGCATTTTTTGTATGTGGGCAATGAAAGCGGTGTCCAGATATGATGATAGTTGAACTGTGGCCCTGGTACGAGAGAAACGAAGTGCCAGCTGATTGATTTGTCTGGTTAAAACTGTGCATATTGGTTATTTGTCATAATATTGGTAGGGATTTATCCAACTATGGCGAAATTACTATTGATAAACCGCTGGGGCGATATGCAAATACTAGCACCCAGGTTGATAAATAGTGGTTTGGGGGGAAGTTGTATGCAGAAACTCAAAAAATGCCGGATCATTGCTGTGCTGTTGATTGTGGCTCTTGTTTTTTCTATGAGCCCTGCCTGGGCAGGGGAAACGCCGGTTTATTTAAGCCGGGGGGAAGTTGCGAGGATCGTTTTAAACGCTGCTGACAACTATAACCCGGGGATCTCGGAAAGTGATATCATGCTGGGCTTTGAGGATGGCACCCTGCGTGAAGAAGAACCGGCCACTAAAGTACAGGCCCTGGTCATGCTCAGCCGTGCCTTTGGAGAGCTCCCGTCACCCCTGGGCGATAACCTGAGGAGGGGCGTTTTTGACCAGCATTATAATGATGTGCCCCAGTGGGCAGCGGAAGAAGTAAATAAGCTTAAAGAAGCAGGGGTATTATACAGCCCGGTTGATGGAGAATTGGGGGCAAATGAAAATATAAGCTCTTCCGAGCTGAATAACATCATAAGAAGAATATGGGATCTGTTGGGCAGCAACTTGAAGGATGATTTTTATGCGGCTGTCAATAAGGAATGGCTGGATAGTTCCCAGATTCCTGCAGGGGAGGCCCGCTACAATATATTTTACCAGCTGAGAGATGAAAATGATAAGCGGATTTCTGAGCTCCTGAATACCCTTTCGCAGAAGGATTGGCCCCAGGGTTCAAAAGAGCAAAAACTGCTTGATTTTTACCAAAGTGCCCTTGACCTGGACAGCAGGAATAAACAGGGGATAGAACCGGTCAGGAAGTATCTGCAGGCTTACGAAGAGGCGGGCAGCCTGGAACAACTGGTTCAGACTGATATCGATATTAACCGGAAAACAGGTAATGGACAGCTCTTGTTTTATTATTTAGAACAGGACCCCCAGGACAGTTCCAGTTACATGATGTTCCATAGAGCTCTGAATCCTACCTGGCAAAAGGATTTTTATCTATCTCCGGACAAAAGGGATGCCTGTATAAAGTATATTAGCCGGTTGTTGACACTGGCCGGGGAAGACGAAGCGACTGTCCAGAGTGTATCCGAAAAGATATTTGCCCTGGAAAAGGAACTCTCTGAGAACAGCCTGGACCCGGAGGAATATTACGATGTAGATAAAATCTATAATGTTTATACCCTGGAACAACTCGCATCGTTATATCCTAATTTTGACCTTAAGAAAACAATCACAGACACCGGGTACCAGTTACCTGACCGAGTTTGGGTAGAAGATAAAGGTTTGCTGCTAAAATCTGCTCAGTATTTTAATGAAGAGAATTTGGAACTGCTAAAGGACTATGCAAAATTTAAGTTTATTGATGCTTGCGGTTTCACCCTTTCCAGGGAATTTAGCGAGGCTGAACAGGAGTTTAAAGCCCGGGTTTATGGTGTGGAAGGAGTAAAAACTGACCAACAGCTGGCACTGGATGCAGTAAAAGATTATCTGCCGGACTATTTGGGCGAGATTTACGTGGAAAAATATTTTTCTGAGCAGGCCAAAAAAGATGTAGAAGAGATGGTTGCCAACTTCATTGAGGTGTATAAACAGAAAATCATTAATCTGGATTGGATGAGCAATGAGACCAAAGAAAGGGCCCTGAAAAAACTTGATAACATGAATGTAAAAATCGGCTATCCGGATAAATGGCCTACAACTCTGGATAATACGGACATCATATCCTATGAGGACGGCGGCAGCTATTTTGATAATGTATGCAGGATTAGCCTGGCTTATATTAATGAAAATATAGCTAAACAAGGCCAACCCGTGGATAAGAGTACCTGGATAATGCCTGTCTATGAGGTAAATGCCTATTACAATCCTCAAAACAATGAAATAGTATTTCCTGCCGGAATACTGCAAGAACCGTTTTACAGCGTCAATGCCTCCCCTGCCGAAAACTACGGGGGGATCGGGACGGTCATTGCCCATGAAATTACCCATGCCTTTGATACCGTGGGAGGAAAATTTGATGAAATGGGCAACGCAAAGAACTGGTGGACCGAAGATGATTACCAGAATTTTATGGAAAGAGCCAAACGGGTCCAAGAATTCTATGACGGTTTGGAGATAATTGCGGGCATCGAGAGCGACGGTGAGCTGACTCTGTTTGAGAATATCGCCGACCTGGGGGCCATGTCATGCTGCCTTAAGGTTTTGTCCCGGTATGAGAACCCGGATTATCAAGCATTTTTTAAATCTAATGCCGTTATCTGGCGGCAAACCCTAACCCGGCAAATGGCCGATTATTTTAGTAAAGTTGATGTGCACAGCAACGCTAAACTTAGAGTTAACCGTACTGTGGTTAATTTCGATGAGTTTTATGAGGCCTTTGACATTGGTGAAAAAGACGGGATGTATGTGCCGCCGGAAGAAAGAGTGGGGATTTGGTAAAATGTTGCTGCTCAAGGTACTGAAGACAGGGTTTCTAGCAAAATTGACTGAAGCAGTAACTTGCAGGCAGTCACCGGTACCTTTACAGCCGCTTATTGTCAGTTGTGTCAGTTTAACTTGGATTTAAGCTGGCCGTAACAGCAAACCCCATAACTGGCTTTGTATAAGTTGAACCCAGCCGGGAATGAAATAACCAGTAGAGAGAAAGCATTATTGATTTTTTGAATGAAATGAAGTACCATGTAATAGGTTTTTTGAAGAGGAGGGTAAAAAGATGTGTAGCTTTTCCGGAATCTATATGGCAGCTGTCCCTGTGATCCCTGTTACTGGTTTTGTTTACAGGGATAAGTGCGTCTGTTTTGAAAAACTGAAGGATATAAATCCGGAGAAGGCACATCTTTATTACTAACCTTTTTATATATTATTTAGATGGAATAGTATATAAATAAAGACGGTGGTTTTCTCCATCGTCTTTTTTGTGCCCTTTTCCAGTAATTGAGAAAGGAATGTTTATGAACAATAATCTCAAGCCTGACAATAAACCCTCATGCCTAAGTTTGAAACTTAAAAATTAGAAACTCAGTTATAACAAGGCTTTGAAGGCATTATTCAGAGACGTACTACTACACCCCTTCCGTTTCAGGAAAAAGCGTTAGGTTCGTATATTCCGGTTTATCTTTCTTT